>JBBRGA010000012.1:0-39411 GCA_038241115.1 Burkholderiales bacterium | reverse complement strand
GATGGCTGCGGGCGGCGTGAGGTCTTTGATTTCATAGCGCAGCACCTTCACGCCCCAATTGGCGGCGGCTTCGTCAAGTGACGCGACCACGGCCAAATTGATGTGGTCGCGCTCTTCAAAAGTCTTGTCCAACTCCATTTTTCCGATGACTGAGCGCAGCAGCGTTTGCGCCAGTTGGGTGATCGCGAAGATGTAGTTGCTCGAACCGTAACTCGCGCGCATCGGGTCGGTCACCTGAAAGTAAATGATGCCGTCCACTTGCAGTTGGGTGTTGTCTTTGGTGATGCAAACCTGGCTGGGCACATCGAGCGGCACCTCCTTGAGCGAGTGTTTATAGGCCACGCGCTCGATGAACGGCACCACAAATTTCAAGCCCGGTGTGAGGGTGCGGTCGTACTTGCCCAGACGCTCCACGACCCAGGCGTTTTGCTGAGGCACGATTTTGAAGGTTTGAACGATGAAGATAGCGGCAATGACCGCAATGACGATGGCAATTTCCATGAAGCGCTTTCAGTTTGAGTTTGAAGATGGCGATGCGGATGATGCGGATGACGAGGGTGTCAGTTCCAGCCAATTGCCCTCCACAGCAGACACGGTGTGCGCGCCGGGTTGCGGTGTGCAACCGCTGCGCAGTCTGGCTGTCCACACCGAGCCGCGATAGGGCACGCGCGCGGTGCCGTCGGCGCCCCAGGCTTGCACCATGACGCGCTCACCAATGTCGAGGTTGGCGTCGCGGTTCTCGCGCACGGGTGCCGAGCGCGGGTGGCTGGCGCGTTTGAAGTGCCACAGCGCAGTGGCGCCGCCGCCCACGACAGCTGCCGTCCAGATTTGTGCCGATCCGGACAAGCCTGCATGCGACGCCAGCGCGGCCGCGGCCAAGCCCAGGGCCACCATCAGCAGATAAAAAGTGCCCGTCAACAGTTCGATGGCGACGGCCACTCCGGCTGCCGTCCACCACATGCTGCTTGCTGAAATATCCATGACTTTCTCGGGTGCGTGGTGGGCTGAGGCGTTCGATGCGTTCTTTTGCGCGTTCTTGGGTGCGACGAGCGGTGTGTCCAAGCCGCGCGCGCAGTGTAGGCCCGGGTCATGAATCGATCATCAAAATCAAGTGCGGCCCTACACTTCGCGCTCTCAGAAATTCTGCTTTCTCACCTCACCGTTTTTGCAAGGATTGCCATGCTGCGTTTTCGATTTCCGATCGTCATCATCGACGAAGACTTTCGCTCGGAAAACACCTCGGGCTTGGGCATCCGCGCATTGGCCGACGCCATCGTCAAAGAAGGCTTTGAAGTGCTGGGTGCCACCAGCTACGGCGATTTAAGCCAGTTTGCGCAGCAACAAAGCCGCGCCAGCGCTTTCATTTTGTCGATCGACGATGAAGAGTTCACGCCCGGCCCTGAGCTGGACCCAGCGGTCTTGAACCTGCGCAAATTCATCACTGAAATTCGCTTCAAGAACGCTGATATTCCCATCTATATTTACGGCGAAACACGCACCTCGCAGCACATTCCAAATGATGTGTTGCGCGAGTTGCACGGCTTCATTCACATGTTCGAGGACACGCCTGAATTTGTGGCGCGCCACATCATTCGCGAGGCCAAAACTTACCTCGATTCTCTGGCGCCGCCATTCTTCAAAGCGCTGATGGATTACGCGCAGGACGGTTCTTACTCATGGCACTGCCCTGGCCACAGCGGCGGCGTGGCATTTTTGAAGAGCCCGGTGGGCCAAATGTTTCACCAGTTTTTTGGCGAAAACATGTTGCGCGCCGACGTGTGCAATTCGGTGGAAGAACTTGGCCAGTTACTCGACCACACTGGCCCCATCGCGGCCAGCGAGCGCAATGCAGCGCGCATCTTCAACGCCGATCACTGCTTTTTTGTGACCAACGGCACCAGCACGTCCAACAAGATGGTGTGGCACCACGCGGTGGCTCCGGGTGACGTGGTGGTGGTAGATCGCAACTGCCACAAGTCCATCCTGCACGCCATCATCATGACCGGCGCGGTGCCGGTTTTTTTGCGGCCGACGCGCAACCACTACGGAATCATCGGGCCGATCGCGTTGAGCGAGTTTTCGCCGGAGACCATCCGCAAAAAGATCGCCGCCAATCCTTTGTTGAAAGGCGTCGATCCGAAGAAGGTCAAGCCGCGCATCATGACCTTGACGCAGAGCACTTACGACGGCGTTTTGTACAACACCGAAAGCGTCAAGCAGGCACTTGACGGTTACGTTGACACCTTGCACTTTGACGAAGCCTGGTTGCCACACGCCGCGTTCCACAAGTTTTACGGCACCTTCCACGCCATGGGTAAAAAGCGCCCGCGGCCGAAGGACCAATTGGTGTTTGCCACACAGTCCACCCACAAATTGCTGGCCGGCATCAGCCAGGCGTCACAGGTGTTGGTGCAGGACGCAAGAGAACGCAAATTGGACCGGCATCTGTTCAATGAGGCCTACCTGATGCATTCCAGTACCAGCCCTCAGTACGCCATCATTGCCTCGTGCGATGTGGCCGCCGCGATGATGGAAGCGCCCGGTGGCCCGGCCTTGGTGGAAGAAAGCATTTTGGAAGCGCTGGACTTCCGCCGCGCCATGCGCAAGGTCGACAAAGAGTTTGGCCGCGATTGGTGGTTCAAGGTCTGGGGCCCCGACAAACTGTGTGCTTCAGGGGTGGGTAAAAGCAGCGACTGGGTTCTGAAGGCCGGTGAAAAGTGGCACGGCTTCGGCGACCTGGCCGAAGGCTTCAATTTGCTTGATCCCATTAAAAGCACGCTGATCACGCCGGGCTTGGACATGTCGGGCAAGTTCGCGAAAACCGGCATCCCGGCCAGCATCGTCACCAAGTACCTGGCCGAGCACGGCATCGTGGTGGAAAAAACGGGCCTGTATTCATTTTTCGTGATGTTCACCATCGGTATCACCAAGGGCCGCTGGAACACACTTGTCACTGCGTTGCAGCAATTCAAAGACGACTACGACAAAAACGTGCCGATGTGGCGAGTGCTTCCCGAATTTGTGGCCAAGTACCCGCGCTACGAACGGATGGGTTTGGCTGATTTGTGCCAGAGCATCCACGAGGCTTATGCCAAAGGCGACATCGCGCGCTTGACGACCGAGATGTATTTGTCAGAGCTGCAGCCGGCCATGAAGCCGAGTGACGCCTACGCCTGCATCGCGCACCGCAACACCGAGCGCGTTGAAATCGACGCCTTGGAAGGGCGCATCACCACCACGCTGCTCACGCCTTACCCGCCGGGCATTCCGCTGTTGATTCCGGGTGAAGTGTTCAACCGCAAGATCGTTGATTTCTTGAAGTTCACACGCTTGTTCAACGCTGCGTTCCCCGGTTTTGACACGGATGTTCACGGCTTGGTGGAAGACGAAGGCGAGGGCGCTGCGCGGAAGTATTTTGTGGACTGCGTGAAGCAGGCTTGACTGTCCGAAAAACCGCCTTCAGGCCATTTCAGACCCACCCGTCATGGCGTGGCTGAAGCCGCCGTCCACATAAGTGATTTCCGAGCTGACACCGGCTGCGAGGTCAGACATCAAAAACGCTGCCACGTTGCCCACATCGTCGATGGTCACGTTGCGCCGCAGCGGCGAGTTTTTTTCCACCACGTCCAGTATTTTCCCGAAACCCTTGATGCCCGAGGCTGCCAGCGTTTTGATGGGCCCGGCCGAAATGCCGTTCACGCGCACGCCTTTGGGCCCCAAGCTGGTGGCCAAATAGCGCACGCTGGCCTCCAACGAAGCCTTGGCCAAACCCATGGTGTTGTAGTTGGGCACGCTGCGCTCTGCTCCCAAATACGTCAGGGTCAGGAGCGCGGCACCTTGACGCAAGCGAGGTGCCGCGGCCTTGGCCATGGCCGGGAAGCTGTAGCTGGAAATGTCGTGGGCGATGCGGAAGCCTTCGCGAGACAAGCCTTCCAGAAAGTCGCCAGCGATGGCTTCTTTAGGCGCAAATCCAATGGAGTGAACGAAGCCGTCGAACTCAGGCCACACGTCGCCCAGTTCGGCAAAGGCGCGGTCTATGGCGGCGTCTTCGGCCACATCGCAATCAAACACCAATTTGGAATCGAATTCGGCGGCGAAGCCACTGACGCGATCTTTGAATCGGTCACCGGCGTAGCTGAATGCCAGCTCAGCGCCTTCGCGGTGGCAGGCACGGGCAATACCGTAAGCGATGGAGCGGTTGGACAGAACACCAGTGATCAACAACCTTTTCCCAGCCAAAAATCCTGCGCGCATTTCCATTCTGATCTCCTGATCCAAGTGTGCTTTTGATTTTGGCACGCGAGCTTTTATGCCTTCCTCCAGCCTCGGGCCACTGCTCGCAGGCGTCCGCGATTCACTCCCAGGTTCGGCACATCAGCAATGCGTGATGGCCTGCTCAAGAAGCCGAATTAGAGGTACTTGACAGTTCTTGGCCTTGCCTGTACGCCGCTCTCACAGTACAATGCTGGTTTTCCAGAGAAACGACATGGGCTGATATCTCAAGCCCTTTTTTTTTGGCCGATTTACTTTTACTGATCAGTTTCAACTTCTCGCTACATGACCTGGCAAAACACGGTTGAAACCACAGTGACTGGCCTGGGCTACGACTTGGTGGACACCGAGCGCAGTCCGAGGGGCCTGCTGCGGGTGTTTATCGACCATGTGCAAGATTCCTCCGGAAGCGCGGGGGCGGTGATTACGGTTGAAGACTGTGAAAAAGTAACCCGCCAGTTGCAGCACGTTTTGGAAGTTGAAAATTGTGCGTACGAGCGTTTGGAAGTGTCGTCCCCGGGTTTGGACAGGCCGCTGAAGAAAGCGGCTGACTACGCGCGGTTTGTGGGCGAACAGATTGAGTTGACCTTGAAGCTTCCGTTTCAGGGCCGCAAAAAATATCGAGGCGTGTTGCTTAACGGGTTGACGTTAGGCGGTTCAGAGCAGGGCAGCCAAGAGGGTTTGGCTGAAGGTTGGCGACTGGTATTGGTCGCTGCGGAGGTGGTGGTGCCCAAGGGCACCAAAAAGCCCGCTCCGGCAGCCGAGCAAGCTTTGGACTTTTTGCTGGAAGAGGTTAAGGAAGCCCGGCTTGTGCCGGTGGTTGATTTCAAGGGCAGGCGGTTTGCGCCGGCCGCAACTGACGCCGGTGCTCAGGCACCAAAGCAGTTGAGTGCAAATGTCGAGTTGGACGGAGATCGGAAGCAATGAATCGTGAACTGTTGATGCTGGTAGATGCCATTTCACGCGAAAAAAACGTGGAACGCGAAATCGTGTTCGGCGCGGTGGAATCGGCTTTGGCTTCCGCCTCCAAAAAGCTGCAAGGCGGCGAGGTGGACATGCGCGTGTCTGTCGACCGCGACACCGGTGAATACGAAACCTTCCGCCGCTGGCACGTGGTGGCCGACTCTGCGGGTTTGCAGTTGCCCGACTCTGAGATATTGCATTTCGAGGCGCTGGAGCAGATATCCGACATCGAGGTGGACGATTACATCGAAGAGCCGGTGGATTCGGTGTCGATTGGGCGCATCGGCGCGCAAGCTGCCAAACAAGTCATCCTGCAAAAAATCCGCGACGCCGAGCGCGAGCAGTTGCTGACTGACTTTTTGTCGCGCGGCGAAAAAATCTTTGTTGGCACGGTGAAGCGCTTGGACAAAGGCGACGTCATCGTCGAACAGGGTCGAATCGAAGGTCGCCTGCGTCGCAGTGAAATGATTCCAAAAGAAAACTTGCGCTCGGGCGACCGCGTTCGGGCGTACATCGCAGAGGTGGACCCCACGCTGCGCGGGCCGCAAATTTTGTTGTCGCGCAGCGCGCCGGGTTTCATGATCGAGCTGTTTGCGCAAGAAGTACCCGAAATTGAGCAAGGCTTGTTGGAGATCAAATCGTGCGCCCGTGATGCGGGTTCGCGCGCCAAGATTGCGGTGCAGTCGCACGACAAGCGCGTCGATCCGATCGGCACCTGCGTCGGCGTTCGCGGCTCACGTGTCAACGGCGTGACCAACGAGTTGGCCGGTGAGCGCGTAGACATCGTTTTGTGGTCTGAAGACCCGGCGCAGTTTGTGATTGGCGCGCTGGCGCCGGCCAATGTGCAGTCCATCGTGGTGGATGAAGAGCGTCATGCCATGGACGTGGTGGTGGACGAAGAAAACCTGGCCATTGCCATTGGGCGCGGCGGTCAAAACGTGCGCCTTGCGTCTGAGATGACGGGCTGGCGCATCAACATCATGACGGCTGAAGAGTCGTCAGCGAAGCAAGCTGTGGAGAGCGACAGCGTTCGCAAACTCTTCGTCGAAAAACTCGACGTCGACGTTGAAGTGGCAGACATCTTGATCGGTGAAGGCTTTGCCAGTCTCGAAGAAGTTGCCTATGTTCCGATGCAGGAAATGCTGGAAATAGAAGGCTTCGACGAAGACACCGTGAATGAGTTGCGCACACGTGCAAAGGATGCGTTGCTGACCATGGAAATCGCCAAAGAAGAACAGGTGAGCGATGTGTCGCAAAACCTGCGCGATCTCGAGGGCGTAACGCCAGAAATGATCGCGACGCTGGCTCAAAGCAGCGTTCATACGCGCGACGACCTGGCCGATTTGGCGGTTGACGAGCTGACAGAAATGACCGGCATCGACGAAGAGCATGCCAAGACGCTCATCATGAAGGCGCGTGAACACTGGTTCACCACCTGACAGCTGTTTTGACGTGTTGAGTCTGCGTTGTGGGCGAGATTAAAAACGCTCCCGCAGACGGCACTGAAAACGCTCTAGAAGTTCAAATTTTTTTGCAAGACCCCGCTACCCAAGGATTTACCAATGGCTGTGACCACCGTCGCCCAATTCGCCGCTGAGCTGAAACGCCCCGCTACCGCACTGCTTGAGCAATTGCAGTCAGCCGGTGTCAGCAAAGCGTCGACGGACGATGCATTGACCGACTCTGACAAAGAGCGGCTGCTCAACTTCTTGCGCGTCTCGCACGGTACAACCGTGGGCACAGAGCGCAAGAAAATCACAGTCATGCGCAAGTCCACCAGTGAGATCAAGCAGGCTGACTCCAGCGGCAAGGCTCGCACGATTCAAGTGGAAGTTCGAAAAAAACGCACCTTCATCAAGCGCGATGACACACCAGGCGTGCCCGAGGTCGAAGACACACCGGTGATCGACACCGCTGAACTGGAGCGACGCGAGCTTGAGGCACAACAGCAGGCCGAGTTGTTCCGTCGGCAGGAAGCTGAGTTGGAAGAAAAACGCGTGCAACGCGAAGAACAGGCGCGAGTCGAGCGCGAAGCCGCTGAGGCACGCCAAGTTGAAGCCACAGAGGCGGCCGCGGCAGTGGCGGCCAAGGCCGTTGCTGACGCGGCGCTCGCTGTTTCGGCACCAAAGACAAAGACGACAGCACAAACAGCCAGTCAGACCGCCAGTCAGACCGCTAATCAAACCGCGGCGTTACCGGTGGCCGCCGCCGCAGCGCCTGTTTTGGCAGCCCCAGCAGAAGCGGCAAAGCCTGCGCTGCGCGTGATCAAAGCTGCGGATGTGGTCGACGAAGAGAAAGTGCGGGCGGCTGATTTGGCCAAACGCCGCAAGGCCGCCGAGGATGAGGCTTCAGCCATCCGCGCCATGATGAATGCGCCGAAGAAGGTGGCTGTTGCCAAGAAAGTTGAAGAGCCGCCCAAAGTCGAAGCCATCAAGGGCACGATTCACAAGGTGGCAGGCGCACCGGGTGCCGCGCCTGCGGCTGGCGTGGCCAAGCCGGGGGATAAAAAATCAGTCAAGTCAGAAAAGTTGTCGTCCAGTTGGGCCGATGACGCGAAGAAGCGTGGCATCAAACCGCGCACCGATGGCCCCGGCGGTGGCACCGGTGGCGGTGCACGTCCGGGTTGGCGCGCACCGCGCGGCGGTCGCCGCGGCGAGCGAACCGATGGCTCGGTGTCGACCTTCGTTGCTCCCTCGGAAGTTCAGGTGCAAGAAGTTCACGTGCCCGAGACCATCAGCGTGGCCGACTTGGCGCACAAGATGAGCGTGAAAGCGTCTGAGGTCATCAAGCAATTGATGAAGCTGGGCCAGATGTGCACCATCAACCAGCAACTCGACCAAGAAACCGCCATGATCTTGGTGGAAGAAATGGGTCACACCGCCTTTGCGGCGAAGCTCGACGACCCAGATGCATTTTTGGAAGAGGACTCTTCTGAAGCCGAGTCCATTCACGAAATGCTGCCGCGTGCGCCTGTCGTTACCGTCATGGGTCACGTTGACCACGGCAAGACGTCGCTGCTCGACTACATCCGCACCGCCCGAGTGGCAGCGGGTGAAGCGGGTGGCATCACGCAGCACATTGGGGCCTACCACGTCGATACGCCGCGCGGCATGATTACCTTTCTCGACACTCCTGGCCACGCTGCGTTCACGCAAATGCGTGCGCGCGGAGCCAAAGCTACCGACATCGTGATCCTGGTCGTGGCAGCCGACGACGGCGTGATGCCGCAAACCAAGGAAGCCATCGCCCACGCGAAAGCAGCCGGTGTTCCGTTGGTTGTCGCGATGAACAAAATCGACAAACCCGGGGCCAACCTGGAACGCCTGAAGAGCGAGCTGGTGGCTGAAGAGGTGGTGCCCGAGGAGTTTGGTGGCCCGTCTCCGTTTGTGGCGGTGTCGGCCAAAACCGGACAGGGCATGGACAACTTGCTAGAGCAAATTTTGCTGCAAGCCGAGGTGTTGGAACTGCGCGCGCCGAAAGACTCGATGGCCAAAGGTTTGGTCATCGAGGCGCGCTTGGACAAAGGCCGCGGGCCCGTGGCCACGGTGTTGATCCAGTCGGGCACGCTCAAGCGCGGTGACGTGGTGTTGGCCGGGTCGACCTACGGCCGCGTGCGCGCCATGCTCGACGAAAACGGCAAAGCCGTGACTGAGGCAGGCCCGTCCATCCCGGTAGAGATCCAAGGCCTGACGGAAGTCCCGCAGGCGGGTGACGAGTTCATGGTGTTGTCTGATGAGCGCCGCGCACGTGAAATTTCCACTTTCCGTTCGGGCAAGTACCGCGACGTGAAGCTGGCGCGTCAGCAAGCCGCCAAGCTGGAAAACATGTTCGAGAACATGGGTCAAGGCGAAGCGCAAACGCTGGCACTGATCATCAAAGCGGACGTGCAGGGCTCACAAGAAGCGTTGGCGCAGTCGTTGGTCAAGCTCAGTACGCCCGAAGTCAGGGTGCAAGTGGTGCACGGCGCGGTGGGCGGCATCAGCGAGAGCGACATCAACCTCGCCATTGCGTCCAAGGCCGTGATCATTGGCTTCAACGTGCGCGCCGATGCGGGTTCACGCAAGCTGGCCGAGAACAACGGTGTCGACATTCGTTACTACAACATCATTTATGACGCGGTAGACGAAGTGAAGGCGGCCATGACCGGCATGCTGGCACCAGAGCAGCGCGAAGAGGTGATCGGCACGGCCGAGATTCGCACGGTGTTTGTGGCGTCGAAGATTGGCACCGTGGCCGGCTCGATGATTTTGTCGGGCTTGGTGCGACGCGGCGCGCGCTTCCGCTTGCTGCGCGACAACGTGGTGGTTTACACCGGCGAAATCGAATCGGTGCGTCGCTTGAAAGACGATGTTCGTGAGGTGGGAACCGGCTTTGAGTGCGGTATCAAACTGAAGAACTACAACGACATCAAAGAAGGCGACGCGCTCGAATTCTTCGAAGTCAAGGAAGTGGCTCGAACCCTGTAAGGCGGCTTTGCTCACCAATGCAGACCCCGCCTTCCGCAAAGAAGGCGGGGTTTGTTTTTGGACAGCCCGCCAGAAAACAATGAAACACAAACGCAGCATTCCCAACCGAAGTTTCCGAGTAGCCGACCAAATCCAGCGCGACGTGGCTGGTTTGATCCGTGACTTGAAAGATCCGCGCATTGGCATGGTCACCATCCATGCGGTGGACGTGACGGTGGACTACGCACATGCGAATGTGTTTTTCTCGTTGTTGGTGGGCGATCCGCAGCAATCTGAAATTGCATTGAATGAGGCAGCCGGTTTCATCCGCAACAGCCTTTTCAAGAAGCTGCAAATTCACACCGTGCCCACGCTGCACTTCAAGTTTGACCGCACCACCGAGCGCGCGGCCGAGTTGAATGCGCTTATCGTGCAAGCCAATTCCACGCGCGCCAAAGAAGATTGAGCCGTGTCGTTGGCCGCCGCACACACAGCAACTTCAGCCGCACAGCGCGTTCGCGTGCCTAAGCGCGCCGTTCACGGCGTGCTGCTGCTAGACAAGCCCATCGGTCTGTCGAGCAACGACGCCTTGCAAAAAGCCAAGCGCCTGTATCGCGCCGAGAAAGCGGGCCATACCGGCACGCTCGATCCACTGGCCACCGGCTTGCTGCCGCTGTGTTTTGGGGCTGCGACCAAGTTTTCGCAGATCAGTTTGGACGCTGACAAGCGCTACCTCGCCACTGTGAAATTGGGCGTGACCACGAGCACCGCCGACGCCGAAGGTGACGTGCTGAAGACCCGTGAAGTCAACGTGACGCTTGATCAAGTCGAACAAGCTTGCGCGCGCTTCACTGGCCCCATCAGCCAAATTCCGCCCATGCATTCGGCGCTCAAGCGCGACGGCAAACCGCTTTACGAATACGCCCGCGCGGGCATCGAAGTAGAGCGCGAAGCGCGGCACATCACCATTCACAGCATCACCATCGTCAGCGGTGCGGATGACATATGGACGCTCGACGTGCACTGCACCAAGGGCACCTACATCCGCACCTTGGCCGAGGACATTGGCGAGGCGCTGGGTTGCGGCGCGCACCTTTCGGGCTTGCGCCGCACGGGCAGCGGGCCGTTGAATTTGGAGGGCGCTGTCACGCTGGAAGCGCTTGCGGCCATGTCCGAATTGGAACGTGACTCGGCTTTGGCTGCGGCTGACATGCTGCTGGCCGACTGGCCCGTGTTGCGCTTGGACGAGGAAGACGCAGGCCGATTTCTGAGCGGCGTGCGACGTCGTTTGCCCACTCTGGCTGATACGCCCCAAGTGCGCGTTTACGGTCCGGACGAAAAAGCATTTTTAGGCAGCGGCTTTATTGCCGCTGGTGAACTGATCTCGACCAGGCTCTTGAGTCCGTTGGAGGTGCAAGGCCTTCTTTCCCAGCAAAAAAGTTAATACGTCAGACCCATCGCCATAGATCGCAATAGAGCGCCACAGAGCGCCATAGAGAAAGCTGCACCATGACCCGCCAAATCCGCAACATTGCCATCATTGCCCACGTCGACCACGGCAAGACCACCATGGTCGACCAACTGCTTCGTCAAAGCGGCACCTTCCGCCAGAACGAAAAAGTAGCCGAGCGCGTGATGGACAGCAACGACCTGGAAAAGGAACGCGGCATCACCATCCTGTCCAAGAACTGCGCCGTGGAATGGAAGGGCACGCACGTCAACATCGTCGACACGCCAGGCCACGCCGACTTTGGCGGTGAAGTCGAGCGCGTGCTCTCGATGGTGGACAGCGTGCTCCTGCTGGTTGATGCCGTGGAAGGCCCTATGCCGCAAACGCGCTTCGTGACCAAGAAGGCCTTGGCTTTGGGCTTGAAGCCCATTGTCGTAATCAACAAAGTAGACCGTCCTGGTTCGCGCCCGGACTACGTCATCAATGCCACGTTTGACTTGTTTGACAAGCTCGGTGCCACCGAAGAGCAACTCGACTTTCCTGTGATTTACGCCTCTGGCCTGAACGGCTGGGCCACCTTGACACAGGGCGAAAACGGCAATTACGGCGGCGTTGATTTGGCCCCGCTGTTTGATGCGATCTTGGAAAACGTGCCCGCCCACGCAGGCAGCCCCGACGATCCTTTGCAATTGCAAATTTGCTCGCTCGATTATTCAAGCTATGTGGGCCGGATCGGCATTGGCCGCGTCAACCAAGGCACGCTCAAGCCGATGCAAGAGGTGATGGTCTACAGCGGACCTGACAGCGTACCGTTCAAAGCGCGCGTCAACCAAGTGCTGAAGTTCGAAGGTCTTGAGCGCAAACAAGCTACCGAAGCGGGCCCGGGAGACATCGTGCTGATCAACGGCATTGAAGGCATCGGAATTGGGGTGACCTTGACCAGCGCCGAGAACCCGCTGCCACTGCCGATGTTGAAAGTGGACGAGCCGACTTTGACGATGAATTTTTGCGTCAACAACTCACCCCTGGCCGGGCGCGAAGGCAAGTTCGTGACCAGCCGCCAGATCAAGGACCGCCTCGACCGCGAATTGCAATCCAACGTGGCACTGAAGGTGACCGAGACCGACGAGGACGGCATTTTTGAAGTGATGGGCCGCGGTGAATTGCACCTGACCATCTTGTTGGAAACCATGCGTCGCGAAGGCTACGAGCTGGCCGTCTCAAAACCGCGCGTGGTGTTCCACGAAGTGGACGGTGAGAAGCACGAGCCGATTGAACTCGTGACCGCCGACGTCGAAGATCAACACCAAGGCGCGGTGATGCAGGCGCTCGGCGAGCGCCGCGCCGAGCTGGTGAACATGGAACCGGACGGCACCGGGCGAGTGCGTTTGGAGTACCGCATTCCTGCACGCGGCCTGATTGGATTCCAAAATGAATTCATGAACATGACACGCGGCACCGGGCTCATCAGCAATATTTTTGACAGTTACGAAGCCTACAAAGGCGAGATCGAAGGCCGCAAAAATGGCGTGCTGATCAGCCAGGACGACGGCGAAGCGGTGACGTATTCGCTGGGCAAACTGGACGACCGTGGCCGCATGTTTGTGAAGGCCGGTGACCCTTTGTACGAAGGCATGATCGTGGGCATGCACAACCGCGACAACGACCTGATCGTCAACGCGGTGCGCGGTAAACAGCTCACCAACTTCCGGGTGTCGGGCAAGGAAGAGGCGATCAAAATCACGCCGCCGATCATCCTGACGCTAGAGACGGCCGTTGAATTTATTGCCGACGATGAGCTGGTGGAAATCACGCCCAAGTCGATCCGACTGCGCAAACGTCACTTGAAAGAGCATGACCGCAAGAAGGCTTCGCGCGATTGATCGCACTGTCCGATAGCAAGCACTTGGCTCTCAGCCACGGCCGCGCAGTTGTCGGCATGTTGCTCGTCACGCTGATGTGGAGCAGCGCAGGTTTGGTGACGCGGCAGCTGCAGTCGGCGGCCAGCTTTGAAGTGACCTTTTGGCGCAGCGCCTTCACGCTGCTGGCGTTGGGTTTGTTCTTTGCCGTCACTGAAGGCCGCGCCGCCTTTGAGACCATGCGCAAGGGCGGTAAAACGCTTTGGATGTCGGGCCTGATGTGGGCCGTGATGTTCACTTGCTTCATGCTGGCCATCACCCTGACCACGGTCGCGAACGTGCTCATCACCATGAGCATTTCGCCGTTGGTGACGGCCGTGTTGGCTCGCTTTATGTTGGGTCACGCGGTGCAGCGCCGCACTTGGGTGGCCATCGCGTTGGCCGGAGCAGGCATCGCCTGGATGTACGGGCACAGCCTCAGCGCTGATCCCAAGCATCTGGTGGGCACGCTGGTCGCGTTGGCCGTTCCCATTGCCGCCGCCATCAACTGGAATTTGTTGCAGCGCAGCGGCAAGACGGTGGACTTGGTGCCCGCATTGTTCATTGGGGCGCTCATCTCTGTTGTCGTGGTCTTGCCGTTCGCTTTGCCTTTTCGCGCCTCGGTGAGCGACCTCGGCTGGCTTGCATTTTTGGGCGTGTTCCAGCTGGCCATTCCTTGCGCGTTGGCGGTGCGCCTGGCGCGCCATTTGCCTGCGCCTGAGATCTCGCTGCTTGCGCTGTTGGAAACGGTGTTCGGCATCGCTTGGGTGTGGTGGATAAGCCATGAGCGGCCGTCTGATCAGGTCCTGCTCGGCGGATCGGTGGTGCTGCTCACCTTGGCCACCAATGAGATTGTTGGAATGCGATCGGTAAAAAAGGGAAGCACATGAGCACCGAACAAAACATCGTCCAAAGCCACGTCGGACAAGGCGATGTCATCGCTGAAGTGCGCGGCCAGATCGGCCTGCTCACCTTGAACCGCCCGCGGGCTCTGAATGCTCTGTCGCTGGGCATGATTCGCGACATCACTGCCGCCTTGCTGGCATGGCGCGTCGACGCTGCAGTCACCGCGGTGGTAATCCGCGGTGCCACCCAGGCGGGCAAGGGCATTGCCTTTTGCGCCGGGGGCGATATTCGTTTTTTCCATCAAGCGGCTCACGCTGGCGATGCGCGCCTGGAAGACTTTTTCACCGAGGAATACAGCCTCAATCACCTGATTCACAACTATCCCAAACCGTATGTGGCGTTGATGGACGGCGTGGTGATGGGCGGTGGCATGGGCATCAGCCAAGGCGCGCAAATTCGTGTCGTCACCGAGCGCAGCAAACTGGCCATGCCCGAAACCCACATCGGTCTTTTCCCGGACGTGGGCGGAGGCTACTTTTTATCGCGCTGCCCCGGCGCTGTGGGTGAGTATTTGGCTTTGACGGGCCAGCTCTTGGGCGCAGGGGATGCCATTGCCTGGGGTTTGGCCGACGTGTACGTGCCGGTCGATGCCTTGCCGACGTTGATCGAGGCGTTGACCGATCAGCCCATGGACAGTGCCGCTCAAGTGGTGGCAGCGGTGAACGCGCGCGCGCTTGAAAAACCGTCGCCCGCACTCAGCATGCACCGCGCATCCATCGATGTGCACTTCAGCCACGCCGACATGGCGCGCATCGTCGCGTCGCTTGAAGCCGATGCTTCTGAATGGGCGGCTCACACCTTGCAGGCACTTCGCAAACGTTCGCCCTTGATGCTGTGCGTGGCGCTGGAACAAGTGCGCCGCGCGCGGCCCATGAGCTTGGCGCAGGACCTGCGAATGGAACGCGATTTGGTGCGCAACTGCTTTGCCCTACAGCCGCTGGCCAGCAACGACACCGTCGAAGGCATCCGCGCTTTGGCGGTTGACAAAGATCACGCGCCGCGCTGGAACCCGGCGCGCCTGGAAGATGTCACGCCTGACATGGTGGCGGCCTATTTTGTGAGCCCTTGGCCGGCATTCGCACATCCTTTGCGCGGCCTCTGAGCTGACGGCGTCGCAAATTCTCAGTGCTTCCCCTCAGCCGTCAGGGCGCTTTCGAGGCCTAGCATTCACGGCACGACTGCCCACTGGACGCCCCCATGAAATACCTCTCAGGCCTGGACGCCAGCTTCCTCCACATGGAGACGCCAGAGATGCCCATGCATGTCGGCGCGCTTCATTTGTGCGAGCTGCCAGCCGACTACACCGGCAGTTTTGTCGACGACATTCGCGCCCACATTGCCACGCGTCTGCCGTTGGTCTCTGCCATGCGCCGGCGCCTCGAAAAAATGCCGCTCAATCTGACCAACCCGGTGTGGGTGGACGCGCAGCCCGATTTGAATGAACACATCGTTGCCGTCAAATTGCGCAAGGGCGCCAGCGTGCAGGACGTTGAGGCGCGAATAGGCCAACTGCACACCGTGCTGCTCAACCGCAGCCGCCCATTGTGGAAATTTCATGTGTTCGAGGGCTTGAAAGCCGGCCCGGGAAAAACCAAGCGCTTTGCGCTGTACACCCAGTTGCACCACGCCGCGGTGGACGGGCAAGCGGCTGTCGCCCTGGCCAACGCCATTCTTGATACCGGCCCGAGTCCGCGTGACGTAAAGATCGAGCCGCGCGCCAAGCGGCCTGCCATGACCATGTCGATGTCAGAGCGGCTCAGCAGCGTGCTGGTCAATCAATTACAGCAGTACGCCAACATGGCCAAAGCCTTACCCGGCAGCGTGGGCGCGCTGACGCAAATGGCACGCAAAACTGCGGGAAGCGCCGCAGACAAGGTGGTGGCCGCCGCTAAAGGAACGCCCCAGTCGGCAGCGCAAATCAGCAACCTCATGCTGGCTCCGCGCACGCGTTTGAATGCTTCAGTCACAGCGGGTCGGGTGTTTGCATCAGTGAGCCTGCCGTTGGTCGAACTGAAAATGTTGCGGCGGCAATTCGACGCGACCTTGAACGATGTGGTGCTCATGGTGTGCAGCGGCGCGCTGAGGCGGTATTTTTTGCAGCACGGCCCTCTGCCGCGCAAGTCATTGATAGCGGCCGTGCCGATATCACTGCGCGCCGCAGGCGACGCGTCGTCCAACAACCAAGCGTCGATGACGGTGGTGAATTTGGGCACCCACATTGCCAGCCCCGCGAAGCGTGTTGCCCACATCAAGGCAGCGAGTGCTGCGATGAAGGCCAACTTGGGAAGCGTGAAAAGCCTCATGCCCACCGACTTTCCGTCGCTGGGTGTGCCGTGGTTGATGCGAACCGCAGCCACGCTTTACGGCCGCGCCAAAGTGGCCGACCGCATTCCTCCCATCGCCAATGTGGTGATTTCTAACGTGCCGGGCCCGGCCTTTCCGTTTTATCTGGCCGGGGCCAAGATGCTGACCAACTTCCCCACGTCTATCGTGGTTCACGGCATGGGACTGAACATCACGGTGCAAACCTACAACGAGTCTTTGGATGTGGGCTTGATTGCCTGCGCGCAGGCGGCGCCGCATCTGCATGATTTGGCGTTGCACATTGCAGCTGCAGTCGAAGAGTTGAAGGCGCTGCCCGCGGTCGAGAAAAGTAGCGCGGAATCCCTCCCGCAAACCGTGTCAAAACGGACGGCCTCAAGGGTTGTCGCTAGGACGGTTTCACCCAAGGCCAAGCGAACCAAAAGCTAACATCAGCGCACAGCCACTTGCAGTTCGCGCAATGCCTCTTAAACGTTCGAAAAAGCCAACCGAAGTCAGCATTCCAAATGCCTCGGTAGAGGCGCCCAATTTATGGTTGATGTTGATGGAGGGCAGGGCTCCGTGGGAGTACGCAGCGTCGATTGCTGCCATGCCTTGGATGCGCAAATTGCCGTCAGGCGACGGCCATCCGGTGTTGATTTTCCCGGGTCTGGGTGCCAATGACTACAGCACCGCGCCGCTGCGAAGTTTTTTAGAGTCATTGGGCTATGTGGCCTACCCGTGGGAGCAGGGCTTTAACTTTGGTCCGCGCGAAGGCGTGCTGCGTTCGTGTCAGGCGCAAGCGGACGCCATCTTCAAGCGCCACCAGCGCCCGGTGAGCTTGATCGGTTGGAGCCTGGGCGGAATCTATGCCCGCGAAACTGCCAAAACGCTGGTTTCGCAAACACGTTGTGTGGTGACTTTGGGAACGCCTTTCACCGGCAACATGAAAGCCACCAACGCGTGGCGGTTTTATCAAATGGTCAGCCGTCAACGCGAAACCGACCCCAACTTGGTAGAACAAATTCGACGGGCTCCGCCCGTACCCACCACCTCAATCTATTCCCGCACCGACGGCGTCGTGGCGTGGCAGTGCAGCATCGACGAGGAAGGCCCGCTCACCGAGAACGTCGAGGTCAATGCCAGCCACGTCGGCATGGGCATGAATCCGCTGGCCCACTTTGCAATTGCCGACCGCTTGGCGCAAGACCCCAAAGCCTGGAAGCGATTCGACGCCAGCGGGGCGCGCAGATGGTTTTTTCCGGCGGAGGCAAAGCGGGCTTGAACGAGAGGTTTATTTCGTTCCCGTTTGCACCTCACACCCCGTTCGGACTGAGGTATCGAAGGCCGACGCAGGACTTCGACACCTCAGTCCGAACCGGTTCTCATTGGTTTTTGCAATTTAGCGAAAAACAATGAGCATCGGCTTGAACCTGACCGCTTCGGCTCGATTTGCACACTTCACAGACAGAGAACCACATGCAAATTCCCAGCAACGGCATCCACCTTGAAGTTGAAGACCACGGCTCGGCTTCAGGCGAGCCGTTGCTGCTCATCATGGGCCTGGGTATGCAACTGGTCGCGTGGCATGAAGACTTTGTGCAAAGCCTGGTGGCGCGCGGGTTTAGGGTCATTCGCTTTGACAATCGTGACATCGGCTTGAGCAAAGGGTTCGATCACCACGGCGTGCCTTCGCTGGGCTGGAATTCGCTGAAGTACATGATGCGAATGAAGGTCGAAAGCGCCTATTCCCTGGCCGATATGGCCGACGACTCAGCCGGTGTGCTGGACGCGCTGGGCATCAGCAGCGCACACGTTTGTGGTGTCTCGATGGGCGGCATGATTGCGCAGCAGATGGCAGTGCGCCACCCCAAGCGCGTGAAAAGCCTGACGCTGATGATGACCAGCAGCGGTGCCCGCAGCTTGCCCGGCCCAACCATGAAAGCGCGCGGGGCTTTGATGTCGCGCCCCAAAGCTGCCGACGTTGACAGCATCGTGCAGCATTACGTCGGTCTGTACAAAGCCATCGGCAGCCCGGCGTACGCTGCGGCCGACGAGTGGTTGACTCAGCGCCTGAACATGTCAGTGCGGCGCAGCCACCGGCCTCAGGGCACGGCGCGTCAAATGATCGCCATCGCAGCCGACGGCGACCGAACCGCGTTGCTCGGTCGCATCAAGGCACCCACACAAGTGCTGCACGGTGAGGCCGATCCCTTGGTGCCAGTGGAGGCTGGTCACGACCTGGCGCGCAAAATCGCCGGCGCTGAAATTGACGTCATTCCCGGCATGGGCCACGATCTGCCCGTTGCCTTGTGGCCGCGTTTTGTCGCGGGAATCAGCACCGCCGCATCGCGCGCATGATGGGGTCGGAGTTCGGGCTGTCAGCGCAAAATGCTTTTTTGCCGTTGAACAGTCAACCTACTCAGGCTCACTGCCATGACACCATGATTTTTTCAATATGCAATTTGCGCCGAATGCTGCTGACTTTGGCGCTCACTCTCACGCCGCTGCTGAGCACGAATGTGTCGGCTGCCGAAGTTGACGGCCAGCGCTTCGACGACCGCATTCGGGTGGCTGACACCGACCTGGTGCTCAACGGCATCGGCTTTCGGGCGGTTCTGATGTTCAAAGCCTACGCAGCGGCGCTGTACATGACCGAAAAGGCCGATAAGCCGGCGGCTGTCTTGGCGGTCCAAGGTGCCAAGCGCATCCAAATCAAGATGCTGCTCGAGGTGGACGCCAAGGAATTCACCAAGGCGGTGAACGTGGGCATACCGCGCAACTCCACCGAAGCCGAAGCTGCTGCCCTGAAAGATCGCATGGATCAGTTTGATCGCAGCATCGACGCCGTCGGCAAAATCCGCAAAGGCGATGTCGTCACACTGGACTTCATTCCAGGCAAGGGCATGGTCTTCAGCCTGAATGGTGCCGTCATCGGTCAGCCCGTTGTGGGCGCAGATTTCTATGCGGGCGTGCTGCGAATCTTCATCGGCGACAAGCCCGTGGACACAAAACTCAAAGCCGGGTTGCTCAGTCTTGCGACCAGGTCGTGAGTGAATTGACCAGCTCGTCAAGTAAGCTCAGCGCAAGGTTTGCTTGCGAATTTTTTTAACTCGTTGCCGCCTCAACCAGACGTTTTTTGAGTCCCCACCCCCTTCAGGAGAAGACGCAATGTCTTTTAAAAAATCCATCGCCCATAACGCGTTTGCCGTCTTCACAGGCTTCGGCGTCATCTTGGGCACGAGCAGCAGCGTGTGGGCCCAGGCCTACCCGAACAAGCCTGTCCGTCTGGTCGTCCCGTTCGCACCTGGCGGCACCACCGACATCGTGGCGCGGGTGGTGTCTGAAAAAATAAACGTGGCGTTTGGCCAAACCATGATCGTGGAAAACAAGGCCGGCGGCGGCGGCTCGGTGGGCGCAAATGAGATCGCCAAATCGGCGCCTGACGGCTACGCACTGGGCATGGCCACGGTGTCGACCACCGCGGCCAATCCGGCCATCAACCCAAAAATTCCCTACAACCCCATCACCGATTTCACACCCATCATCAACGTGGCGGCCACGCCCAATGTGATTGCCGTGCACCCCAGCTTTCCGGCTCGTGACTACAAAGGCTTCGTTGCCGAACTCAAAAAAAATCCGGGGAAGTATTCGTACGCCAGTTCTGGCACAGGGGGCATCGGTCACCTCCAAATGGAGTTGTTCAAAAACCTGTCAGGCACCTTCATCACACACATTCCGTATCGTGGCGCAGGCCCTGCCTTGAACGACACCGTGGCCGGTCAGGTGCCGATGATTTTTGACAACATGCCGTCGGCACTGCCCTTTATCAAAGACGGGCGTTTGATTGCCATCGTCGTCTCGGCACCGCAGCGCTTGAGCCAATTGCCCAATGTGCCCACCTTCAAAGAAGTGGGCTTGGAGCCGGTGAACCGCATGGCCTACTACGGCATTTACGGCCCCAAAGGTTTGTCGAAAGAAGTGGTCGACAAGGTCAACAGCGCAGTCAAGAAAACGCTGGAAGACCCGGCCGTGAAAAAACGCATTGAAGACACGGGCTCATTGATCGTGGCGAACACGCCCGAACAATTTGCGGCGCAAATTGCGGCGGAATTTGAGGTTTACAAGAACGTTGTCGCGCAGCAAAAACTCTCGTTGGATTGAGCCAGCCAACGCACCTGGCCGGCATGTTGAGAGGGAGTCTTCGGACTCCCTTTTGGTTTGAAACCAACTTTTGAGAAGATGTCTGTTGTTCAACAAAGCACCGATGCCATAGACCGATTCGTCGATGCCCTTTGGATCGAGGACGGCTTGGCACGCAACAGCCTGGATGCGTACCGCCGCGACCTCCAGCTGTATGCGGTGTGGTTGGCGGCTGACAGGCAGCGCGCGCTGAACGAATCAACCGAAATCGATTTGCGCGAGTACATCGGCACGCGCCACGCGGGCAGCAAGGCCACCAGCAGCAACCGCCGTTTGACGGTTTTCAAGCGCTACTTCCGGTGGGCTCTGCGCGAGCATTTTTTAAGTGCCGACCCAACGCTCAAATTGCTGATGGCCAAGCAGATTCAGCGGGTGCCGAAGAGCATGAGCGAAGCGCAGGTGGAGGCTTTGCTGGCAGCTCCAGACGCAGACACTCCGCTGGGTTTGCGTGACCGCACCATGCTGGAGTTGATGTACGCCAGCGGCCTGCGCGTCAGCGAATTGGTGAACCTCAAAACCGTGCACATGGGGTTGGGCGAAAGCGCCCTGCATGTGAGCGGCAAGGGGGCCAAAGAACGCTTGGTGCCGTTTGGCGAAGAAGCCCACGCCTGGTTGCTCCGCTACTTGGCGCAGGCCCGTGCGGTGATCTTGGGCGGGCAGTCCACAGACGCTTTGTTTGTCACAGCGCGCGGCGCCGCCATGACGCGGCAGATGTTTTGGCAAATCATCAAGAAGCATGCGCTGGCCGCAGGTGTGTACACGCCGGTGTCGCCGCACACGCTGCGCCACGCCTTCGCCACGCATTTGTTGAACCACGGCGCCGACCTGCGCGCCGTACAGATGTTGCTGGGACATGCGGATATCTCCACGACCCAGATCTACACGCATGTGGCGCGCGAGCGCCTGAGGGTTTTGCATGCGGCGCATCATCCACGGGGGTGAACTGTCGAATCAACCAACGCGGGTGGTTAGGCTCTGGTGGTGACCACGCGCCGGTCGCAGCCAGCAGGATGCATCGACAGGTAGCGATGCCTACCGTTCAGCCCTTTGCTTCAGTGCCGCGCTGAACGCAAAAAGTAACAGGGACGCAAGGGCTGCGCCGAGGGCAATGCCGACTGTGTCGGCAAGCAAGTCGGCCCAGTCGGCTGAGCGGCTGGGAACGTTCATTTGCAGTATTTCAATCAGGCCGCCGTAGGTAAACAACAGGCCCATCAGCAACAAGCGTTTTGCGTTGGACCTGCGGCAACTCAAGAATGCTGTGAATGCCATCGTGCCGAAGGCCAAGGTGTGATTGGCTTTGTCCCAGCCGGTGTCGATCAGCACCGGCGGCGCTGGAATCAGCGCCAGATACGCCACGGCGCCGGCGATCAAGATCAGCAACACACGCCATGCCGATGTGGCCCCCAAGCTTGTAGCCAGGGCTTGAGTCGCGCGATTCATCTGGAGTACATCGGCAAAGTAATCAGGCGCGTTGATGGCAAGCTCACGTGGGACAAAGCGAAGCCGCGTGTTGCAAATCCCACTGGTAAAAGTACAAAGCCTAAAAGTACAAAGCCCAAGCTTCAGACTGATACTGACGCTTGGGCCTGTTTGTTGACGCGGGCTGTGCCTGTCTTGAAAACCTGGTGCCGGTGAGAAGAGTCGAACTCCCGACCTTCGCATTACGAATGCGCTGCTCTACCAACTGAGCTACACCGGCGTTTACAACTATCTGTGCAGCCATAAATTCTATCGCAGCAGTTTGCGGCCTACTTCAGCCTGAAAGCGGGCAACTTCTTCGCCACGCTTTCGTTTTTCAATGTCACGTAGACAGGCAAGCCGTTTTTGTATTTCGGCGCGTCTTCACCTTGAATCAGCGGCTCCAGGTAGCGCTTGCATTTGTCGGTGATGCCAAAACCGTCTTTGGTGATGAAGTCGCGCGGCATGAATTTTTCGACGTTGGCCACGTCGGCCAAATTGGCCATGCCGATTTTGTATTTGTAGGGCACGTCGCTGATGCGCTCGATGGTCGGCATGACGGCGTTGTGACCTTTGAGCGCCAACTGCACTGCGCGTTGGCCTAATTCATAGGCCTGTTTCACATCGGTCTTGGACGCGATGTGACGCGCGGCGCGCTGCAAATAGTCAGCCACGGCCCAATGAAATTTATGACCCAAGGCTTCTTTGATCATGTTGGCAACCACCGGTGCGGCGCCGCCCAATTGCGCGTGGCCAAATGCGTCGCGCGAACCCTGTTCGGCCAAGAAAGTGCCGTCGGGGTTGTGGCAGCCCTCAGACACGATCACGGTGCAGTAGCCGTGGTTCTTCACCAACTTGGCCACGCGCGCCAGGAACTTGACGCGGTCAAATTCAATTTCGGGGAAGAGGATGACCACCGGTATGCCGTGGCTCTCAATCAAGCCTCCGGCCGCCGCAATCCAGCCTGCGTGGCGGCCCATCACTTCCATTACAAACACTTTGGTTGAGGTGGCCATCATCGAGCGCACATCGAACGAGGCTTCCAGGGCCGACACCGCCACGTACTTGGCCACCGAGCCAAAGCCAGGGCAGCAGTCGGTGATGGGCAAATCGTTGTCGATGGTTTTGGGCACATGCACGGCTTGCAGCGGGTAGCCCATGGCCTGTGACAATTGGCTGATCTTGAAACAGGTGTCGGCCGAATCGCCTCCGCCGTTGTAGAAAAAGTAGCCGATGTTGTGGGCCTTGAAGACGGCGATCAAGCGTTCGTATTCGCGCTTGTGGGTCTCAAGCGATTTGAGCTTGAAGCGGCACGAGCCAAAGGCACCTGACGGCGTGGAGCGCAACGCGCGGATGGCCGCGTCTGACTCTTTGCCGGTGTCAATCAGGTCTTCGGTCAGCGCGCCGATGATGCCGTTGCGGCCCGCGTAGACCTTGCCGATGCTGCCGGGATTTTTGCGTGCCGTTTCAATGACTCCGCATGCAGACGCATTGATGACGGCGGTGACGCCGCCGGATTGCGCATAAAAAGCATTCGTTTTTTTCATCTTTGTTCCTGCCTTGACTGCGTTCAGTTTGGAAGGCCCTGGGTTTGACTCAGTGCGGTTTCGAAATTCAAGCCGCCAACGCGTGCGAGACGATTTCTCGCACGTCGCCCGACAAATCAGGCTTGGCTGCCACTCGGCTGATCGCTTGATGTGCAGCGCTGCGGTACGGCTCGGCCAACTTGGTCCAGGTGTCCAAACTGCGCGCCAAGCGCGACGCAAGTTGCGGGTTGATGGCGTCCATCTCGATCACCCGGTCGGCCCACAGCACATAGCCCGAGGCGTCTGCGCGGTGAAACGCGGCCGGGTTGCGCATAGCGAACGACGCCAAAACGCTGCGTGCTCGATTCGGGTTTTTCATCGAAAAGTCAGCGTGCTTCAGCAACTGCTTTACCGCGTTCAGAACACGGTCGTCGTGTTCAGGCGCGGAGGCTTGCAGAGCGAACCAGTTGTCCACCACCAAGTCTTGGTTCTTGAACAAGCCGTAAAAATACGTCAGGGCGGGCGCTGCCAGATCAGCGTGCGTGTTCACCAAAGCGGCCAAGGCGCCGTAGCGGTCGGTCATGTTGGCCGCGTCCTTGACGCGTTGATACGCACGCCCGGGCCACACCGCGTCACCGCTTGCGGCGGCGTTGCGGCAGAGCATCGTCAGGGCGGCATTGGCCAGGGCGCGCTTGCCGCTGGAATCTGCGTCTGGGGTGTAAGCACCGCTGGGCTGATGCGCGCTGTAAGCCCACTCCAGATCCGCATGCAAAGCCTGCCCCAACTGGGTCAGCATCGTCGTGCGTGCTGTGTGGATGCGCTGTGGGTCGACCACGCTGAGTTGCTCGGCCACGTAAGTCTCGCTGGGCAGCGTCAAGACCAATTCTTTGAACGCAGCGTCGAGCTTGGGGTGACGCAGCACTGCTCGCATGGCCTCGACAAACGCGGGATCGAGCGTCAAAGCTTCATTTGCGTTTGGATTTTTCACGGCCACCAAAAGACGGTTCAACGCGGCGCGCTGACCTGCCTCCCAACGAACGAATGGGTCGCTGTCGTGTTCCAACAGCGTCATCAAGTCTTCGTCACTCGTGTCGTCAATCAATTTGACCGGCGCCGAAAAACCGCGCAGCAACGACGGCACGGGCTCGCTGTCCACGTTGACGAAGGTGAAGGACGTCGAGGGCTCGGTCAACACCAAAACGCGGTCAACGCCCACCGAGTCAGCTTCACTGTCGAGTTGCAGCGGCATCGCTTTGCCATCGCGCGACATCAACCCCATGGCCATGGGAATGACAAAAGGCTCGACGCCTGAGAGTTGCTGTTCCAGTTCCAAGGTGTAGGTGCGGCCGGGGGCATCAAAATGGCCACGTGCAACCAGGCCCGGCGTGCCGGCTTGGGAGTACCAGCGTTTGAACTGGGTGAGGTGCTGGGCCAGCGCCGAATCGGGGTTGGCATCCGAAATGGCCTGCGCGAAATCGTCGCAGGTCACGGCTTGGCCATCGTGGCGCTCGAAGTACAACGTCATGCCTCGGCCAAAGCCGTCGCGGCCCACCAGGGTTTGCATCATTCGCACAACCTCGGCGCCTTTTTCGTACACCGTGGCGGTATAGAAATTATTGATTTGTTGGTAGGCATCGGGGCGCACCGCATGGGCCATCGAGCCCGCATCCTCTGGGAACTGAACCTGGCGAAGCTGACGCACGTCTTGGATGCGCTTCACCGCTCGCGCGGTGGCGCTGTGGACCATGTCCATGCTGAACTCTTGATCGCGGAATACCGTCAGACCTTCTTTCAAGCTGAGCTGAAACCAATCTCGGCAAGTGATGCGATTGCCGGTCCAGTTGTGGAAATACTCGTGGCCGACCACGCTTTCAATTCCGGCGAACTCGCTGTCGGTGGCGGTGGCCGGATTGGCCAACACAAACTTGGTATTGAAGATGTTCAAGCCCTTGTTTTCCATCGCGCCCATGTTGAAGTCGCCCACCGCAACAATCATGAAACGCTCGAGGTCCAACGGTAATTTGAAGCGCGCTTCGTCCCACACCACGCTGGCAATCAGCGACTTCATGGCGTGTTCGGTTTTGTCGAGATCACCGCGCCTCACAAACACTTGCAGCAGGTGGTCTTTGCCAGCACGGGTGCGTATGTTCTGTTCGCGTGCCACCAAGTCGGCAGCCACCAGGGCGAACAAGTAACTCGGTTTGGGGAAGGGGTCGTGCCACTTGGCGAAGTGGCGCTTGCCACTCACGCCCAAGGGCAAATCGCCTTGCTCAAGCAAGTTGCCATTGCTCAGCAGCACCGGGTATGCCGCTTTCGAAGCGCGCAAGGTGACGGTGTAAATCGCCATCACATCGGGACGGTCTAAAAAGTAGGTGATGCGGCGAAAACCTTCGGCTTCGCACTGTGTAAAAAAGCCGCCGTTGGAGGTGTACAGACCGGACAACTGGGTGTTTTTCTCGGGCGCGCAAGTGTTGCGGATCTCAAGCGTGAACATGCCTTCGGGCAAGGAATCAATCACCAGCATGTCGTCTTCATGGTGAAACGAAACGCTTTCGCCGTTCACCTGTATGCGCAGCAAGTTCAAGTCTTCGCCATGCAGGCGCAAGGCCTGAACCTCGGTGGCGGTGTTGCGCTCGACCTGCATGCGACTGGTGACCAGCGTTTTGGCCGGGTCCAGGTCAAACGTCAGGTCGACGTTTTTGATCCAGTAAGCGGGCGGCGCATAGTTCTCGCGGTGGATGAGGGTGGCTGTGTCGGTGCGATTCATAGGGGCTCAAAGAAACTCACAAAAAAATTCAAACAAAATTTTCAAGTGATGGGTCAAGTGAATGAGATGGCTTTCAAACCGTAGGCTCGCGTGGCGCGGGCGAGTTGTTTGTCGTTGGTGGCAAGCACATCGGCAGAAATTTCCAACGCCGTGCTCAGGTGCAACGCGTCCAAGGTGGACAGCGGCGCAGTGGCATCGGAAATCAGTCGCCTGGCTTGCAGCAGGACCGAAGAAGTGAGGTTTTGCATCTCAAAGAAATCGCTGCGCAAATCATTCTCAAACCGCATTCGAATATCTGCGGGTTTCAAATTTTTCCCCCCGAGTTCACGAAGCCGTCGCGCCAGCACAAATTCAAATTCAACCAGGCAAAGTTCGCTCAGCGCAAACCTGTGCTCAGGGCGGTCAAAGAATTTATCGACCGCATTTGAAGTCTCTTCTGGCATGTAGCGTTTCACCAGCACGTTCGTGTCGACATAAACGAAGCTCATACGCACAGAACTCATCTGCGATCACGGTCTTCGCGGATCAGCACTTCGCTGGGTACTCTCATCATGGGCATGGTCTCGCGAAACGCCTTCATGGAAGTCAGCTTCTTTTTCGCAGGTGCCACGGGTGCAAGCGCAACGATGCGCGCCACCGGCTCACCGTTGCTGACCAGCAGCAATTCATGCTCGGCAGCCAGCTCTGCTTTCAAACTCGGAATCAAAGCCCGCAGCTCGCGCACGTTGATGCTCTTCATGGTGTCACGCTCCTTGGTTTGCGTGTCACCAGTATATCGGGCGGGCTGACGGCGTTGAAGTCGGCCTCGACGCAGATCAAGTTGCTGTAGCTGGTGAACGCCGCAGCGGGCAAGGTGGTGGTGAGCGCCACGGCATTCATGCCAGCGCGCCGCGCGGCCTCTACTCCCAAAGGCGCATCTTCAAACACCACACAGCTTGACGGTGAAATATTCAGGCGCTTGGCGGCTTCTAAAAAAATGTCGGGATGCGGCTTGCCGCGCAGTCCGTCAGATGGGCTGGTGACGGTGTGCACCAATGCGTCGAGTCCGAATTTGCTGAAGGCCAGTGCCATGTTCTTGGGCGTGGACGCGGTGCAAATGGCCAAGCTGTAACCCATCGCTCGCGCCTGCAGCAGGTAATCGCGAGCGCCTGCGATCAGCGCCAAGCTTTGCGTGGCCGTCTCTCGGTACAGAGACTCTTTCTCGTTTTCCCAAGCCTCGTACTCCGATAGCGCCCGACCGGGCAGCATGTCTCGCAGTATTTCAATGTTGGTGCGCCCAGCCGTGGCTGCAAAAAAACTCTCGGCGTCCAAAGCGACGCCGTGTCGCTGGTGCCAGGTGATCCACGCTTGCTCGTGGGCCGGCATGCTGTCAATCAACGTGCCGTCGAGGTCGAACAACAAGGCCTTGTTGTTGGAGCGCATGCAGCTCAAACGCCCATCTTCAAGCTGGCCTCGATGAAGGGATCGAGGTCACCGTCCAACACCTTTTGAGTGGCCGACACCTCAAAGTTGGTGCGCAAATCCTTGATGCGGCTTTGGTCGAGCACGTAGCTGCGAATTTGATGGCCCCAGCCCACATCGGTCTTGGTGTCTTCCAGCTTTTGCTGAGCCGCCATGCGTATGCGCATTTCGTGCTCGTACAAACGCGAGCGCAGCATTTGATAGGCCTCGTCCTTGTTGCGGTGCTGCGAGCGGTCGTTTTGGCACTGCACCACGATGCCGGTGGGAAGGTGGGTGAGTCGCACCGCCGAGTCGGTTTTGTTGATGTGCTGACCGCCTGCGCCAGAGGCTCGGTAGGTGTCGGTGCGCACATCGGCGGGGTTGATGTTCACCTCAAAAGAGTCGTCCACTTCGGGGTAAACAAACAGGCTCGCAAAGCTGGTGTGGCGACCGCCGGCCGAGTCGAACGGGCTTTTGCGCACCAGGCGGTGCACGCCGGTTTCCGTGCGCAGCAAACCAAACGCGTACTCGCCTTCGACCTTGATGGTGGCGCTCTTGATACCGGCGATGTCGCCGTCGCTCATCTCCATCACTTCGGTTTTGAAGCCTTTGCGCTCGCAGTACTTCAGGTACTGGCGCAGCAGCATGCTGGCCCAGTCGCAGGCCTCTGTTCCACCAGCGCCGGCTTGGATATCCACAAAACAGTTGCTCGGGTCGGCGGGGTTGTTGAACATGCGGCGGAACTCAAGCTGGGCGACGATGGTCTCCAGCTTTGCCGCATCGGCTTCAATAGCAATCAGGCCGTCGAAATCGGCGTCTGCTTTTGACATGTCGTACAGCTCGGTGCTGTCGGACAAATTGCTGGTGAGGTGGTCGATGGTCTCAACCACCGTGTCGAGCGTGCGCTTTTCGCGTCCCAGTTCTTGGGCTCGTTTGGGTTCGTCCCAGACCTTGGGATTTTCTAAAGCGGCGTTGACTTCGTTCAGGCGCAGGGCTTTCCGGTCGTAGTCAAAGATACCCCCGAAGAGCCGTCGTGCGCTGTGTCAGATCGGCAATGTGGTTGCCTATGGCATTGATGTGTTCGACGTCCATGATTTCAAGCTCTCAAATGTTGGTAGCCTGATTTTCTCATGGCGCTTCCAGCGCTTCCGGGCTGCGTTTTTGTCGCGCTACAAAAACGCTTCCAACAAGGCCGCCAAGGCCTCGGGCTGGTCGTGGTGCAGCATGTGGCCGGCGGGTGACAGCATTCTTTTTTCAACCTGATTCACCACGCTGAGCCGCTCGTGAAATTCGGCCTTGGTGTAGCGCGTGCCCCACCAGCGGCTCACGTCAGTCTGGTCACCTTCCACCCACAACACGGGCGCTGAGATTTGCTTCCACACCGCCAGCACCTCAGGCACTTGGGACAGCACGGGATTCACACGTTTGTGCGCCGCATCACCCAAAATCTCAAAAGGCCCAAGACTGCCGTCAGCGTTTTTAACTTGACGAGACCAGTGCTGCGCCAGCCACAGCGCGCGGTGTTCGGGCAACAGCGGATTGGTTTTGCGCAGCCGGTTGGCCACGGCTTCCAGGCTGTCGTAACTGCGCAGTTCCAGGGGCGCTTTCAGCTCATTCAGCCACTGCGCGTAGCGCTTGGGCGCCTGCGCGGGCGTTGATGCCGGCAAGCCAAAGCCTTCCAGGTTGACGAGCTTGCGTATGCGCTCGGGCCTGACGCCGGCGTACAGCATGGCCACATTGCCGCCCATGCTGTGGCCAAGGAGGTCGAATTTCTGCTCGGGCAGCAGGCTGTCCAGCACGGCCTCCAAGTCGCCCAGGTAGTCGGGAAACCAGTAGCTGTCAGCGGCAGGTGTTTCGGTGAGTCCAAAGCCGCGGAAGTCCAGCGCCAGCACCAAACGCTCGGTGTGCAGCGCGTCCACCACAAACTGGAACGATGCCGCCACGTCCATCCAGCCGTGCAGCATGACCAAGGCAGGGCGCTCGGGCGTGACCATGCTCGGCTCGCCCCACTGCAGCACATGGTGGCGCAGGCTGCGTGCCGAGATGAAGTGGCTGCGGCTGGTGCGCCGCGCGATATAGGGCGTTGAGTTCATCAGCCGACTATAAAAGTGCGCCTCGAGAGTGTTTGTCCTTCCCGAGACAGCCACGCTTCGGTGCCGCGTTGGTGCACATCAAAATACTCCAGATGAACTCAACTCCACCGTTTAGCCTCAGACCTGCTGAGCCATCCGACTTGTCGGCCATCGTTCAGATGATTCGGGAGCTCGCCGAATATGAAAACCTTGCACATCTGTTGCAGGTCACGCCCGAAAAATTGCGGCCTCACTTGTTTGGCGTAAAACCGGTGGCAGAAGCTTGGATGGCCACCGCAGACGGCGCGCCGGTGGCCTTCGCCTTGTTCTTCACTAACTTTTCCACTTTTCTGGGGCAGCCCGGTACCTACCTCGAAGACCTGTATGTGAAGCCGTCGCACCGACATTTGGGGATAGGGCGCGCACTGCTGACACGGCTGGCGCAGTTGACGTTAGAGCGCGGCCAAAGTCGCTTTGACTGGAGCGTGCTCGACTGGAACAAAAACGCCATCGGTTTCTACGAAAACCTGGGTGCCGTGGTCCTGACGGATTGGCGCATTTGTCGGCTCAGCGGCGACGCCCTGGCCTCATTGGCGGCGCGTTGAACTGATTCGACTTCAGCCGAAGTTGATTTCCATCAGCTGCTCGACCTTGACACGCACCGGCACGGTTTTCTCAGCCACCACACCGGCAATGGCGTTCTCCTTGATGGAGGTGTCGCGCCGCGAGGGTTCGCGAAGTGCCACGCCGTTGGCGCTCGTCAAGGCGGCCACCCAAGGCGCCATGACGTTGGCGCCGCGTTTGACCACGACGGCAATTTCGCCCGAATTCAATTTCACAAAACAGCCCGGTGGATAGATGCCAAATTCCTTGGCCAAGGCCACGCTCATGGGGTGCCCCGGGTCTTGCATGAACATGGCCCGACCGGCCAGATCGGCTGCAAGCGCTTCGCGACCCGCACGGGGGCTGAGCTTGCTGGTGTAGACATCGGCACGGTGCAACAACGTGGCCAGCTCCGTGGGCTCGCGCAAGCCTTTGGGGTATCCGCTGCCGTCAACCGTTTCGTGGTGCTGGGCCACGGCGGCAAGCCAGTCGGTGTCAGTGATGCCGGCTCGCTCCAACATGGCCACGCTGGCCAGCGGGTGGTCATGAATGGCGCTTCGTTGCGCGTCAGTGAGTGGCGAGCTTTGCACCGCCAAAGTGCCTTGCAGCTCGAGCATGGCGACGTTCATGGTCAGCGCGGCTTGGAAGGCGCGCTTGCTCTCGTCACCGCTCCAACCCAGGCGCTGTGACACCAGAAGAGACGTGATGGCGGCGTGCATCGAGTGCGTCAATCCGTACTCGAAGTTGGCCGCGCCACTTTGGCGCAGTACTTGGAAAACCGCCAAATCGGGGTCGCGCTCAATCAGGGCCAACACAGGCGGGCAGGCTTCGTCCAGGGCGCTTGCAAAGCCGGGCGCGGTCGAGTTTTTCAGGGTTTGAAAGACGCTGTCAAAGCACTGGGTCCAAAGTTTGGGAAGCTGGCTTGGCAGGGCAGACGCAACATCCAAAACCGCAGCGGGAAGTTCGGCCATGTCCACCAGAGCGCCGCGCTTGAACAGCGCTTCCATTTGCGTGACATTGCTCACGATCTGACCTCGCGCCAGCATCAGGGTTTCATCGGCGTCGCGCACGTTGAAAGGCAAGGGCACGCCAACGCTGACGTGGTGTTTAAGGCTGGCAAGAGAAGAAAACTGCATGGTGGGATGAATGAAGTGGGTTGAGTTGAGTTGAGTTGACAAGCTGCGAAGACCGCTGACGTGGGTTTATCGGCAGCACTGGGCCGTCGCTTAAGCTTTATCACCATGCAATCCAATCAGGTCATCAACGACGTCCACGCCGACATTCACCGCCGGTTTCGCTGGCAAGTCCCCGTGTGTTTCAACATCGCCGAGGTGTGCTGCGGCAGGTGGGCGCGACAGACGCCGCATGCCATTGCCATCCGCTATGAGCATGAGGACGGCAGCCGCCGCAACCACTGCTATCTCGACTTGCAGCAAGCCGCCAACCGTTTGTCCAACGCCCTGCGCCGCATGGGCGTGGTGCGTGGTGACCGGGTGGCTGTGGTGATGCCGCAGCGCTTTGAGGCCGCCGTGGCGCACATGGCCATCTACCAGCTCGGTGCGGTGGCCATGCCCTTGTCCATGCTTTTTGGTCCTGAGGCGCTTTCGTACCGCATCAACCACAGCGAGGCGTGCGTGGCCATCGTTTGCGAGAGCGCCATAGCGCCATTGACGGCCGCGCGAGCGCACTGCCCCGGCCTGCGTACGGTGCTGGCGGTGGGTTTGGCTTGCGGCCAGGGGGACATCGATTGGGACACCTCGCTGGCCCGTGAATCGGCCCGCTTTGCCGCGGTGAAAACCAAAGCCGATGACGCGGCAGTGCTGATCTACACCAGCGGCACCACCGGCCAACCCAAGGGTGCGTTGCTTGCGCACCGAGCGCTGATCGGCAACTTGCCAGGCTTCGTCGCCAGCCAGAACTGGTTTGGCTTTGACCCGTTTGATGCACGCATCGAATCTTCCGCTGTGTTCTGGTCGCCTGCCGATTGGGCCTGGACCGGTGGCTTGATGGACGCCTTGCTGCCGACGCTTTATTTCGGTCGCGAAATCGTTGGTTTCCAAGGCCGCTTTTCGGCCGAGGTGGCCTTCGAACTGATGCAGCGTCACGCGGTCACCCACACCTTTTTGTTTCCCACTGCGCTCAAAGCCATGATGAAAGCGGTGCCCGCGCCAAGAACCCGCTATCGGCTGACGTTGCAAGCCGTCATGAGTGCCGGTGAAGCCGTCGGAGACGCGGTTTTCAATTACTGCGAGCAGCAACTCGGCGTCACCGTGAATGAGATGTTTGGTCAAACCGAAATCAACTACATCGTCGGCAACTGCGCGCGACTTTGGCCGGCGCGGCCCGGCAGCATGGGAAAGCCTTACCCGGGTCACCGCATCGCGGTCATAGATGACGACGGCTTCCCGTGCAATGCCGGCATGCCAGGCGATGTGGCCGTACACAGCCGAGACGTCCACGGCGATGCGGATCCGGTGTTCTTTTTGGGCTATTGGAAAAACGAAGCCGCCACGCTTGGCAAGTTCACGGGCGACAGCGCTGACAGCTGGTGCCGCACGGGCGACAAGGCGGTGATCGATGCCGACGGCTATTTTTGGTACCAGGGTCGAAGCGATGATTTGTTCAAAGCCGCGGGCTACCGCATCGGCCCCAGTGAGATTGAAAACTGCCTTGTCAAACACCCTGCCGTGGCGAATGCCGCGGTCGTGCCCAAACCCGATGCCGAACGCGGGGCAGTGGTCAAAGCCTATGTGGTGCTGGCCGAGGGATTCGCGGCCAGCAACGAATTGGTGGCAGCACTGCAAGCCCACGTGCGCGGCCAGTTGGCACCGTATGAATACCCCAAAGAAATCGAGTTCATCGATGCGCTGCCCATGACCACCACCGGCAAAGTGCAGCGGCGCGTGTTGCGGCTGCAGGAAGAGGCCAGGGCTCAGTCGTCGCTGAGTCTGCAAAGGGTGTGATCGCCTTCCACTCAAACCATGCACCTTGAAGTCACCGCGGTTTTCATCGGTTTTTTCATTTTGGCAATCGGTGCTTTCAAAGCCCTCAAACCACCGGTGGCAACGCTCGCAGTGTTGCTGAGTGGCTGGGTTTTCTTGCCTGTTGGCAACTATCCCGCAGGCTCGGCCGAATCCATATTTCCATTCTGGATCACGGGCCTAGCGACTTCATCAAACATGCTGTTGACAAAGGCGTGGGTTGCGCCTTTCGCAGCGCTTTGTGGCGCAGCGGTCTTCGATGCCAAAGCGCTTTTCGCTTTCAGGCCGCGTTTGGCCGACGCGCCCATGCTGGCGTGGTGCGCCTGGCCTTGGGTGCAATCGCTTGTGGTCGTTGCTGACCCTCAACCTGCTGGGTTTGTTTCCACTGCCTACCTGCTGGGCTGCTGGGGCTTGCCGTGGTTGCTGGCCCGGCTGTACTTTGCGCACGCCGAGGGCCAATGGTTGATGTTGCGGGCTTTGACTTATTCCGCGCTGGCCTGCCTGCCGTTCAGCCTTTACGAGGGGTTGATGGGGCCTGTTGCTTACGGGTTTTTATACGAGGTCCACCCATTCAGGGCAGACGGCGCCGAGCGCTACTTTGGATTTCGACCACTGGGCTTTTTTGAGCATGGCAACCAGTTTGGAATGTGGGTATCGCTGTGCGCTCTGGTCGCCGTTTGGCGGTGCGCAGCGTTGCCGCCTGGTCGCTCCCGAAAAATCGCGCTGGTGGCGGCAATCGTTGCTGTGTCGATGGCCGTTGCGGCTCAATCGATCGGGTCGCTGCTGTTGATGATTGTTGGCGTCATGCTGCTGTCGAGCAGCCAATTCGTGCGAACGCGGCTCGTTGTCCTGATAACGATGGGCACCATCACGCTCAGCGCCGCGGTCTATGCGTCTGGTGTGATTCCCATCAATCACATCGGCAAGGGCACGGCGTGGGGTCAAAGCGTGGTGAACATGTTCCGTGCGGCGGGTCGCGGCTCCTTCACCTGGCGAATCTCGCAAGACCAAAAACTGCTCGCGGAAATCAGAGCGAATCCGGTCGTGGGATCGGCGCAGTGGGATTGGTGGCGCGCCAAAAGCACGCGGCCGTGGGGCTTGGCCATGCTGCTGCTGGGGCAGTTTGGCGCGGTGGGTCTGGTGCTTTGTTTCGGGTCGGTTCTATGGCCTGCGCTGCGCGCGGCCTGGGAGGCACCACTTGCATCGGGTTGGCAAGCCAACGCCATGCCCCTGCTGTTGGCCACCCTCGTTGCACTGGCCATGCTGGACGCGCTCATGAATTCCTTCATCTTTTTCCCGGCGATCTTGATCGCCGGCAGCCTCGCTGGGCAGCAAGCTCGAAGTCGCACCGACCGCGTGTCTGTGACTGCAACCGAACCGTAGGCAACTCCCAACGCCTCAGAGGCGTTGGCATGTCAAGCCGTGTCGGGCGCCGCCTTAAACTTGAGCGCATGAACACAACTTCAGCCAAAGAGTTTCCGCGCGTTCCATTGGGACGCAGCGACCTGAGCGTTGGCCCCATTTGCTTGGGCACCATGACCTTTGGTGAGCAGGTCGGTGAAGCAGCTTCGCACTCACTGCTGGACCATTCGCTGGCGCGCGGCGTCAACTTCATTGACACCGCTGAGATGTACGCCGTGCCCGCGCGCCGCGAAACCTATGGCGCTACAGAAGTCATCATCGGTAACTGGTTTGCCAGCCGTCCCGGCGTGCGCCAGAAAGTGGTGTTGGCCACCAAAGTAGCCGGGCCCTCGCGCAACATGGACTGGGTGCGCAGCGGCAGTGCCAACGTCACGCCTGCCGAGTTTGTCCAGGCTTGTGATGCCAGCCTCAAAAGGCTGCAAACCGACGTGATCGACCTTTACCAAATTCACTGGCCCAACCGCAACGCGCCACTTTTCGGGCCGCTGTATTTCGATCCCACCAAAGACAAAGCCTTCACTTCCATCCATGCGCAACTCGAGGCCTTGGGCGGGTTGGTGAAAGCCGGCAAGGTGCGCCACATCGGTTTGTCGAACGAGACACCCTGGGGCGTGAGCGAGTTTGTGAAGCTGGCCGAGCAGCACGGACTGCCGCGCATCGTCAGCACGCAAAACCCATACGCCTTGGTGAACCGCACGGTAGACAACGGCCTGGACGAAACCCTGCACCGCGAAGGCGTGTCGTTGTTGGCCTATTCGCCTTTGGGTTTTGGCGTGCTCACCGGCAAGTACGACGACACCGGCAAAGCCGACGGCCGATTGTCGTTGTTCGATGCCTTCAAAGCGCAGCGCTGGAATCGCCCCGAAGCCTTCGAGGCGGGCCGCCTGTACAACGCCCTGGCCCGCAAACACGGCCTTACGCCCACCGCCTTGGCGCTGGCGTTTTGCTACACCAATTGGCGTGTGGCCAGCACCATCATTGGCGTGACCACCAAGGCGCAACTCGACGAAAATATCGACGCTTGGGGAACTGTTTTGCCTGCGGAGTTGTTGGCCGAGATTGACGCCGTACGCTGGAAGATTCGCGATCCCGCGCAGTAAATTTCATGTGCATCTGATGAGCAAAAAAGACCACGCCAGCGAGACCCCGGCCACACAATTGCTGAAGCGGCGCGCGGTGATTTACAGCGAGCATTTGTACGACTATGTTGAAAATGGCGGCACCACCGAATCGGCGCGCCAGCTCGATGTCAGCGAGCACCAGGTTGTCAAAACACTGGTGATGGAAGACGACGCCGCTCAGCCGATGATCGTGCTGATGCACGGCGACTGTCAGGTCAGCACCAAAAATTTGGCGCGCCAAATCGGCGTCAAAAAAGTGCAGAACTGCAAACCGGATGTGGCCCAGCGCCACAGCGGCTACATGGTGGGTGGCACCTCGCCATTTGGCACGAAAAAAGCCATGCCCGTTTATGTCGAAAGCACCGTGCTCGAGTTGCCGCTGATCTTCATCAACGGTGGTCAGCGCGGCTATTTGGTGGGCGTTGATCCCAAAGTTTTGGTCACGCTGTTGGGTGCGCGGCCTGTGCAGTGCGCCATCGGCGGGCCGCCACCGCCACCGGGCGGAAAAACATCGCAGCGCTAGTTCATTGGTTCCTTCAAATGCAAGCGCTTATGCAAAGTTTTGCTCCCGCCCTGGCCACCTTGGCCGCCTACCTGATGGGCTCGCTTTCTTTCGCGGTCATCGTCAGTCACCTGATGGGCTTGAACGATCCGCGCAGCTACGGCTCGGGCAACCCGGGCGCCACCAATGTGCTGCGCTCCGGCAGCAAGCTGGCGGCCGTGTTGACGCTGCTGCTGGATGCGCTGAAGGGCTTCTTGCCGGTCTGGTGCGTGGCCCAATTTGGCGCGCCGTTTGGTTTGGAAGAAGGCACGATGGCGCTGGTTGGGCTTGCTGCATTTCTGGGCCACCTGTGGCCGGTTTTCTTCAAGTTTGAAGGCGGCAAAGGCGTCGCCACAGCTGCCGGTGTGTTGTTTGGGTTCAACCCTTTGCTGGGCTTGGCGACGCTGGCCACCTGGGCGATCGTGGCGTTCTTTTTTCGCTACTCGTCGCTGGCGTCGATAGTGTCAGCGGTGTTCGCGCCGTTTTATCAAGTGCTGATCTGGGGCGGCGGCCCGCTGGCTTGGGCTTCGGTTTTGATGGGCTTGTTGCTGGTTTGGCGGCACAGCGCCAACATCAAGAAATTGCTCACAGGCACCGAAAGCCGCCTGGGGCAGAAAGCAGGCGCTGCAACGACGGCACAGCCGCTTTACAAGAGCAGACACACTCGGCATCAGGGCAAAAAATGACACAAGGATTGAAACGATTTCATGTCGGCGACCGATTGTCGGAAATGGCCGTTTTCAACCGCACGGTCTATCTGGCGGGGCAGGTGCCGAACGATCTGACGCAAAACATTGAAGGCCAGACGGCGCAGGTGCTGGCGATGATCGACAAGTTTTTGCAAGAAGCCGGCACCGACAAAGCGCACATCCTGATGGCGCAGATATTTTTGGCCGATATGGCTGACTTTGCGGGCATGAACTCAGTGTGGGACGACTGGGTGGCGCTGGGCGATGCGCCGCCGCGTGCGACGGTGCAAGCGGCGCTGGCACAGCCCGGCTTTCGCATTGAAATTGTTGTCACGGCTGCCATCGCGGCCGGTGCCTGAAGTTGTCCTGATGAACGCTGCCTTGATTCGCCGTTTTGGTTCACTGGCGCTGATTCTGCTGGCGGTTTGGAGCGCCACGCAGGTTCTGCAGATGTGGTCGGCGCGGAGTTTGGGCCATGACGCGGCGGCCAGGGCCAAGCCTGGTGACATTCAAATGATTTCTTCGGTGACATGCGTCTTCTGCGAGAAAGCGCGCGCCTGGTTCACCGCACAAAACGTTCCCTTTACCGAGTGCTTTGTCGAACGCGACGTCGCCTGCGCTGCGCAATATCGAGCGCTGCTCGCACCTGGCACACCGGTGATCGTGGTGCGCGGCCAACCGCAGGTGGGTTTCAGCGCTCAGCGCGTGGTGTCGGCTCTAAAGCCTGCACAGCCGGCGCCTTGACGCCATCTTGAACGCTCAAAACTGAGCGCATCAAACCGAGACCGTCAAACCCAGCACAGCGGGGTCGCCGCGCCCGACTCGAACGATCACTGGGTCGTCGCCGCACAGGTCGACCACCGTGGTGGGTTGCATGGCGCATGCGCCGGCATCGACCACTGCTTGAAGTTGGCCTTTGAAGCGGTCGCGAATTTCTTCCGCGTCGTTCATGGGTTCGGTATCACCCGGCGCGATCAAGGTTGTGCTGAGCAGCGGCTGGCCAAACACAGTCAACAACTCTTGCAGCATGGTGTGGTCAGGCACGCGCAAACCGATGGTGCGGCGCGATGGGTGCGAAACGCGACGCGGTACTTCTTTGGTCGCTTCCAAAATGAAGGTGAAAGGCCCCGGCGTGCCCAGCTTGAGCAGCCGGTACTGCTTGTTGTCGACGCGTGCGTAGGCGGCCAATTCGCTCAAGTCGCGGCACAGCAGGGTGAGGTGGTGTTTGTCGTCTACCCCGCGGATGCGGCGCAGTTTTTCGGCGGCGGACTTGTCGTCCAGGCGGCACACCAAGGCGTAGCTGGAATCGGTGGGTACAGCCGCTATGCCGCCGTCGTGCAGAACTTGCGCGGCTTGCAGCAACAAGCGGTGCTGCGGATTGTCCGGGTGAATGGTGATCGCTTTTGGCATGCCTTGATTGTGGTCATGAGGCCAACGCAGCGCTCAGTTCTGCTGTGGCAACTCAGGCGCTGAACCAGACGCAGAAGCAAGAGCAGGAGCAGGAGCAGGAGCAGGAGCAAGAGCAGGAGCAGGTGACGCGTCAGTTGCGATCGCGGGAAAATGTACACGGTCTGCGAGCGGCTCCCACACCGGCGTCAGCTTGCCAGGCAACACGGGCAGGCTGCCCAAGTCGATGCGGCTTTCAGCGGGGCTGTGGAAGTCGCTGCCGCGCGAAGCCATCAGGCCAAACTCGAGCGCCGTGTCGGTGTAGCGGACGAAGTCGGCGCTGTTGTGGCTGCCGGTGATGACCTCGACGCCTTGCCCGCCGTGAGCCATGAATTCGGTGAACAGCGCGTACTCTTCATTCGCGGTGAACTTGTAGCGGCCGGGATGCGCAATGACCGCAATGCCGCCCGCTGCGGTGATCCAGTGCACCGCGTCGCCCAAAGCGGCCCACCGGTGCGGCACAAAGCCGGGGCGGCCTTCCACCAAAAATTTGCGAAACACTTCGTGCGTGTCTGAGCAGACGCCGCTGTCTACCAAGTAACGCGCAAAGTGTGTGCGCGAAATCAAAGACGGGTTGCTCACATAGCGCAAGGCGCCCTCATAAGCGCCCTTGATTCCCACTTTGGCCAAACCGTCGCCCATTTCCTGAGCGCGCACATCACGGCCGCTGCGGGTGCTTTCCAGGCCGGCCTGCAACACCGGGCTGGAGGCGTCGAAGCCGAGGCCAACAATGTGCACCGTCAAGCCCGCAAAAGTCACCGAAATTTCAGTGCCGGTGAGGTACGGCAAACCAATGTTCATGGCCGCGTCCAACGCGCGCTTTTGACCGTCAATCTCATCGTGGTCGGTCAGTGCCCACAACTCGACACCGTTGGCTTTGGCGCGCGCGGCCAGCGCTTCAGGTTGA
>JBBRGA010000011.1:0-40892 GCA_038241115.1 Burkholderiales bacterium | reverse complement strand
TCTCTGGAACCCTCACCTACGCCCCTGATTACAAAACGTCGATCGACAGCACAACTGTTTTTGGCAAGTTGCGTTCTGGTGCCATCAGCTGGCCGCTGTGGCCTGATTCAGCAGTTAACGCTGGTCCAGGCAACTACGGTGCGTGGGAGAACCCACGGGCCATTGACGATTTCTGGCACACCGCTGTGAACGGCCGTGGCGAATATTTCAGCGCAAGCGACTCAGACACGCTGGTGGCTGGTTTGGCCGAGGCATTGGCTGGAGTTGACAAGGTAGACGCCGCAGGTGCGTCTGCCGGTGTCTCCAATTCGCAGCCCGTCGCCGGCGATAACGTGGCCTTCGTGTCGAGCTACAAGACCGCAGACTGGACTGGCGATGTGACGGCCAGCGACATCGACCTGACCACAGGCCAGATCTCCACAACCGTTGCCTGGTCGGCGCAGTCGCGGCTCGCCACCAAGATCGGTGCGGCATGCGACAACCGCACGATCTACCTCATGCGCCCGGGTACGACGACCAGCTTGGTCGATTTCAGTGCCAACAGCTACGCCTGCGACAGCAACCGCGTGCCCACCGGCAGCCCACGCAACGGGCTGAACGCCAGCGAGTTGTTGAATTTCGATTCGTCTGAGGTGGCGCTTTTCAGTCACTACCTGTCGATGTCTTCCGGCACGGGCGGCCAACAGGAACGTGCGGCTGGGGCCAACTTGGTGAACTTTTTGCGCGGTCAAAGCGGCCTGGAAGGTTTCCGGGTCGGCGAAAAGGTTGTGTCAGGTGGGCAGACCAAGCTTTACCGCAAACGCTCGTCAGCGCTTGGCGACATCATCGGCGCCCAGCCGGTCTACGTGAAAGGGCCCCGCGCGACTTATCTGGACGCAGGCTACGACGCTTTCAAAGCACTTCAATCGAGCCGCACGCCCATGGTCTACGTCGCGGCCAATGACGGCATGCTGCATGCGTTCCACGCCAAGGAATCATTGGCCGATCCGTTGTTAGGCGGTCAAGAAGCCTGGGCAGTGATTCCGTCTGCGGTGTTGCCTAATTTGTACAAGCTGGCCGACAAAAACTACTCGAAGTTGCACCAGTTTTATGTCGATGGCACACCGGTGGTGGGCGACGTTTACGACTCGACCACCTCGCAGTGGAGCACCATGCTGGTGGGCGGTCTGAACGCCGGAGGCAAGGGCTATTACGCACTCGACATCACCGACCCATTGAACCCGGTGGCCAAGTGGGAATTCAAGTTCAACAGCACCAACTGTTTCGTAGCGAATAACGCCAGCACCGCGGGATCGGACTGTCATCTTGGGTTGACCTTTGGCAAGCCCATCATTACCAAACTGGCAACCGGGAAATGGGTGGTTCTGGTCACCTCCGGCTACAACAACGTGGTGGGTGCCGGCGCGCCGGGTGACGGCGGCGGGTATCTGTACGTGCTGGACGCCGCCTCGGGCTTGATTCTTTACAAGATTGCCACGGGCGCAGGAGATGCCACCACGCCGTCCAACCTGGGTCAGTTGAACGTGTTCATTGACGATTCATCGGTCAACAACATGGCAGTGCGTGCTTACGGCGGCGACATGCTGGGCAATGTGTGGCGCTTTGACGTGAACGACACCGAGCTGCCCGCCGGGCGCGAAGCCACCTTGCTGGGCCAAGCCAAAGACAGCGGTGGCTCGGTGCAACCCATCACAACGCGTCCAGAGTTGGCTGAGCTTGACGGCAAGCCGATGGTGTTCGTGGGAACGGGGCGCTTGCTCGGCGCGTTGGACGTGTCTGATCAACAAACCCAATCGATCTACGGAATTGTGGACAAGCTGACCAGCGGCACGGTCTACACCAACCTGCGAACTTCCCTGAAGCCTATGGTCATGACTGCTGTTAACAGCACCGAGCGCAAGGTTCAATGCAACCCGCTGCAGGTAACCCTTTGCGCTTCAAACGACGGATGGATCCTCGACCTGCCGGAAGCGGGCGAGCGAAACAACATCGATATGAAGCTCGTTCGCAATACCTTGGTGGCGGGCACCAACATTCCGCAAATCACTGACCCTTGCGTCAGAGGCGGTAAGTTTTGGTTGAACTACATCGACTTTGCAACCGGTCAGACGACAGTTTCGACTTTCGGAAACAACTCGCTGATCACCGGCCTGAGCATTCTTGACTTGTCGGCGGATCCCGCTGTTGTGGGCACACCTATCAAGGTGTTGGTGCGTGACAGCGCCAGTGCCGACAGACCCGTTGACATTGCGTTGACATCACCCCCGCCCAGAGGTCGTCGAATCAGTTGGCGCGAAATTGCAAGGTAATCCCAGTGCTTGGGGGCAAGGCTCGAGGGTTTGTGATGGCGGCTGAGATGTGAGCTTTGTCCAGGACCATCGACCCACGAGCCGCCCGCCGCTGCTGGGCGTTTTGTTGGCGGTGGGTTTGCACGCCGGATTTCTGTTTTCAGTGCAAGTCACTGCGAGCAAAAGCGCGACCAGCGAAGTCTCGTTTACGCCGGCTGCGGTCATGGCAGTCAGAACACTTGAGGCCCAGCAGCAACCTGCCCTCGCGGCACTCGAATCGACTTCGGCGACGAATGCGTCGAACGCGGCTGCAGCGCCTGATCGGTTTGCCCGAGACAGCGACCCGTCTCACTCGAGGCTCTCAGACGGTAAAGCAGTCGCCGTTGCGGCACCTTCAAGCGCTGAACCACCGCGGCCGACTCGACCAGCGGCTCCAACCTTTGACGCGCCGGTGCCCTTGATTCCGAGCGCCTCAAACGAAGCCGTTCCAGCAAGCGTGGTGAGCGCAGCAGTCTCAAAAAACGCTGCGCTGCCTGCAGCGCCTCAATACCGCACCGCAGGCACGCTGGACCCCGGCCCCAAGCCCTTGTCAGACATCAATCCCGACTACCCGGCGCGAGCGGGGCAGCAACAGGGATTGGTTGTGCTGCGGCTGCTCATCAACGAGCAAGGCGTGGTGGACAACGTTGCCGTGGTTCGAGCCGCGCCGGCGGGCCTCTTCGAAGACTCGGCGCTCGAAGCCTTTGGCAAGGCGTTGTTTTCACCCGGCAAATTGCTGGGTGTGGCGGTGAAAAGCCAAATCACGATCGAGGTGGAATTCATGCCGATCAACCGCGGCGCGACGGTGTCCGGGCGCACTTACTGAAGTACAGCCGTTCGCGAGCTTCAACACTCTGTTCGGTCTGAGGCACTTCAGTCCTGCATCAACTGGCCACCCGTTAGAGTCCGGCATCCAACCGCATCAGCGGCGTAACTTGCTTCCTCCAATGGCTCGCCTGAACCGCCTCGTTGTTGCTGGCCATGCTCACCACGTAATTCACCGCGCGGTATCGGGTGGTGTGGCTTTTGCCGACGCGATCGACCGTCAGCAATTCCTGCAAATCCTGAAGCGCTGCAGCGCCGAGCACCACGTCGCGGTGCACGCTTATGTGCTGCTTGACCATGAGTTTCAGTTGCTTGTCACGCCCAAGGCTGCCGATCAACTCAGCCGCATGATGCAGGCGCTGGCTCGGTTTTACGTGCCTGCTTTCAATCGTCGCCACGGCCGGGCAGGGGCGTTGTGGCAAGGGCGTTTCAGGGCCGCACCGGTCGCAGGCGCGCAAGCTCTGTTGGACTGCATGCGCTATTTGGAGCAAGCGCCCGTTCGAGTTGGTGGCGCTGCGTCGGTAGGCTCGGCAGTGGAATTTGACGGCTCCAGCGCCGCTCACCATGCGGGTCGCGTCTTTGGCCGTGATGCCGACGCGCTGCTGTCGGCCGTGCCGTCCGCGTCGGCCTATTGGGCTCTGGGCAACACGCCATTTGCGCGCGATGCCGCGTATCAAGCTTTGCTGGAGAGCCCGGTTTCTGCGGACTTGGCGGCAAGCCTTGAAGCTTGCACGCCTTTGGGTTGGGCGTTGACCTCTGACGGTGCTTCGGCCGAATTGAGCCGAGTGGCGCCGCGGCGTGTAGTCGTCAAACCCAAAGGACGGCCAGTCAAGTCAGGCTGAGTACATCGGCCTTCGTGCGCATCGCACTGAGTAAATCGAGTCACACGTTGATATCACCCAAGCACCGCTCTTTAATTGTTGTGACCCTATTTAAATCTGAGCACTTAAGACTCACAGTTAAATGGCGTCTGACCCCATTTATTTGGACTTGAGCAGATTGCTGCACTGCAGTATTCTTCAAAAAACCTTGAATTTCGGAGCCGCTTATGAGCCTCAACACCACTCCCGCGCATACACCAAGCGCCGTCACCGTCTCGAGTTCAAAGGAGTTGCGTCTGGCCGAGCAAAACGGCCTTTACCGCGCTGCCAATGAAAAAGACGGCTGCGGCGTCGGTTTTGTGGCCCACATCAAGGGTCAAAAGTCGCACAGTATTGTTCAGCAAGGATTGAAGATCCTCGAGAACCTGGACCATCGCGGCGCAGTGGGCGCTGACAAGCTGATGGGCGACGGCGCAGGCATCCTTATTCAAATACCCGACGAGTTTTACCGCGCTGAAATGGCCAGCAGTGGCACCGCGCCGGACGGCTCCAAAGGCGTAGACCTGCCGCAGCCTGGCGAATACGGCGTTGGTCTGATCTTTTTGCCGAAAGAACACGCCTCGCGCCAAGCCTGCGAACAAGAGCTGGAACGCGCCGTGGTGGCCGAAGGCCAAGTGGTTCTGGGTTGGCGCGATGTGCCGGTGGACGCTGAACTGCCGATGTCGCCCACGGTGCGCGAAAAAGAACCCCTCATCCGGCAAATCTTTATCGGCCGTGGACCTGACGTGATCGTGCCCGACGCGCTGGAACGCAAGTTGTACGTGATCCGCAAAACCGCGTCCAGCGCCATTCAAGCGCTGAAACTCACGCACAGCCGCGAGTACTACGTGCCCAGCATGAGCTGCCGCACCGTGATTTACAAAGGCCTGTTGTTGGCGGGCCAAGTGGGCAGCTACTACAAAGACCTGTCCGACCCGCGTGTTACCTCGGCCCTGGCGCTGGTGCACCAGCGTTTCAGCACCAACACCTTCCCCGAGTGGCCGCTGGCGCACCCCTACCGCATGGTGGCGCACAACGGCGAAATCAACACCGTCAAAGGCAACTTCAATTGGATGCGCGCCCGCGAAGGCGTGATGAAGTCACCGGTGCTCGGCGACGATTTGCAAAAGCTGTATCCCATCAGCTTTGAGAGCCAGTCAGACACCGCCACCTTCGACAACGCGCTAGAACTGCTGACCATGAGCGGCTACTCGTTGGCCCACGCCGCGATGATGATGAGTCCCGAGGCTTGGGAACAGCACAGCACCATGGACGAGCGCCGCCGCGCTTTTTACGAGTACCACGCCGCCATGATGGAGCCGTGGGACGGCCCAGCTGCGATGGTGTTCACCGACGGCCGTCAAATCGGCGCCACGCTGGACCGCAACGGCCTGCGCCCGACGCGCTACATCATCACCGACGACGACCTGGTGGTGGGCGCGTCAGAGTCGGGTGTACTGCCTATCCCTGAGAACCGAATCGTCAAAAAATGGCGCTTGCAACCCGGCAAGATGCTGCTGATCGATCTGGAACAAGGCCGCATCATTGAGGACGAAGAACTGAAGAATCAGTTCGCCTCGGCCAAGCCCTACCGGCAGTGGATCGAGAGCGTGCGCGTGAAGCTGGACGACGTGCCGCTGGACGCGAGCGCCGACATGCAACCCGCGGCGTTCACCGAGACCTTGCTCGACCGCCAGCAAGCGTTTGGCTACACCCAAGAAGACATCAAATTCTTGCTGAGCCCGATGGCACTGAACGGCGAGGAAGGCACGGGCTCAATGGGCAACGACTCGCCGCTGGCAGTGTTGTCTGACAAAAACAAGCCGCTGTACAACTACTTCAAACAACTCTTTGCGCAGGTCACCAATCCGCCGATTGACCCGATCCGCGAAAACATCGTGATGAGTTTGGTCAGCTTCATCGGCCCGAAACCCAACCTGCTTGACATCAACGCAGTCAACCCGCCGATGCGTTTGGAAGTGACGCAGCCGGTGCTTGATTTCGAAGCCATGGCGCGCTTGCGTCAAATTGAAAAGCACACCAAAGGCAAGTTTCAAAGCTACGAAATCGACATCACCTATCCGCTGGCCTGGGGCGACGAAGGCGTCGAAGCCAAGCTGGCTTCGCTGTGCGCTGAATGCGTGGACGCCATCAAAACCGGCCACAACATACTCATCATCAGCGACCGCAAGATGAGCCGCGATTTCGTCGCCATTCCGGCGGTTCTGGCGTTGTCGGCCATCCACCAGCACTTGGTGCGTGAAGGCGTTCGCACCACGGCCGGCCTGGTGGTGGAAACAGGCTCGGCCCGCGAAGTGCATCACTTCGCGGTGCTCGCAGGCTACGGGGCCGAGGCCGTGCATCCTTACCTGGCGATGGAGACATTGACCAATTTGCACCAGGGCTTGCCCGCGGACATGTCGGCCGAAAAGGCGGTCTACAACTACGTCAAAGCCATCGGCAAAGGCTTGTCGAAAATCATGTCCAAGATGGGCGTGAGCACCTACATGAGCTACTGCGGCGCGCAATTGTTCGAGGCCATCGGGCTCGACAAAAATTTGATTGAACATTACTTCCGCGGCACTGCTTCGCAGGTCGGCGGCATCGGCGTTTTTGAGGTGGCGGAAGAAGCCATCCGCATGCACCGCGCAGCGTTTGGCGACGACCCGGTTTTGCAAGGCATGCTGGACGCGGGCGGCGAATACGCATGGCGAGTGCGCGGCGAAGAGCACATGTGGACGCCAGATGCGATTGCCAAGTTGCAACACAGCACGCGCGCCAACAAGTTCGACACCTACAAGGATTACGCCCAGCTCATCAACGACCAATCGCGTCGCCACATGACCCTTCGCGGTTTGTTCGAATTCAAGCTCGACCCAAGCAAAGCCATCCCGCTGGACGAGGTGGAAGCGGCGAGTGAAATCGTCAAGCGCTTTGCCACTGGCGCGATGTCGCTCGGCTCCATCAGCACCGAGGCGCACGCCACCTTGGCGGTGGCGATGAACCGCATCGGCGGCAAGTCCAACACCGGCGAAGGCGGCGAAGACCCGGCCCGTTATCGCAACGAGTTGAAGGGCATTCCCATCGCGCAGGGCACCAAGTTCAGCGAAATCATCGGGGCTGGTGACATTCAGGTTGACTTTGCGTTGAATCAAGGCGATTCACTGCGCAGCAAGATCAAGCAAGTTGCCTCAGGCCGCTTTGGTGTGACCACCGAGTACCTGGTGTCTGCCGACCAGATTCAAATCAAGATGGCGCAGGGCGCCAAGCCGGGCGAGGGCGGCCAGTTGCCCGGCGGCAAGGTCAGTGACTACATCGGCAAGCTGCGTTATTCGGTGCCGGGCGTGGGCTTGATCTCTCCGCCGCCGCACCACGACATCTACTCGATTGAAGACCTCGCGCAACTCATCCACGACCTTAAAAACGCCAACCAGCGTGCCAGCATCAGCGTGAAGTTGGTGAGCGAAGTGGGCGTGGGCACGGTGGCCACCGGCGTGGTCAAGGCCAAGGCCGACCATGTGGTGATTGCGGGCCACGACGGTGGCACCGGAGCGTCGCCGTGGTCGTCCATCAAACACGCGGGCACGCCTTGGGAAATGGGCTTGGCCGAGACCCAACAAACTTTGGTGTTGAACCGCCTGCGCGGCCGCGTGCGGGTTCAGGCTGACGGCCAAATGAAGACCGGCCGCGATGTGGTAATCGGTGCCTTGTTGGGTGCCGACGAGTTTGGTTTTGCGACCGCGCCGCTGGTGGTCGAAGGCTGCATCATGATGCGCAAATGCCACCTGAACACCTGCCCCGTGGGTGTGGCCACGCAAGACCCGGTGCTGCGCAAAAAATTTCAGGGTCGCCCTGAGCATGTGGTGAATTTCTTCTTCTTCATTGCCGAAGAAGCGCGTCAGATCATGGCCCAAATGGGCATCCGCAAGTTCGACGATTTGATCGGCCGCGCTGACCTGCTGGACACGCGCAAAGGGGTTGCGCACTGGAAAGCCAAGGGGCTGGATTTCACGCGTATCTTCTATCAACCGGCCGTGCCTGCGGACGTGGCCAAGCGCCAAGTGAGTGGTCAAGACCACGGCCTGGAACGCGCGCTCGACGTGAAGCTGATCCAGAAGTGTTTGCCCGCCTTGGAGCGCGGTGAAAAAGTGCAGCTCATCGAAGAAGTGCGCAACGTCAACCGCACTGTGGGTGCGATGTTGTCGGGCGAGTTGGTGCGTCGCCACCCTGAAGGCCTGCCTGATCAAACCATCTTCATGCAAATGGAAGGCACGGGCGGTCAAAGTTTTGGTGCGTTCCTGGCCAAAGGCATCACCATGTATTTGATTGGCGACGCCAACGACTACACCGGCAAAGGCATGAGCGGTGGACGCATTGCCATTCGCCCGAGCATCGAATTTCGCGGTGACGCCACGAAAAACATCATCGTCGGCAACACCGTGCTTTACGGTGCCACCAGCGGCGAAGCCTTTTTCCGCGGCGTGGCAGGTGAGCGCTTTGCGGTCAGGCTATCGGGTGCCACAGCAGTGGTGGAAGGCACGGGTGACCACGGCTGCGAATACATGACCGGCGGCACCGTGGTGGTGTTGGGTCAAACCGGCCGCAACTTCGCGGCCGGCATGAGCGGCGGCGTGGCCTATGTGTACGACGAAGACGGCCGCTTTGCCGAGCGTTGCAACACGGCCATGGTGTCGCTGGACAAAGTGTTGTCGGTGGCCGAGCAAGAACTCGGCGGCAACAGGGCCGTGTGGCACAACGGCGTGGCCGACGAGGTGGCGTTGAAGAAGCTGATCGAAGACCATCACAAGTGGACGGGCTCGCTGCGCGCCCGCGACATCCTGGACCACTGGGCGCAGGCGCGCGGCAAGTTTGTGAAAGTGTTCCCGACCGAATACAGGCGCGCGCTGGGCGAGATGGCGGCGAAGGCATTTGCCGCCGCCAAAGCGACGGCAAAAACGACGTCTATTGAAGTTGTAGCCGCTAAATAACTTAATCCATACAGAGCAAAAACATCATGGGCAAAGTCACCGGTTTCATGGAATTCGAGCGCTTGGAAGAGGGCTACACGCCCGTGCAAGAGCGCGTCAAAAATTACAGCGAGTTCGTCATTGCGCTGAAGCCTGAGGACGCGCAAAAGCAAAGCGCGCGCTGCATGGACTGCGGCACGCCGTTTTGCAACAGCGGCTGCCCGGTCAACAACATCATTCCCGACTTCAACAATTTGGTTTACGCCGGTGACTGGAAAAACGCTTTCCACGTGCTCGACTCCACCAACAACTTTCCCGAGTTCACCGGCCGCATTTGCCCCGCACCGTGCGAAGCGGCCTGCACCTTGACGGTGAACGACGACGCGGTGGGCATCAAAAGCATCGAGCACGCCATCATCGACCGTGCCTGGGAGGAAGGCTGGGTGGTGCCACGGCCGGCCATCGCCAAGACCGGTAAAACCGTGGCCATCATCGGCTCAGGCCCGGCGGGCATGGCAGCCGCGCAGCAGTTGGCGCGTGTGGGCCATGACGTGACGGTGTTCGAGAAGAACGACCGAGTGGGCGGCTTGCTGCGCTATGGCATTCCCGACTTCAAAATGGCCAAGATTCACATTGATCGCCGCGTGACGCAACTCGAAGCCGAGGGTGTGAAATTTCGCCTGGGCGTGATGGTGGGCGCCGCCACCGACCCCTTGGGCAAAGGCAGCAAGGTCACCAATTGGGCCAAAGAAAACATCACGCCCGAAGCTTTGCAGGCGCAGTTTGATGCGGTGTTGTTGGCCGGTGGCGCCGAACAGTCGCGCGACCTGCCTGTGCCCGGCCGCGACCTGGAAGGCATTCACTTTGCGATGGAGTTTTTGCCGTCGCAAAACAAGGTGAATGCCGGTGACAAGGTCAAAGGCCAACTGCGCGCCGATGGCAAGCATGTGGTGGTGATTGGCGGCGGCGACACCGGCAGTGACTGCGTGGGCACCAGCAACCGCCACGGCGCAGTGAGCGTCACTCAGTTTGAGCTGATGCCCCAGCCGCCCGAGCGTGAAAACACCCCGTTGGTGTGGCCTTACTGGCCCATCAAACTGCGCACCTCCAGCAGCCACCAAGAAGGCTGCGAGCGCGAATTTGCCATCGCCACCAAAGAATTCATTGCCGGCGAGGGCAAGGACAAAAACAAAGTGAAGGCGCTGAAGTCGGTGCGCGTGGAATGGCAGGGCGGCAAGATGGTCGAGGTGCCTGGGTCGGAGCAAATCGTGCCGGCCGATTTGGTGTTGTTGGCGATGGGTTTCGTCAGCCCCGTGGGCAGCGTGCTCGAAGCTTTCGGCATCACCAAAGACAACCGCGGCAACGCAGTGGCACACACCGATTTCATCGGTGGCTATGCCACCAACGTTGCGAAAGTGTTCGCCGCCGGCGACGTTCGCCGGGGCCAGTCTCTGGTCGTGTGGGCCATCCGCGAGGGCCGCCAAGCGGCTCATGCGGTCGACAGCTTTTTGATGGGCGACAGCAATTTGCCGCGTTGAGGGAGGGAGGGAGGGAGCAAGGCAGGCTGACTGCAACCGGAAAGCGGTCGAGATAGATGATCCGGGCGTGCTTCACGGGTACCGTTGGTGTCCTGAAAAGAGATGCCACGCAAGGCGTCCGAAGCCGTAAAGACCTGCTGCCGGTCGGGATTCACTCGACGCTGCGCTGCAGCGAAGAGCGCCCCGCGACACGGGCAGACGCCTCAGTGCATACCCTATCATCAGGTTGACAGTGCTCGCGGGACAGCGACAGTCAACCTAGCCCATGACCCCAAACACCTCACACGCCCCCGGCATCAATTCATCCGCGATCCAGCCCTTGGTTGAATTGCGCAACGTCACCTGTGGTTACGGCGACCGGGTGATCTTGAAAAACGTGAGCTTGAGTTTGCCGCGTGGTGGTGTGGTGGGCCTGATGGGCACCTCGGGTGGTGGCAAGACCACGGTCCTTCGCCTGATCGGCCGACAAATCGAACCCATGCAGGGGCAGGTTTTTTTTGATGGCGTCGACTTGGCCACACTGGACCGCGAAGCGCTTTATGCCGTGCGCCGTCGCATGGGTTTGCTGTTTCAGTTTGGTGCGCTGTTTACCGATTTGTCGGTGTTCGATAACGTTGCGTTTCCGCTGCGCGAGCATACGAACTTGAGTGAGTCGATGATTCGCGACTTGGTGCTGATGAAGCTCAACGCGGTGGGCTTGCGCGGTGCGCGTGACTTGCTGCCGTCGCAAATGTCCGGCGGCATGGCGCGGCGTGTGGCCTTGGCGCGTGCGATTGCACTGGACCCTGAACTCATCATGTACGACGAACCTTTCGCCGGACTCGACCCGATTTCTTTGGGCATGGCGTCACGCCTGATTCGCGACTTGAACCACGCCCTTGGCGTCACCAGCGTGGTGGTTTCGCACGACGTCGAAGAGACGTTTGCGATTGCCGATCACATTGTGTTTGTGGCCAACGGCGGGGTGGTGGCGCAGGGCACACCGCAAGACATTCGCAGCAGCACCGACCCGCTGGTAAAGCAGTTTTTCAGCGCCTTGCCCGAAGGGCCAGTGCATTTTCATTACCCCGCCGTTTCCTTGGCCGATGACTTTGGGCTGAGGACGCCTTTATGAACTGGTTGAACCCCAGAGCGGTGGGTGCGGCCACGCGCGTCTGGCTCACCGATGTGGGGGATGCGGCGCGGTTGTTCGGCCGGTTGCTGGCGGTGTCGGGGCCAACCCTCAGGCGCTTTGGTTTGGTCACCGAACAAGTTTTCTTTGTGGGCAACAAATCGTTGTCGTTGATTGCAGTGTCTGGCCTGTTTGTGGGATTTGTGCTGGCGCTACAGGGTTACTACACCTTGCAGCGTTATGGTTCAGCCGAAGCGGTGGGTTTGCTGGTGGCACTTTCGTTGGTGCGCGAATTGGGACCGGTGGTGACGGCGCTGTTGTTTGCCGGCCGCGCTGGAACTTCGCTGACGGCCGAGATCGGCTTGATGAAGGCAGGCGAGCAGCTGGCTGCCATGGAAATGATGGCGGTAGACCCGGTGCTGCGCGTGTTGTCGCCACGGTTTTGGGCCGGTTTGATCGCCATGCCGCTGCTGGCTGCGGTGTTCAGCGCAGTGGGAATTTTTGGCGGCTGGTTGGTGTCGGTGCCGCTCATTGGCATCGATTCGGGATCGTTCTGGTCGCAAATGCAAGGCGGCGTGGATGTGTGGGCCGACGTGGGCAACGGTGTCTTGAAAAGCATGGTGTTTGGGGTGGCGGTGACGTTCATTGCACTGCGCCAAGGGCATGCTTGCCAGCCAACACCTGAGGGCGTGTCGGCCGCCACCACGCGCACGGTGGTGCTGGCGTCGCTGGCTGTGTTGGCGCTCGACTTTGTGCTGACGGCGATGATGTTTTCGATCTGATTGATCAGAATTTACGCGGCAGACCAAAACGTGGCACTTCAATAAACCGCAGACCCCAAACGCCTCACCAACAACACAACGCCATAAACAATGATCTCAGCCGGACAGAATTCAAAAGACCAGGAGGCCGCAAATGCAAAAGTCTCGTCATGACGTGTGGGTGGGTTTGTTTGTACTGATTGGCGCCGCAGCGGTTTTATTTTTGGCGCTCAAGGCGGGTAATTTGTTGAGCCTGAACTTCGACGAAACCTACCCGGTGGTGGCCAAGTTCGACAACATCGGCGGCCTGAAAGCGCGCGCGGCAGTGAAGAGTGCCGGTGTGGTGGTAGGACGCGTCGAGTCGATCAGCTTCGACGACAAAACCTTCCAGGCCCAAGTGGCCATGCAAATGCAAAAGAAATTTGCCTTCCCCAAAGACAGCTCGGCCAAGATACTCACGGCCGGTTTATTGGGCGAGCAGTACATCGGCTTGGAGCCTGGTGGTGCCGATAAAAACATGGCTGCTGGTGACGTCATCACGCAAACGCAATCGGCCGTGGTTTTGGAAAATCTGATCAGCCAATTTCTGTTCAATAAAGCCGCCGATGGCGGTGCGCCAGCCGCCACACCAAGCGCAGCAACGGGCAGCGCAGGAGCCAAGAAATGAAGTCAATTCAACTTATTCGCGCGAACCGCTTTCGCGGAAGACGCGGCGCGATCGCATTCAGCATGGCGTGCGCACTGGCGCTGAGCGCGTGCTCGACGACGGGCGCCAAAACCGGGGGACAAAAGCTAGACCCTTGGGAGGGCTGGAATCGCAAAGTCTTTTCGTTCAATGAAGACTTGGACGCAGCAGTTCTCAAACCGGTCGCCACGGCGTACAGCCAGTTTGTTCCGCAGCTGGTTAGACAAGGCATCGGTAATTTTTTCGGCAATGCGGCCGACGCCTGGTCTTTCGTCAACAACCTGTTGCAAGGCCGTGCCGAGGCAGGCGGCAAAGATTTGATCCGGTTCGGCACCAACACGGTGTTCGGTCTGGGCGGTGTGATTGATGTGGCCAGTGAAATTGGCCTGTATCACCAGTACGAGGACTTTGGTCAAACTTTGGGCCGTTGGGGCGTGGGCGCAGGGGCCTACATCGTCTGGCCGCTGCTCGGACCGTCGACCGTGCGAGAGTCGTTTGCGCTGCCGTTTGACCGCGCGGTGTCGCCTGCGTTGCTGATCAATGACGGCGCGTCGCAATTCTTTTTGGGAGGCCTGCAAATCATCAACACGCGTGCCGAATTTCTGGGCGCCAGCCGCGTGCTCGATGACATCGCGCTCGACAAATACACCTTCGTGCGCGATGCTTACTTGCAGCGGCGTCGAAGCTTGATTTCTGATCGCGATGAGCCCGGACTGCCCGATGAATCGAAGCTGAGCGCAGATCCGGCCGCGGCAAAGGCACCCGCACGCGCACCCGCAACCGCACCCGCACCCACAACACCTACCGTCAAGAAATGAGTGCACTGCCAACCAATTTGGTCTTCGCCGCGTTGGGTAGCAAGGCAGTTAAGAAGTTAGACAAGAAACGTCTCAGTTTGTGACACGCTGAACTCAGAGGTGCTGTCAGACCTCGAAGCGCTATCTAGACCCCGCGTCAACTTTTTGGAAAACAGATGCTTATTCAAAATATTTCCCGTTCGCTCTTGTTCAGCTTGTCTTTGGGGCTGGGCGCTATTGGCCTTGTCCATGCTGAAACTGCGCCTGACGCGCTGATCAAGCAAGTTTCAACCGACGTTTTGGAGGCAGTGAAAGCCGACAAATCGATACAGGCCGGCGACGTGCAAAAGGTTATGGCGCTGGTGGACATGAAGGTCATGCCGCACATCAACTTTCAGCGCATGACGGCGTCGGCCGTGGGTCGTTACTGGCGCCAAGCCACGCCCGACCAGCAAAAGCGCCTGCAAGACGAATTCAAGACTTTGTTGGTCCGCACCTATTCGGGCGCTCTGGCGCAGGTCAGAGACCAAACCGTCGCCCTCAAGCCGATGCGCTCCACGCCGCAAGACGCCGAGGTGGTGGTGCGCACAGAAGTGCGCGGCAAAGGCGATCCGGTTCAGCTGGACTACCGCCTTGAAAAAGCCGGTGAATCCTGGAAAATTTATGACGTGAATGTGTTGGGCGTGTGGCTGGTCGAAAACTACCGCAACAGCTTTGCGCAAGAAATCAGCGCCAGTGGCATTGACGGCCTGATCGCCAAACTGGTCGAGCGCAACAAAGCTGCGGCTGCGCGCACCTGAGCCCTGGCTCAAGGTTTCAAAACACAGCCGCATCTGGAACCTCGGATCACCCCGTGCTGCTGTTGCCCGCCTCCATCAGCGTCAACGACGCCCGCGATGCGCTGCACATGTTGGCGCAGTCACTGAAGCGTGAGACCGCGACTCAGATCGTCATTGACGCGTCGGCTTTGCAGCAATTTGATTCTTCGGCGCTGGCCGTGCTGCTGGAATGCCAGCGTTTGGCGCAAGCCTCGGGTCGTGGGTTTGCGGTGCGCGGCGCGCCCACCAAATTGGTGCAGTTGGCCAAGTTGTCCGGCATGGACTCGTTGCTGTTGCCCGAGGCTGCTTGACTCTTGCCCCCTGCCCCTTGCGCGGCGTCACGCCCGCGAGCCTAACTGCCCTTCCTCAAAAGCTCAATCCGGCTGCGCCTCCCGCTTGGCGCGCAGGTTCTTCTTGATCTCTTGCAACATGGGCCGCAGGCTGCTCGGCAGGCGCAAAGCCACAGCGGTGGTCAGGATGTCAATCACCGTCAGGTGCAGCAAGCGCGACACCATTGGGCTGTAGCGGTCGAAGTCTTCGGGGTGATCGACCGCCAACAAAATCTGCTGTGAACCCAACGCGGTGTGAGCGATCGGCGAGCCACTTGCCGTGATGAGGATGGTGGTCGCGCCCTTTTTGCGCGCAATTTCGCAGACGTCGAGCAAATCGCGACTGCGGCCTGAGTTGCTGATGATCACCGCGCAGTCACCCGGGGTCAGCATGGTGGCGCTCATGACCTGCACATGCCCGTCGCTGATGGCAGCCGCATGCACACCCAGCCGAAAGAATTTGTGCTGTGCATCCAGCGCCACGATGCCTGAATTGCCGACACCGTAAAACTCGATGCGCTTGCCGTTCAGGCCCGCTTGGGTCAACGCCGCAATGGCGCGTTCAAAGGCGTGGTTGGTGGCGTCGTTGCGGTACCTGAGCAAGGCCGACACCGCGTTGTCTATGACCTTCACGATGAGGTCAGCCGGCTTGTCGTCTTCGTCCACCGAGCGGTGAACAAAGGGCACGCCTTCATTGACACTGCCCGCCAATTTGCGCTTGAAATCGGTCAAGCCGTCATAGCCCACGCTGCGACAAAACCTCACGACGGTGGGCTTGCTCACATGCGAACGCTCTGCCAGATCGCTGACCGGCGAACTTGCAAAACTGCGCGGGTCGGCCAGCACCAGTTGGGCCACCCGTTGTTCGGCCGGAGGCAACGCCGCAATCGACGCCCGAATGCGGTCAAGCATGTTGAGTGACCGGATTCACTGCTCTTCTGACCAGGCGTAGCCGTCGCGCGCTACCAACGCGCTGGCTGCGGCCGGGCCCCAAGTGCCTGCGGCATAGATGCGCGGTCCGCTGGTGTCGCGCGCCCAAGCGTTCAGCACCGGCTCCACCCAGCGCCAGGCTTCTTCCTGTTCGTCGCTGCGCACAAACAAATTCAAGCGGCCCGCGATGGCTTCCAGCAGCAGGCGTTCGTAAGCGCCCACGCGGTTTTCTTCAAAAGCTTTGTCAAAGTCCAAATCAAGCGACACCGGCGACAGCGCTTCCGATTGCGCCGTGCCTTTGGCGGCCAGCAAATGCAGCTCCAGGCCGTCTTCCGGCTGCAGCTTGATGACCAGCTTGTTGGGTCGGTTCACGCCCGGAAAAATGTTGTGCGGTGTGGGTCTGAAATTGACCACGATTTGCGCCTCGCGCGAGGCCAGCCGCTTGCCGGTGCGCAGGTAAAAAGGCACGCCCGCCCAACGCCAGTTTTGCACCTCGGTGCGCAGCGCCACAAAAGTTTCGACCTGGCTGCCTGCCGGCACTTTGACTTCTTCCAGATAGCCCACCGCCGCCTTTCCTTGCGCATTGCCAGCGCGGTACTGGCCGCGCACTACGTCGCGCGCCACGCTCTCGTCGGTGAAGGGTTTCAGTGACTTGAGCACCTTGAGTTTTTCGCTGCGGATGGCGTCGGCATCGTTGCGGCTGGGCGGCTCCATCGCCACCATCGTGAGCAGTTGCAGCGCATGGTTTTGAATCATGTCGCGCAGGGCGCCGGTGCGGTCGTAAAAGTCGCCGCGTGTGCCCACACCAAAATCTTCGGCCAGGGTGATTTGAATGTTGGCAATGCTTTCGCGGCGCCACAGCGGCTCGAACAGCACATTGCCAAAGCGCAGCGCCATCAGGTTTTGAACTGAAGGTTTGCCCAGGTAGTGGTCAATGCGAAAGGCCTGCTGTTCGGCGAACACCGACTTCACCACCCGGTTGATTTCCTGAGCGCTGGCGAGGTCGTGGCCGAGCGGTTTTTCCAGAACCACGCGCACGCGCGATTCATTCAAGCCCGCCGCACCAAGCTGCGCACAAATTTGCGGAAACAAATGCGGGCTGGTGGCCAGATACAGCACCACGGTGTCGGCTTGGCGCTCACCCAGCCATTCTTTGAGCCGGCCGTAGTGCTCGGGCTGTGACAGATCCATGCGTCGGTAGTGCACGATTTGCGCAAACCGGTTGAACTCTTCGTCGCTGGGACGCTTGGCGTCTTCGACGTCTTGGAAGCGTTCCTTCAGCCAGGCGCGGTACTGATCGTCACTTTGTTCATCGCGCGCCACCGCCAGAATCCGCCCGCCCGCAGGCAGCTTGCCATGGCGAAACGCTTGCAACAAAGCAGGCATCAATTTGCGCCAGGTCAGGTCGCCGGTGCCGCCAAAAAGTACGAGGTCGAAGGACATGAACGGGGCTCTGTGAATGTCGAAAGAAGGTTGCAAAAACCGACCGATGTAATTTAGTTTCACGCTGATGATGCCTACGTTTCTTGCAGGGGTCAACGCGCCGCCAGCGCTGAAAAACCCATTTTTCGCCAGCGCAAATTGCGATCCAGCTTTGACAAATTTCACGCCCGATTTGCGTGCTCGGTGCCTGAAAAATCGGCAGCGGCACCGCTTTTCAGGCCATGCGCGGACAAGTCACGTACGCTCGGGTCTGCGAGTTCAAATCACGCAAAGCTTGGCCAACAACCGGAGATGACGAATGAAATTCAAAACTGCCTTCACCACGCTCGCGCTGATCGCGACGGCCTCTGCGGCGCAAGCCCAAGATGCGGAAATCAACATCCTGTGCTCTGTGCAAGCCGAGTGGTGCAGCTTGATCCAGACCACCTTTGCCAAGACCACCGGCATCAAGGTCAACCTGGTGCAAAAGGGGTCGGGCGAGTCGTTGGCGCAATTGACTGCCGAGCGCGCCAACCCCAAAACCGATGTCTGGTTTGGTGGCACCGGTGACCCTCACTTGCTGGCGGCAGAGCAGAACCTGACGCTGGAGTACAGGTCGGCTCAGCTGCCTCAGCTGCAGATTTGGGCGCAAAAGCAGGCCCAGCAATCGGGCTACAAGACGGTCGGCATCTATTCAGGTCCGTTGGGCTTTGGTTACAACACCGAACTGTTGGCACGGAAAAAACTGGCCGTGCCCAAGGTGTGGGCCGATCTGCTCAAGCCCGAATACAAAGGCGAGATCCAGGTCGCCGATCCGCGCGCCAGCGGCACCGCTTACACCATGATCGCCACCCTGGTGCAACTGATGGGCGAAGACAAGGCTTACGACTATTTGGCGGCGCTGCACAAAAACGTCAGCAGCTATCCGCGCTCGGGCACCGGCCCTATCAAGGCGGTGGCGCGCGGCGAGGCCACCATATCCATCAGCTTCGTGCACGACGCGCCCGGTGAGAAAGCGCAGGGCTTTCCCATCGAAGCCATCACCCCTGCCGACGGCACCGGCGCCGAAATCGGCTCTATGTCGATCGTCAAAGGCGCGCGCAACCTGGAAAACGCAAAGAAGTTTTACGAGTGGGCCTTGACGCCCGCGGCGCAACAGTTTGGGGCTGCAGCCAAGCAATTTCAGCTGCCGTCGAACAAGGGCACGCCGGTCGACCCGCGTGTGCCTGACTTCAAAAAAATCAAGCTCATCGACTACGACTACGCAAAGTACGGCTCGGCCGCAGTGCGCAAACAGCTGATCCAAAACTGGGAGCGTAAAGCGTTCAATCAAGCCAAGTGACGCTGATGAAAACGCCGGCATCCGCAAACGCACAGACACTCGTAACCGCAAACGTAAACGCAAACGCAAACGTAAACGCAAACGCAGCGTCCGAAAGCGCTGGACGTTCTCGGACTGCAGTGCGAACTGACAGACCGCGCCGCGCCGTGCTCATTTGGGCGTGGCTCGGTCTGGCGGCCTATGCGCTGTTGCCTTGGTACTTTTTGCAGCGCGGCTCGCTTGCGTCTGCCCTGCCCAAGCTGTTCGGGGGCATGGAAACCGCCAACGGATTCATGCAAGCAGCGGTTCACGGCCGTGTGTGGCTGTGGACAGGCGTGCTGGGTTTGCTGCTGGCCACTGCATCGGCCCTGATGCCTGCGGGGCGTCGTCAAGGGCAAGGCTTGGTAGCGGGTGCATTGATCGGGCTTCTGGGTCTGGGCGCCAGTGGTTTTTTGATCGGTGCCACGGGCTGGTCCTACGACTGGCTCACTGCGTCGTTCGGCGCGTTGTCCAAGGGTCAGTTCGGCGTCGGCTGGGGCGGCTTTGTGGTGTTGGTGAGCTTGGTGATGCTGTTGGGTGCGGGCGTGGCGCGCTTGGGCTACTTCCGCGGTGATGTGTTTGTGTCGGCCAGCGTCGTGGGCTGCACGCTCCTGTTGGTCTTGTTCGTGGTGTTTCCGGTGGGCAAGTCGCTGCTCGCGGCGTTCTACACCGACGAAGGTAACTTTGCGGTCGCTGCGGTCTGGGATCGCGTGGGCACATCGCGGGTTTGGGGCTTGGGCTGCCTCACTAAGGGCACCAGCTGCGGTGTGGCTTGGAACACCTTGTACTTGGCGCTGCTCACGGCCACGGGCACCACGGTGCTGGGCACCCTGATTGCGCTGCTCGCCGAACGAGGCTCCAAGCGCATCAGCAAGCCACTGAACGCCTTGGCCATGCTGCCCATCATCACGCCGCCGTTTGTGGTGGGCCTGGGTTTGATTCTGTTGTTCGGCCGTGCGGGTGTGGCCAATCAATTTTTGGAATGGGCCTTTGGCATACCGCCCACACGCTGGTTTTACGGTGTGTTCGGTGTGGCAGTGGCGCAGCTGTTTGCGTTCACGCCCATTGCCTTCATGATCATGCGCGGGGTGGTGCAAGGCATCAGTCCGTCGCTGGAAGAAGCGGCGCAAACCCTGCGCGCCAACCGCTTTAAAACCTTCATGACGGTGACGCTGCCGCTGCTCAAGCCCGGCTTGGCCAATGCATTTCTGGTGGGCTTCATTGAGAGCATTGCCGACTTTGGCAACCCGATCATTTTGGGCGGCTCTTATGCCGTGTTGTCGACTGAAATTTTCTTTGCCATCGTCGGAGCTTCGCTAGACCAAGGCATGGCGGCCGCGTTGGCTTTGGTGCTCACCGCGTTTGCGTTGACGGTGTTTTTTGTACAGCGCAATTTGTTGGGCAACACCAGCTTCACCACCGTCTCTGGCAAAGGCGACGCCGGTGTGCCGATGGAATTGCCCACCGCCGTGCGCCGCATTTGCGTCTGGGTCGCCGGGCCGTGGCTGGCATTCACGGTGGTGGTTTATTTGTTTGCTTTCGCGGGCGGGTTTGTGAAAACCTGGGGCCGCGATTACAGCTTGACCCTGATGCATTTCAAAACTGCGTTCGATCTGCAAATTGGCGATCACGGCTTGGTGTGGGCGGGCACCGCCTGGAACTCGCTGTTCAACACCATGACGCTGGCGGCCATTGCCGCGCCCATTTGCGCCAGCATCGGTTTGCTGATTGCATGGCTGCTCGCGCGCACTGAATTTCGCGGCAAAGCGGTGTTCGAGTTTTCGGCCCTGCTCACCTTCGCCGTCCCTGGAACGGTGCTGGGCGTGAGCTACATCCTGGCCTTCAACGTGCCGCCGGTCGAGCTCACCGGCACCGGCTTGATCATCGTGCTGTGTTTTGTTTTTCGCAATTTGCCAGTGGGCGTGCGCGCGGGCACGGCGTCGTTCAAACAGCTGGACAAATCACTCGACGAAGCCTCGGTGATGCTGCGCGCCAGCAGCCTCACCACCTTGCGCCGTGTGGTGCTGCCGCTGCTCAAGCCCGCGCTGGTGGCGGCGCTGGTGTACAGCTTTGTGCGCTCGATGACCACCGTATCGGCGGTGATTTTTTTGGTCACCGCCGAATACGAATTGGCCACCACCTACATCATCGGCCGCGTCGGCAACGGCGACTACGGCGTGGCCTTGGCCTACTGCACCGTGCTGATTGTGCTGATGTCAATCGTCACCGCGGCCATTCAATTCTTTGTGGGTGAACGCACTTTGGGCCGCCGAAAAGTGGGTGCCAACAAGTGACTTCGCCCGCTGTCAAAAATACGTGTTCAAGGAAAGTTTGATGTCCAACCCCGTCGGCATAGAGTTCAAAAACGTCGTCAAGCGCTACGGCGGCGAGCGCTCGCCGCTGGTGGTCAAAGGCATCAGCTTCACGGTGCAAAAGGGCAGCCTCACCACCATCCTCGGCCCGTCGGGCTGCGGCAAAACCACCACGCTGCGCATGATTGCGGGCTTGGAGTCGCCCAGTGGCGGGCAGATATTCATCGACGGGGTTGATGTGACTTCGCTGGGCCCCGCCGAGCGCAACGTCAGCATGGTGTTTCAAAGCTACGCGCTGTTCCCGCACATGAGCGTGCTCGGCAATGTGAGCTACGGCCTGAGCGTGAGCGGCGTCAAACCGGCTGAGCTGCTGCAACGTTCGCAAGCGGCGATGGCGTCGGTGGGTTTGAGCGGCTTCGACGATCGCCTGCCCAGCGAGCTGTCGGGCGGTCAACAACAGCGCGTGGCCTTGGCGCGCGCCTTGGTACTTGAACCTGCAGTGTTGTTGTTTGATGAACCGTTGTCGAATTTGGATGCACGCCTGCGCCGCAACATGCGCGAAGAAATCCGCTCGCTGCAACAGCGCTTGGGCTTGACGGTGGCCTACGTCACCCACGACCAAAGTGAAGCCTTGGCGGTGAGCGACCAAATCATCGTGATGGACAACGGTGTGATTGCGCAAGCCGGCACGCCCGCCGATTTGTACGAACGCCCGCAAAGCGAATTTGTGGCGGGCTTCATGGGCGAGGCCATGCTGTTTGACGGTCAAGCGCACGCCGACGGCACGGTGCAGATGGGCCCGTTGAATTTCAAGCCGCAGCACACGGCAAAGGCAGGCCGCGTGAAAGTGGCCGTGCGGCCCGAAGCTTGGGCTGTGGTGTCTGCAAGTTCGAGTGCGGGTGACTTGCGAGCCACGGTGGCCAAGTTGGCCTACTTGGGCAACACTTACGAGTACACCTTCGACACCGAATTGGGCGCGATTTTTGTGGTCTCGCCTGACGTGGAAACGGTGCATGCTTTGGGCGATGTGGTGGGCTTGCGCTTGTCGGGGCGCGGTTTGTCGGTGGTTGCGACTTGATGGCTGCTTATTGATTCGGTCCCCAAAGAACAAATTTTTTAGTTACCCCTGAGCGCTGCGCCGACCTCCAACTGGCCATCACCGGTTTGAAAGCCAATGACTTGGTGCGAGGTGAGTTTCATGCACGTGAATGTGGGCGTGTCTCGTGCTGCAAAACGAAGCACCTGCGTTGGAGCGGTTCTTTTCGTGTGAGGGCTTGGCGCGGGTGATGCGTGCGGCGAAAAATGAGGCGGCTTATAGGGTGGCCAGTAAGCAGGCGCGTGAGGCGTTTAATGGCCTGGACGAGGCGGATAAAGGGTGGTGTCGGGGGGCGTTGGACGGGCTGATTTAGAAGTGGCGTGGCGTTAAAAACGTCTGAGTTTGTTGCGACGTTTTCACTCCCATCCCAACCTACTCCCGGAGACCTGAAAGGGCTCCTTCGTGGCCCTTTGGGGGAAGGAGCCAATTTCCCGACGCGCGAAGCGCGGCACACTTGATGAGCTGGTGTCCGCGTTTTGGACAGCCAAGAGCGTGAGTGGCGGTTCGGCCACAGCTCGGTCAAATTCGAGCTCATGACCTTTATGCAAATGAACCGCACAGATGTGTGTTCAGCGCCTTTGCTTTGGTGAGTTTCATTCGGCGCAGCAAATGAAAGTTACTCGCCTGCCGGGGCGAGACCCGGCGCGGTCGCTGCAAGCGAAGAACACAGCAGGACTTCGATACCTCAGCCCGAACGGGGTGTGGGTTCGGTTCTCCATCAAGCCAAAGCCAAAGCCAAAGCCAAAGCCAAAGCCGAAAGCAAAAGTTACATCCACGCATCAACTTGACGGCGAACAACCAAAACCCTGCCCCGTCAGGTTTTAATCTCTAGCGAAGCCGAAACCCTCAATATCAAGGGCAACCCCATGAATTCCCTGGACCAACTCAAGCAATTCACTACCGTCGTTGCCGACACCGGCAACTTCAAGCAGCTGGCTGCATTCGCGCCGCGCGACGCCACCACCAACCCGTCGCTCATCCTCAAAGCGGTGCAGCAGGCTGAGTACGCGCCGCTCTTCAAAGACGCCGTCGCACGCAGCCCAAGCAAGGCGACGGACGAAATCGTCGATCAAGTGCTGGTGCGGTTTGGATTGGAAATATTGAAAGTGGTGCCCGGCCGTGTGTCCACCGAAGTCGATGCGCGCCTGAGCTTTGATGTCGGCGCCACCGTGGCGCGCGCTCATCGTTTGATCGCGCTGTATGAAGCAGCCGGAATGGGCCGCGAGCGCGTGCTCATCAAAATGGCCTCCACCTGGGAAGGCATCCAAGCCGCGCGCATCTTGCAGGGCGAGGGCATAAGCTGCAACCTCACTTTGCTGTTTGCGTTTTGCCAGGCGGTGGCCTGCGCCGAGGCGGGCGTGCAACTCATCTCGCCCTTTGTGGGTCGCATCTACGACTGGCACAAAAAAGCCGCGGGTGCGGCGTGGGTCGAGGCCGACAACACCGGTGCCAACGACCCCGGCGTGAAGTCGGTGACGCAGATCTACCGGTACTACAAAAAGTTTGGAATCACCACCGAGGTCATGGGCGCGAGTTTTCGCAACGTCGGTCAAATCACGGCTTTGGCGGGGTGCGATTTGCTGACCATCAGCCCTGATTTGTTGGCCGCGCTGCAAGCCAGCGAACAAGCCATCACGCCTGCCTTGACGGTGGCTGCAGCGCAGGCCGCCAGCATTCACGCCGTCACTTACAACGAGCCGAGCTTTCGCTTCGCGCTGAATGAAGACGCCATGTCGAGCGACAAGCTCAGCGAAGGCATACGCGGTTTTGCGGTCGATTCCGTCAAGCTCGACGCACTCATCAAGGCTGAGCTGGCATGAGCGCGCCGGTACTGACCACGCCGCTGACACCGCCGCTGACACCTCCGCTGACACCACCGCCACGCTGCGATCAAACATCCGCCTGGGCGGCGCTGCAGGGCCACTTTGAGGCGCACGGCCGCGACCTCGATTTGCGTGAGGCCTTCGCCCGCGACCCAGGCCGGTTCGACGCGATGGGCGTGCAGGCGCCCGAAGTTTTCGCCGACCTGTCAAAGAACTTGCTTGATACCGCCACGCTGCATTTTTTGGCCGACTTGGCGCGCGAATGCCAGCTGGAAGCGCGGCGCGATGCCATGCTGCGCGGCGACGCGATCAACACCACCGAAGGGCGCGCGGTGCTGCACACCGCTTTGCGTGCCCCGCCCGGCGGCGCGCCCTTCAGCGCCGAAGTTCAGTCAGTGTTGAACGCCATGCTGAACTATGTGGAAACCGTGCGCGACACCGCCGCCAGCGGCATCAAACACGTCGTCAACATCGGCATCGGTGGCAGTGACTTGGGGCCGCAAATGGCGGTGCCCGCGTTGGAGGCTTTTGCCCATCCGGGCTTGACGTTTCACTTCGTGGCCAACGTCGATGCGCACGACATCACTCCGGTGCTGCGCCACCTGAAGCCGGCCGAGACGCTGTTCATCATCGCCAGCAAAACCTTCACCACACAAGAGACCATGGCCAACGCGCGCGTGGCGAGGTCCTGGTTTATCGGCAACGGCGGTACCGACATCGCCCGCCACTTCGTGGCCACCACCACCAACGTCAAGGCGGCGGCTGAGTTTGGCATCAGCACCACCTTCGGTTTTTGGGATTGGGTGGGCGGGCGCTACTCGCTGTGGAGCGCCATAGGCTTGCCGATTGCGCTGGCCGTGGGCGCAGATCGTTTTCGCGAATTGCTGGAAGGTGCCCACGCCATGGACCTGCATTTCGCGCAATCACCGGTCGAGAAAAACTTGCCGATGTTGCTGGGCCTGTTGGACGTTTGGTACCGCAATTTCCACGGCTTCAGCAGCCGCAGCGTTGCGCCTTATCACCAGGGTTTGAAGCGCTTGCCGGCCTACCTGCAACAGTTGGAAATGGAGAGCAACGGCAAGCGCGTCGACGTGGGCGGTGCGTTGCTGCCTTACGCCACCAGCCCGGTGGTGTGGGGCGAGCCCGGCACCAACGGTCAACATGCTTACTTTCAGATGCTGCACCAGGGCAGCGACGTGATTCCGGTCGAGTTCATCCTCGTCAAGCACCCGACGCACAGCTTGGCTGACATGCACGCCATGCTGCTGGCCAACGGCCTGGCGCAGTCGCAAGCCTTGATGCAAGGCAAAACAGCGCAGCAAGCCTTGCTGGACAAAGCGCCCACGGCCTCCGACACGATAGACCGCGATGTGCTGTCGCATCACCGCAGCTTCCCCGGCAACCGGCCCAGCACCACGCTGCTGCTCGATCAGCTTTCACCGCGCACTTTGGGCGCGTTGATTGCCATGTACGAGCACCGTGTGTTTGTGAGCGGCGCGCTGTGGGGCATCAACAGCTTTGACCAATGGGGCGTGGAGTTGGGCAAGGCGCTGTGCACCGACTTGCTGCCGCGTTTGGCCAGCGGCGATGTGCAAGGCCTGGACGCATCGACCGCAGGTTTGCTGAAGAAGCTGCGTTCGTAAGCAGCGCGTTCGCGTGGCCGCGCGCAGAACCCATGCAGCAACTCGAATTCAGGTCACGACGCACGCCCCGTGATGGCGCCCAACATGTCGAGCTGTTGCTTTTGCAGTGCCAGCAATTCAGTCCACTGTGTTTGCCGCAAGGTGTCAATCTTGTTGTGCAGCAACATGATTTCCAGCTCGGATTTCAAGTTCACTTCGTAGTCGTGCTCGGCATGCAGCCTGTCTTTTTCTGACTGGCGGTTTTGCGACATCAAAATCACCGGCGCCTGGATGGCTGCAAGCATCGATAAAAACAGGTTCAGCAAGATGAAGGGGTAGGGGTCGAACGTGCTGCCGCGCACTGCCAGCAGATAGCCGTTCAGCCCCACCCAAGTCAACATCACCACAGCAAACAGGCCCACAAAAGTCCAGGAGCCACCGAAGCTGGCCACCGCATCGGCTGCGCGTTGCCCGCGTGTGGGCGCTGTGCCGGGTTGCCTTGACCTGCCGCGGGCAATGTGCTTTCGGTGTGCCACGTGGCTCGCCACTTTTTGTGCGGTGGCGTCAAGCGATGCGTAAGGCATGCCCAACAACTGGCTGGCCACTTCGTCTTGGGTTTGCATGGTGCGGCTCAGTGTTGAGGTTGATTGAAACCTCAGTGTGCACCGCCTGCACCGTCCACGGTTGTCGCTTGAATCAGCGCCCTGCAATGGAGATCAGTTCCACCTCAAACTGCAACACGGCGTTGGCCGGAATCAAGCCGCCGCCGGCGCCGCGTTCACCGTAGGCGATGGCCGAGGGGCAGGTGAGTTTGGCTTTGCCGCCGACCTTCATTTTCTGCACGCCTTCGGTCCAGCACTTGATGACGCCGTTCAGCGGAAATTCGGCGGGCGAGCCGCGCTTGTAAGAGCTGTCAAAGTCTTTTCCGCCGGGGAAGAAGCCTCGGTAATGAACCTTCACCGTGTCGCTGTCTTTCGGGCTGGCGCCACTGCCCTCTTTGGTGGACAAGTAAACCAGGCCGCTCGGCGTCACCACCGCACCGGCTTCCTTGCCAGCAACCGCCAAGGCATCGCCCTGGGCCCAGGCCGATGAGACAACAGCGCTTGCCAACACGGCGGCGCAGACAAGAGATGAGGTCAGGTTCTTCAAGTTCTTCACAAACGGGCTCCAACAAATGAACGGATCGTGATCATGGCGCAAGTTCTGCGCAGCAGCTCGGCGGGCGCAAGACGTCAAGGCAAGCAAAGGTGACAGTGATGGGAAAATTACATGCGGCGTTGAGCGCGGCGTTGGATACGGCGTTTGAGACCACGTTCAACACCTCGCCCAGCAACACCATCCGGCCTTCAAACCACAAGCGCCTATGACCATTCTTTTAGCCCCGATGGAAGGCCTGCTCGACTTCACGCTGCGCGACATCTTGACGCGGGTGGGCGGAGTCGACCGCTGCGTTTCGGAGTTCATTCGCGTGTCGGGCACCTTGCTGCCCGACCGCGTGTTCACGCGCATCGTGCCCGAGCTTTTGAACGGTGGGCGCACCCGCGCTGGTGTGCCGGTGCGGGCGCAGTTGATGGGCTCGGACGCGGTGTGTCTGGCCGAAAACGCGGCCAAATTGGCGGCATTGGGACCGGCCGGAATCGATTTGAATTTTGGTTGCCCGGCCAAGGTGGTGAATCGTCACGGCGGTGGCGCGTCGCTGTTGGACGACCCGGAATTGGTGGCGCGCATCGTCAGCGCCGTGCGGCGCGCGGTGCCCGCGCACATGCCGGTCTCAGCCAAGATGCGATTGGGCAATCAGTGCGACAGCCGGGCAGTGGACTGTGCGCTGGCCATGCAATCGGGCGGTGCCAGCGAATTGGTGGTGCACGGCCGCACGCGTGCGCAGGGCTACAAGCCGCCGGCCTATTGGCTGCGCATCAGCGACATTCGCGCGGCGGTGCAGATTCCGGTGATTGCGAACGGCGAAATCTGGACGGTGGCCGACGCTGAGCAATGCCGCACAGAGTCGGGCTGCCACGGCCTGATGATCGGGCGCGGCATGGTGTGCGACCCCGGTTTGGCGCTGGCGATTTCCAGGCCCGGCCACGCGCCTTTGGGCTGGGCCGATTTGCTGCCCTTGTTGGCCGAGTTCTGGCAGCTCATCAAAACCCACATCGAGCCCAAAGCCCGGGCTGGGCGCTTGAAGCAGTGGCTCAACTTTTTGCGCCGCCGGTATCCGCAGGCTGAAGCGGCGTACGCGGCGGTGCGCACTTTGGACGACCCACTGCAGGTAGCGCAAACCTTGTTCACCGTCAAGGCATGATGGCCCAATCACCACACCACGAAAGACACCGATGAACGCCACCCCAACCGCCGCCACGTTTCCCACCATGTTCACCACCAGCGTCCCCGTTTTCAAGCAAATGCTTGGCGGTTTGGGCGGCGTGTTGAGCAAAGCCGAAGCGCACGCCGCGCTGAAAAAAATCGACCCCTCGGTGTTTCTTCAAGCGCGGCTTTTCCCCGACATGTTTGCCTTGCCTGTGCAAGTGCAAGTGGCCTGTGACTTCGCGGCCAGCGTCAGTGCGCGGCTGGCCGGCGTGGACGTGCCGGTGTTTGAAGCGAAGGCAGACAGCTTCGCCGACCTGCATGCGCGAATCGACGCAACTGTGGCATTCCTTGATGGGTTGAGCCCGGCGGCGTTTGAGGGCAGCGCTGCGCGTGACATCGTTTTGCGTGCGGGCACGCCAAAAGAAAAACACCTTGACGGCCAGGCATATTTGTCGAATTACGGCATGCCGCAGTTTTTCTTCCACGTGACCACGGCTTATGCCGTGCTCAGGCACAACGGGGTGGAAGTGGGCAAAAAAGACTACATGGGCGCATACTGATTTGAACAAGCTGATGCGCCGTTGCGCGACTTGACTCAACGCAACTCAACTCAACGCAACTTAACGCAACGCAACGCACCGCAAGCAACTCGAGCTTCTATGGGTGAAAAAATCCTCGCCGCCATCACCATCTTCGTTTGCGCCGCGTTGTTGCTGCGTCTGTGTATGGGCGAACGTTTGCGCTGGCGCGTTGACGCTGTCGCGCGCCGTGTCTGGTTGAATTCAAGGCGTGTTGCCATGCGGTTGTGGCATTGGAAGGCGTCGCGCCGCCAAGCGCAGCAGGATGCTGATGCCGCAATAAAGCGCGCACAGCGCAAGGCGGCCAGCGCGTTCGAGCGCGACGGGAATGTTTATAAACCAGATGCGTTTCGAGGGCCGGGTGGACCGAAAGAGCCTCGCGATCCGCGCAATTTGCATTGACGTCCCACCGAAAACAAAAGCCGCGTGACAGGAAAAGCTGCGTAAAAAAGTCGCGAAAAAAGCCGCACCCGTTGCGGCTTTTTGCTGGACGCGTTGGGCAGCGCAGGGCTGCGATTACTTCGCCAGCAACTCGTTCAAAAGCTGTAAATCTGCTGGCTTCAATTCACCCGCAGCCTGGCGCAGCTTCAGCGTGGTCAGCAGCGTGTCGTAGCGCGCTTTGGCCAAGTCGCGTTTGGTGGTGAACAACTGGGTCTGCGCATTCAGCACGTCCAGATTCACTCGCACGCCCACTTTGTAGCCCAACTGTGTGGCTTCCAAGGCCAATTGGCTGGAGGACTCAGCGGCTTCTAGTGCCTTGACTTGAGCCGCCAGCGACTGCACGCCAAAGTAGCTCTGCCGCGTGCCCTGCGCCACGGCGCGGCGGGCGGCGTCCAGGTCGTTGCGGGCTTTGTCTTCCAGTACCAGCGTCTCCCTCACGCGGTTTTGCACCGAGAAGCCAGCAAACAAAGGCAGATTCATTTGCACGCCCAAACTCAGGCCGTTGGTGCTGCCGGTGCCGCCTACCACGGCCGTGCCGCGACCATAAGAATTGCTGATCGAGCCTACCGCGTCCACCGTCGGCAGGTGGCCGGCCTTGGCTTTGTCGGTTTCCAATTTGGCGATGTCCATGCCCAGGGTGGCGCGTTGCACGGCGGGGTGCTGGCTTTCAGCTCGGGCCACCCATTCGTCTACGGAAGCTCCCGGAACCAACGGCAGAACCACCGGCACGCGCAACTGTTTTGGCGCCACGTTGACCTTGTTGACCAATTGGTCAAGCGCAATGCGTTTCGTGCGCAGGTCGTTGTCGGCAGCAATTTCGGTGGCCGTGGCCAGATCGAAACGCGCCTGCGCTTCGCGGGTGTCGGTGATGGTGGCAGTGCCCACTTCAAAGTTGCGTTTGGCCGAGGCCAATTGCTCGCTGATGGCGACCTTGCTGGTACGCGTGGTGGCCAGCGAATCTTGCGCGCCCAGCACGTCGAAATAGGCCTGGCTCACGCGCACGATCAGGTCTTGCTCGGCGGTTTCCAAATCGAAGCGTGACAGCTCCAGCGCTTTGCGGGCTTGTCCCACCGTGGCCACGTTGGCGCGGTTGAAAAGGGGTTGACTGCCGGTCAACGCGGCCGACGTGGTGTACGAGGCTCGGTTGCCGCCCAGCGGCGGGTCGATGTTGTTGTGATTGGCGCCGGCCGTGAGCCTGGCGCCTGGCATCAACAAGGCGTCTGCTTGCGCCGCCTTGTACTGGGCCGATTCGGCCAGCGAACGCGCCGACAGATAGACCGCGTCATAGCCGCGTGCAGCCTCGTAAAGCTCGAACAGGCTTTGCGCCCGGACGGTCTGCGCCGGCCCCAGCGCGCCGCCCAGTGCAAGCGCCAAGGCGATGACCAAGCGGGATTGACGAAGCCGCTCGCATGCGGGTGCTGCGGCGGTGACTGAGACTTTAGGCATGGTGTGTTCCTTGGTATCGGTGGACAGGTAGGAAAGCTGGGGCAAGTAACTGGCAGTCAAATTTGGGCCGCGGTCAACCCATTCGGCGGGCATTTCAGCGGCCGAGTCAGTAAGTCGGCACGTTGGGGTCGATGTTCTCTGACCAGGCCGCGATACCGCCATCAAGGTTGTAGACCGCATCAAAGCCCTGGTGCGCGAGAAATGCGACGACCTGCGCGCTGCGTATGCCGTGATGACAAATACAGACGACGCACTGCTGTGGGTCCAGCTCGCGGATTCGAGCAGGCAGCTCGTTCATCGGTATGGCCAGCGTGGTGGCGCCGTCCAGCCTGATCGACGCTGTAGCCACTTCCCACGGCTCGCGCACGTCCAGCAGCACAGTGGGTTGGGCGGCGCAGTGGGCTCGCAGGTGTTCAACGGCGAGTTGCTTCATGTGCTCTGTGAAAACAAGATTTGTTCATCTCTGGTGGCGAATGGTTTTCAGATCCACAGGTTTACCGAATCTCAAAACTTGAACCGGCTTGGCTCGCTGAAGCCGCTCAAGCGTGGGGCCACGGTGTCAAACAAGATCTCGGTGTGAAAGTCTTGTTCGGTACTGCGGCGTATGAGCACGGCACGCATGATGGGCAGTTGGCCCACCACGGCCACCAAACGGCCGCCCACCTTCAATTGCGCCAACACGCTGGCAGGCACTTCGGCCACCGATCCTGACAACAGAATCGCATCGAACGGTGCCTCTTCGGCGTAGCCTTCACAGCCGTTGGCCTCAACCACCGTGACGTTGACCGCGTGGCTGCGCCGTAAATTGCCCCGCGCAAATTCTGCCAACGCGGGGTTGGTCTCGAGGGTGTGAACTTGCTGCGCCTTGTGGCCCATCAACGAGGCCATGTGGCCTGAGCCGGTGCCAATTTCCAGCACGCTCTCGTGTTTGAGCAGCGCCAGTTCTTGCAGCAAGCGCGCCTCCACCTTGGGCGACAACATGGACTCGCCGCCGCCCGAGATTTCGCGCAGCGGCACTTCGGTGTCCACAAAGCTCAGTGCCCGGCAGGCGAGCGGCACGAACTGTTCGCGCTTGACGACCGACAGCAGCGACAACACCGTCGGGTCCAACACGTCCCACGGGCGGATTTGCTGCTCAATCATGTTGTAGCGGGCTTGTTCGGTGTTCATTCGGGGCGGAGGTTGGGTTGTCGTTGGGTTGGCGTTGGACTGTCTTCAGACGAAGGGCTGCACGGCTGCGGTGGGGGATCTGAAAAAAAGCTTGCCAGTTCAAAGCGACGGGGTCACTGGCGCGGCCGCGATGGGTGCGACGGCCTTGCCAGCAAATTTTCGCTTTGCCCAGGCTGCAAGGTCATCCAGGTAGCAGTACACCACCGGCACCACCACCAAGGTCAACAACGACGACGTGATCACGCCGCCAATCACTGCCTGGCCCATGGGCGCGCGCTGTTCCGAGCCCTCGCTCAGCGCAAAAGCCAACGGCACCATGCCAAAAATCATCGCCAGCGTGGTCATCAAGATGGGTCGCAGGCGCACCTTGGCAGCGTGCAGCAGTGCCTCCTCGCGGTTCATCGGCTCACCGTGGCCGATGCCCTCATGAATGCCGCCGCGTGAACGGATGGCGAAGTCGACCAGCAAAATCGCGTTTTTAGTCACCAGCCCCATCAGCATCACTACGCCAATCACGCTGAACATGTTCAGGGTGGAGCGAAACGCCAACAGCGCCAGCACCACGCCGATCAAGGTCAGCGGCAGTGAGCTCATGAGTGCCAGCGGCTGCAAAAAGCTGCGGAACTGGCTGGCCAGAATCATGTAGATGAACACCACCGCCAGGCCCAGCGCGCCCACCGCGTAGCTGAAAGATTCGTTCATGTTCTTGGTCGAGCCACCGAAGCTGTAGCGGTAGCCGGGTGGCCACTTCACGTCGTCCAAAATTTTGCGGATGTCGGCCGACACATCACCCGAGCTGCGGCCGAAGGCGTTGGCGTCGATATTGATTTCGCGGTTCAGGTCACGCCGGTTGATTTGATTGGGTCCGGTTCCGGGCACCACATCAGCCACCTGCGACAAGCGCACGACGCGGGGCGAACCGTCTGACGCCGCCGCCACGTTGATGGGCAGGCGCTGCAGGTCTTCGATGGAGGTGCGGTTGCCCGGGGTGAGGCGCACATTGACATCGTAGTTTTCGCCGTCGGGTGCGCGCCAGTTGCCAACCAAAGTGCCGGCGACCAAGGTGCGCAAAGTCACCGCCAGGGCGTTGACGTTCAGGCCTGCATCGGCCGCAGCGTCACGCTTCACATCGATGGCGATGGTCGGCTTGTTGGGTTTGAGCGTGCTGTCCATGTCAACCAAGCCGGGGATGTCTCTCATCTTGGCTGTGATGTCTTTGGACAGCCTTTCCAGTTCCGCGAGTTCGCTGCCCTGGATCGAGAACTGCAAGCTTTTGCCGCCTCCCAAATCGGTTTGGCCGATGTTGGTGACGGTGATGCCGGGAATGCTCGACAAGCGCTCGCGCAGCGGTATCGACATTTCGTTCACGCTGCGTTTTCGGTCCTTTCGGTCGACCAGCCGCACATAAATGGCGCCGTAAATCTTGCCGGCTGCGTTGCCGCTGTTGATGGTGGTCACGGTGTACCTGACCTCGGGCAAGGCGCGCAGCACGGCGTCGATCTGTTTGCCGCGCGCCTCAGTGACTTCCAGCGACGAGCCGACCGGCGTGTAGAAATTGATCTGGGTTTCCGAGAAATCCGCCTTCGGTGAAAACTCGGCGCCCAGCACCGGGATGATCAAAAAACTACCGCCAAACGTGGCCAGAGCGATGAGCAGCGTGGTTAATTTGTGCTTCAGCGACCAACCCAAAATACGTTGATAAGCGCGCGACAACCATTCGGTGAAGTCGTCGAACACACCCGTGACGCGGCCTATGGTTTTGTCGTATAGCGTCACCGGCGGTCCTTTGTGCACGCCGTGGGCTTGCGGGTCGTTCCAAATGCTGCTGAGCATGGGGTCGAGCGTGAAGCTCACGAACATCGAGATCAACACCGCCGCCACGATGGTCAAACCAAACTCGTGGAAAAACTTGCCGACGATGCCGCCCATGAAGCCGATGGGCAAGAACACCGCCACGATGGACAGCGTGGTGGCCAGCACGGCCAAGCCAATTTCCTGCGTGCCGTCCAGCGCTGCCTGATGCGCCGACTTGCCCATTCGCACATGCCGAACAATGTTCTCGCGCACGACGATGGCGTCGTCAATCAGCAAACCCACGCACAGGCTCAACGCCATCATGGTGATGGTGTTGATGGTGAAGCCGAACAGGTACATGAACAAAAACGTGCCGATCAGCGCAATCGGCAAGGTCAATACGGTGATGACGGTGCTGCGCCACGAATTCAGAAACAAAAACACAATCAGGATGGTCAGCAGCGCACCTTCGATCAGCGTGCGTTTCACGTTGGCCACCGAAACCCGGATGGCGCGCGAGTTGTCACGGATCACATCGACTTGAATGCCGGGCGGTGTGACGCTTTTCGCGCTGGCCAGCGCCGCTTGCAAGCCGTCCACCACTTCGATGGTGTTTTCACCCTGCGACTTCAGCACGCTGAGCAGCACCGTGCGTTGGCCGTTGAACAGCGCCAGACTTTCTACTTCTTGTGGCCCGTCGACCACATCTGCCACTTGCCACAACTTGATGGCGCTGGGGTTGCTTGAACTGCTGGGACTGCCAGCAGCGGCCCCAGATTTACGCGCCACCACGATGTCGCGAAAGTCTTCAGGTCGCTTCAAGCGCGCATTGATCTGCACCACCCGCTCTTGCTCACGCGAACGTATGGCGCCCATCGGCAGTTCTTGGTTTTCGCTGCGCACTGCCGCCACGACCTGGTCCGCGCTGATGCCCAGCGACTCCATCGCTGCGGGCTTCAAGTACAAATTCACTTGGCGCTGTATGCCGCCCACCACGCTGACCGAACCCACGCCGCGCACGTTTTCCAAGCGCTTCAGCAGCACCTGGCTGCCCCAGGTCGTGAGCTCTTGCGGCGAGCGTTTGCCGTCGGTCGAAGTGATGGCCACGTTGAAAATAGGCGCGCTGGCTGGATCGAACCTGGACACGCGCGGGTCTTTCACTTCGTCGCGCAGCAGCGGCCGCATGAGGGCCACTTTTTCGCGCACGTCTTCGGCCGCTTTGCGACCGTCGATGTCGAGATTGAATTCGGCAATCACCACTGACGCGCCCTCGTAAGAACGCGAATACAGGCTGCTGATGCCCGCCACAGTGTTGACCGCTTCTTCGACTTTTTTGGTGACTTCGCTTTCCACAATTTCAGGCGACGCGCCGGGGTACTCCAGCTGCACCACCACGGTGGGGAAGTCGATGTTGGGGAATTGGTCTACCGACAGCCGCTGGTAGCTGAACAGGCCCAACACCACAAATGCCAACATGACCATGGTGGCCATGACGGGGTTGCCAATAGAGATGCGTGTGAACCACATGTCAGCGTGCCTCCAGGGCCTGCGAGGTGGCCTTCGTTGGGACTTCCACGGGCAGGGCGTTGGGTGCAGCGTTCGCCGCCGAAGGATTCACCGCCATCTTGACCAGGGTGCCGTCGCGCACGGCACCTGCGCTGCCGCGCAGCACCAGCGTGCCCGCCTTGACGGATTCGCCCAGCAGTTCTACCGCCGCCTCTTTCGCGCCGTCGTTTCGCCCTTGGATGTTCATGTCACCACGCGCGCCCAAGGTCACCGTGCGCACAGATACTTTTCCGTCGGTCACCACCAACACGTACGGCTTGGCCAACTCGATACGCACCGACGTCACCGGCACCAATAAGGCTTGCTGCTTTTCCAGGCTGACGGTGCCGCGCGCAAACAGGCCTTGACGCAAACCCGAGTCTGCGGTGGTGTCCACCGTCAAATAAACCAACACCGCGCGCGAGCCCGCCTGGGTGCTGGGGTTGATGCGCGACACGCGTGCGGCAAATGGCTGCGTGCGGCCGTCCAGCGTGAGGCTGGCCGCTTGGCCCAGCTTCAAATTCACCACGTCTTCGGGTGCCATGGCGGCTTCGACCTCCATGCGGCTCAAGTCCACCACTTCCACCACTTTGGCGTCGACCGCCACGCGTTCGCCGGGCTGCACCAACCGCTGCGACACCACACCGTTCAACGGCGACACCAGCAGCGCGTCGGCCTTGGACTTGCGCGTCAGCGCCACTGCGGCCTCGGTGGCCTGGTAGCTGGCTTGGGCCGAGGCTTCCATGGACAACGAGGTGTCCAAAGCGGTGGGCGAAATGAAACCTTGCGACACCAAGGCGCGGTTGTTGGCCAACGTGCGCTGTGCCATGTCGACTTGCGTTTTGGCGGCCAAGGCGGTTTGCTCGGCTTGGCGCAGACGCAAATCAAATTCGCTGGTGTCGAGCTGACCAATAACTTGTCCGGCGCGCACAGAATCGCCTTCGCGAACGCTGAGCGTTTTCAACTCAGCCGCCACTTTGGCCTTCACAAATGCCGAATTCACCGCCTTCAGCGCGCCCGACACTGCCAAGTTGCGTTGCAAATCTTGTTGCTGCACCGTGACCAAGTCAGCCGGGTTCAACTCCAACACCACCGGAACCGCAGCCGCCGCGCTGATTGCCGCTTGCTCTGCTTTTCGCACCTTCAAGGAGCGCATCACAAAGCCGGCAATCGCAGCCGCAACCAGAACCAAAATTACCCACTTGAGCCAGCGTTTCATCGTTTGTTTACTTCTGTTTGGGTGAGGTGGTGGTGATGTTGGCGGTCGCCATCGCAGCGTGGTGGGCTGAAGGGCTGGTCGCCAACAAACCGTTGACGACCAAGGCCATGTGTTGGCGTATGAAAACTTGTGGATCAATTTCTGCCGGCAAGGCGGCGCAAGCGCCCAGCGAATGTTTATGTACGCACAACATCACCATCGGCAGCACCAGAGAGTGAACGACAGAGTCCACATCGACCGGCCTGAATTCTCCCGCATCAATTCCGCGCTGCACCAAGTCGCCCACCAGCGTCTGATTCGGGGCAATCACTTCGCGCACGTAGTACTCGGCAATGTCGGGGAAGCTGCGTACTTCCGTGACAAACAGCTTCAGCACGCCTGCCGCTGGGCTGTCGTACACCCGCAGCCACCAGTCAGGCAGCATGGTGGTCAACAAATTGGCGACGCTTCCGGTGTACTGCTTTACCGCCGCGGTGGCTTCTTCAATGCGCAGCGACAGCTCTTCGCGCACCACGGCTTTGAGCAGCTCTTCCTTGCTGCGGTAGTACAGGTAGAGCGTGCCCTTGGAGACACCGGCGCGTTCGGCCACCTCTTCAATTCGCGTGGCGGCGAAGCCTTTTTCCACAAACAAGGCCAAAGCCGCGTCCAGTAACTCCTGAGGGCGCGCTTCTTTGCGACGTTGTCGAACGTTGTGCGTGGGGGTTGTGGCGATCGCGGCGGCTGTGGCGGATGTGGCGGTTGCGGCGGGGACGAAAGTAGGCTGCATGCGGATACTGACCAATGGGTCAGTAATGTAGCCAGCGCATTTGGTGGGGTCAAGGCACAAGGGCTTTTGAGCAGGGTTTGCTTACCTTGCTGCTCGCTGCGAAGCGCCTCCACGTCGATTCACGCCTTGCGCTTTGCGCTCCAAGCTTTACGCTTGCACCCATGAACTCATTTTCAGTGGCTCCTGTGCGCACCCGGCTCAGTTTTCTGGGTTGGGGCGTGTTGCTCTCATGGCTGTTCGCCTTGATGTCCGGTTGCGCCCACGTCACCGGCCCACGCACCATCACATTGCTCGAGGCCGACGTGGCGCGGCAACTTGCCAAGCTGTATCCGCTAGAGCGCAAGTTGTTGGGCGAATTGACGGTGCGTGTGGAAGCACCGCGCGTCAGCTTTCTAAGCGCCAGCAATCGCATCGCCACCGAGATTGACTTCAGCGGCAGCCTCAGCCGCAGTGGCAAAGGCACGCGCGGCACCATAGCGCTGGACTACGCATTGCGCTACGACGAAGCCGCGCAAGCCGTGCGCATGACCCAGGTGCGTGTGGCCAAGGTGCAAATGGAAGGTTTGGGCGATCAGTCACGGTTGGCCGTTGAAAGATTCGGCGGCTTGCTGGCCGAACAACTTTTGAATGACGCCGCCATTTACCGCTTCAAGCCGGAAGACCTCAAGACCGCCGAAGGCAAAGGCTACAAGCCTGGCGCGGTGACGGTGACTTCCCGCGGGGTGGAAATTTCCATGGTGGCCGTCACGAGGTAAGCGCAGCCAAGTCAGGGCATCGCGTCAAGGCCCGTCGTTATCATCCGACCTTCGCCAAAACGCCGGGATTGCCCTTGGACATCGCTCTGCTCATCAAAGCCGCCCTCATGGGCATTGTCGAAGGATTAACCGAATTCTTGCCGGTTTCCAGCACCGGCCATTTGATCCTCGCAGCCTCGCTTCTTGACTTCACCGGCGGCAGTTTGACGCCCGAAAAAATCAAAGCATTCGAGATTTCCATCCAAACCGGCGCCATTCTGGCCATCGTGCTTTTGTATTGGCAAAAACTGTCTGGAGTGGTGATGGGCTTGCGCAGTGACCGCAATGCACGCAAGTTTGCTTTGAACGTGTTGCTGGGCTTTTTGCCCGCTGTGCTGGTGGGTTTGACGTTCGGCAAGAAAGTCCAATCCACTTTGTTTGTGCCTACCGTGGTGGCGGCCACTTTCATCATTGGCGGCCTCATTATTTTGTGGGCCGAAAACCGAAAAAACGTGGTGGTGCGCGTGCAAGAAGTCGAAGACATGAGCATGGTGGACGCGCTCAAAATTGGATTGGTGCAGTGCTTGGCCTTCGTGCCCGGCACCAGCCGCTCGGGTGCCACCATCATTGGCGGCATGCTGTTCGGCCTGAGCCGCAAAGCCGCCACCGAGTACACCTTTTTCCTGGCCGTGCCCACCTTGATTGGTGCCGGCGCGTACAGCCTTTTCAAGGTGCGTGAAAGCTTGGTGCTCGCAGATGTGCCGCTTTTCGGTGTGGGCTTTTTGTTTTCGTTCCTGGCAGCGTGGGTGTGCATACGCTGGCTCATTCGCTATGTGTCCACTCACAGTTTTGTGGTCTTCGCCTGGTACCGCATTGCCTTTGGCATCTTGATACTTGCCACCGCTTACTGGAACTTGGTGGTCTGGAAGGATTAAGACTTGTTTTTACAGGCGGCGCTTGGATCACACCTCGGGCGTTTTGAACACCAAATCCCAGACCCCGTGGCCCAGCTTGAGCCCGCGGTTTTCGAACTTCGTCAGCGGCCGATAGTCGGGCTTGGGCGCATAGCCTGAAAAGGCGTTTTCCAGACCCTGGGCTGCGCGCAGCACCTCCAGCATTTGTGCCGCATAAGGCTCCCAATCGGTCGCGCAGTGCAAGTAGCCACCCGGCTTCAGTCGGCTCACCAAAAGTTCCACAAACGGGGGCTGAATCAAGCGCCGCTTGTTGTGCTTGAGCTTGTGCCAGGGATCGGGAAAAAAAACATGCACGCCTGCCAACGAGTGCGGCGCAACCATGTGATCCAGCACGTCCACAGCGTCGTGCTGAATCAGCCGCACATTGGTCAGTGCGCGCTCGCCGATTTGCTTCAGCAGCGCGCCGACACCGGGGCCGTGCACCTCCACGCCAAGGAAGTCGGTGCCGGGCATGGCCTGTGCAATCGTGGCCGTGGCGTCGCCCATGCCAAAGCCAATTTCGAGCACCACCGGGGCAGTGCGGCCAAACACTGCAGGGCAGTCCATCACCTGTGCTTGATAGGGCTGGAGCAAGCTGGGGCCCAGCTCGTTCAGGGCCTTCAGTTGCCCCGGCCCCATGCGCCCGGCGCGCACCACGTAGCTGCGCACGCTGCGGCGCAAAGGAAAGTTGGGATCGCTGAAAGTCATGCTCAATTTTGCCCGACGCGGTTGCCCCGCTCGCAGCGACAAGTGGGTCTGCGCCGAGGCGTGAGGCGGTCGTCAGTTTTGGGGTACTTCGCGTTGCCTGCCCTCGGCATCGTCCAGACTTTCTAATGTTCGGTAGGCTTTGGACTGCATGCCCTGCACCCGTGCCCGCGCACTCACTCAGACAAACCAACAAACACACACGCAAGCCATTGCAGCCGCACCATGCCACGCCGAAATTCACCCAATGAAATTCGAGATCTCAGCGACCTGAGCCGCTTGGGTGAACTGGTCTACGACAAACGCCTGGGGCAGCGCGCGTCTGCCAAGAAGAACAGACGCAACAGGCACTACGAGAAACAATTCATCCGCAACACGCTGACCCATGTTGGCGTTGCTGACCTCGGCACCGCTGAATCAGACGATCTTGAAGTCGTCGATGCTGAAGTTGACAGCTCGGCGCAGCAAGCCGGCGATGCTGAAGATCTCACTTGAACCCGTCCTCACGAAACCTGTCTTCACGAAAGCTGCCGCACAGCCCGTCGCTGCTCCCGCTGCGGTGCCCGCTGTGCGAGCGGGCCATTCCGCTGGCGCAGCGCGATGCACACCACCTTGTGCCCAAAAGCAAAGGCGGGCGACATACCGAGTTTTTGCATCGCATTTGTCACCGCCAGATTCACGCGCTGCTTTCCGAGACTCAGCTTGCGCGCCAATTCAACACGGTCGAATCGCTGCGGGCGCATCCCGAACTTGCAACCTTCTTGGACTGGGTGAAAACCAAGCCCGATGACTTTGTGGCGCGAACGCGGAAAAGCGCGCAACTGCGACGACGCTGAGCGGCTTGGCGGCTTCGAGCGTCCATGCCGCGTGCTTGGTCATGCGTCTGCAGTTACGGTCGTCCTCCGGCGCTGTGCCCGGCGAATGGGTCGAACACGACGGCCCTTCGCATTGCCAATCAGCCTCATTGATTTGGACAAGCGGCCCATCTCCATCTTGCTTACTTTGAAAGCGTCTCCACCGTGACTCTGTCTCTTGCAGTTTTGACCACTGGCTTGCTGTTTGGAGGAGCAACGCTCTACTCCTTCGGTTTCGCCGCGTTTTTGTTCACCGCGCTGCCTGCCGAAGTAGCCGGCACCACTCTGCGCCGCGCATTCCCGTTGTTTTATCTTTTTGTGATCGTGACCGCCGCATTGGCTTCGGCATTTGTTTGGTCGCACGATGCACTGGCGGGAGTTTTGTTGGCGGCAATTGCCATCACTACCGTTCCGTCCCGTCAGCTCTTGATGCCTGCCATCAACGCCGCCACAGACAACGGCCTTCGACAGCGCTTCAAATGGCTGCACTCACTGTCGGTGGTGATCACACTGGCCCACATCGTCGCCGCGGGCTACGTTTTGGTTCGCTTGACGTAGCGCCGCTGACGTTCGCGCAACAGTGCGAGCGCTCGCCGAACAACGCCCGGGGAGCGTTCGAGTCGTCGGTGTCCGGTAGACTAAAAGCGGCTCGCGGGTGTAGTTCAATGGCAGAACGGCAGCTTCCCAAGCTGCATACAGGGGTTCGATTCCCCTCACCCGCTCCAATCCAACATCTCAGCTTTTGTGGTCGGTCGCGCCGGCGAAGCTTATTTTGTAGACCGTCTCATTAAAAGATA
>JBBRGA010000010.1:0-42762 GCA_038241115.1 Burkholderiales bacterium | reverse complement strand
CCGTCGGATACGACGGAGTGGCAATGCAGATCGGCGTTAAGGATGTTCACGGACCAAGTTTAAGTGGGCGCTCTTGCGCCTCTTGCAAACAGGGGCGTTGCTGGTAAATCCAGGGTGCCGGGCGCCTGCTTTTCGCTGCTGTTCATGCCGCACTTTCAACAATCATCTGCACGCGCTGGCGGCCGTTGTATTCGTCCACGCTCAGCCGATACGCCAGGCGCACCGCGCTGGGCAGTGGCTCGCTGTGGCCAAACCAAATCGCGTCGCGCAACGTGCCCGCGTGTTTGACGTTCAGCTTCATGTGCTTTTCGCCCACCAACCGCTGCGACACGATCTGCACGTCGTCGTTGAAGACCGGCGCCTCGAAGCCTTGTCCCCAGACCTGCGCGTCGATCGCCAGAACCGTTTCCACGTTGAAGTACTCGGCGGCCAAAGGCCCGTCGCTGAGCAGCTTGCGCTGCAACGTGGCAATGTCCAACCACTCCAGGGCGACGGCTTGGAATGCGGCATTGAACGTGTCGAAATCTTCCGCGGCCACGGTGCAGCCTGCGGCCATGGCATGACCACCAAACTTCTGCAGCACGCCGTCGTGGCGCTTGCTGACCAGATCGAGTGCGTCGCGCAAATGGAAGCCCTGTATCGACCGCCCTGAGCCTTTCAGCAAGCCGTCTTGCCCCATGGCAAATACAAAAGTCGGCCTGTGCAATTTGTCTTTCAGGCGTGAGGCAATGATGCCCACCACGCCTTCGTGAAAACCAGCGTCATAGATGGCCAAGGCGGGCGGAATCTCTTGGGCTCCGGCACCGGTGTTCAATGCATTGAGCAGCAGTGTCTCTAGCTGCGCTTCGGCGGCCTCCCGCATGCCACCTTCCACCACGCGACGTTCACGGTTGATGTCGTCCAGCGCTTTGGCCAGGGCCTCGGCACGCACGGCGTCATCGGTGATCAGGCACTCGATGCCCAGTGTCATGTCCGACAGGCGGCCTGCCGCGTTGATGCGCGGCCCCAAGGCGAAGCCAAAGTCAAAGGCGCTGGCACGACGCGCATCGCGGCCTGCGGCATGGAACAGCGCTGCCACGCCCACTTGCATGTGCCCGCCGCGGATGCGCTTCAAGCCTTGTGCCACCAAGCGCCGGTTGTTGGCGTCGAGCTTGACCACGTCGGCCACAGTGCCCAAGGCCACTAAATCAAGCAGTGCATCCAGACGCGGTTGGCTTTGCAGCGTGAGAACGCCACGCCCACGCAACTCGCTGCGCAGCGCCATCAGCACATAAAACATGACACCCACGCCCGCCAAATTTTTGCTGCTGAAAGTGCAGCCAGGCTGATTCGGATTGACGATGACGTTGGCGTCGGGCAGTACCACGGTGTCGCCTTGCAAGGCCGGCAAATGGTGGTCAGTCACCAGCACCGCCAACCCTCGCGCGCGCGCATGCGCCACACCCGCCAAGCTGGCGATTCCGTTGTCTACTGTCAGCAGAACATCGGGGCGTTTTTGAAGCGCCAGATCGACAATCGTGGGTGTCAGGCCGTAGCCGTGAATGGCGCGGTCGGGCACCACATAGCTCAAGGATTCGGCGGCGGCACCCAGTAATTTCAAACCGCGCAGCGCCACGGCGCAGGCCGTGGCACCGTCGCAGTCGTAGTCGGCCACGACGCAAATATGGTGGCCTTGCGCAATTGCATCGGCAAGCATCACGGCGGCAGCGGCGCTGCCTTGAAGCTCGTTAGGCGGCAACAAGCGCGCCAAACCGTCGTCCAAATCGTCCGCATTGCGCATGCCGCGCGCTGCGAACAGTCTGGCCAACAATGGATGCACGCCCGCTTGTTCCAGCGCCCAAGCTGCCCGCGGAGGCACATCGCGCAAGCTGATGGTCGGCTCGCTCACAACGCCTCCAACACAGGGGCCGCGGCCACGCTTTGCCAAGCGCGGCTGACGCGTCGCCACAGCGTTTGCGGTGCGCTGTCAAAGCGTTGTGAAAAGCGCTCGCCGCACAGCGTCAGCGACACCCCTTCTCCGTGTTGGCTCCTTTGCAGCAAATCAGCCATCGCGCTTGCGTCTAACGCCGCCCAAGATTCGGCCCAGCTGGCCCAGTCCTCGGCGAGCAAGGGTGCACGCAGGCGGTCGTCAATTTGCAGGGCTGCGGCGTTGCCTGCGGGTGTGGAAATGACCTGATGAACACCGCAGCCACTGAGCCAAAACGAATTCACAGGCAGCTCGCCGCGCGCCTGCCTGTCGTCAAACAGCGGGTGGGCGTAAAGCAGCATTTGCGCCTCGCTTTGCAGGCGTCTGATGGTTTTGACCTGCGACGTGTTGGGCAGCCACAGATCGACGTTGCGGCCCGTCACGCGGTCGAGCGAGGCGCAACTCAAATCGGCAAGGCTGGCGTGTGAGGCGTACCAGCGGTCGGCCGCGCCCCAGTGCAGTGTCCAGCCGTCGTCAGCAAAAAGCGGGCGCAGCGTCTCAAGTAAATTTTTCGATTCGTGCTCACTCAACTTCAGCGCTTGCGGGTTCGCCATGGTGATGTGGTCGCGCCCCAAGTGCCAGTGCGCCGGGGTCAGCAAGCCCCAGGCGGCGTCGCCCACAACCACGCCGTCTGCCTGCGCTTGGCGCGCTGCCCAAGGCAGAGCGCCATCGCTGCCTTGCCAACCCCAGGCGCTGGCGATGGCCGTTTCGTGCGGCGCGCTGAAGCTGTATTCATCGCCGCCGATTTTCGCGGTGGCGCTCAAACGGGGCAAAAGTCTGACCAAATTGGGCAAGCTCAAGGTGCCCAAAGTGTGGACGGCGGCCGGTGACAAACCCGACGCAAATGGAATCAATAGGTGCATCGACGAATTATCCGGTTGATCGATCTATTCCACGACCTGCTGCGTCGACAGCCACGGCTCAGCTGCTGGCGCGACTTTCCGATTGGCGGTGCACGCGATTCACTCAACCGACACAAAAGCTTCATAAACTCAAACAATGAGCTTAGAACCCAACACCGCCACAGCCGCAGCGCCCAAGGAGACGGTCAAGGCAGCCGGCAAAGTGACGACGCTCGCAGTGACGCAGGTGGCGGCGCAGGCGGTGACTCCAGCAGCGACTCAAGAGATGCCGCAACTGCTCAGCCGTGAGCGCGCGATGCTGGAGTTCAATCGGCGCGTGCTCGCGCAGGCACACCGCGACGACGTGCCCTTGCTCGAGCGACTGCGCTACATCTGCATCGTTTCCAGCAACATGGACGAGTTTTTCGAGGTGCGATTTGCGGACTACATCGAGTCGCTGCGTCAACCCGGCTCGGGTGCATCGCTGCGTGAATTGGCGGTGGTGGCCGCCGAGGCCCACGCCATCATTGACGAGCAGTACGCAGCTTTCAATGACGAGGTCATGCCGTTGTTGCAGCGCAGCGGCATCGTCATCCTCAACCACGCCGACCGCGACGAAGCGCAGAGCCGCTTCGTGAGTCAGTTTTTTGAAGCGCAGGTCAGGCCACTTTTGGTGCCGGTCGGCTTGGATCCGGCACATCCGTTTCCGCAGGTGGCCAACAAGTCGCTCAACTTCATCGTGCGCCTCAGCGGCAAAGACGCCTTTGGCCGCGAAAACAGCACCGCCATCGTCAAGGTGCCTCGGGTGTTGCCACGGGTGATCCGCTTGCCGCAAGCACTCACGCCCGGTTGCCAAGGCTTTGTGCTGCTCACCAGCGTGATCCGCGCGCATCTGGCCGAACTGTTTCCGGGCCGCGAAGTGCAAGCGTTTTCGCAGTTTCGCGTCACTCGCGATTCCGATCTGGAGGTCGACGAGGACGACCTCACCAACCTGCGGCAAGCGCTGCGCAGCGGCCTGACCACGCGCCACTACGGGCAGGCGGTTCGACTGGAGGTCGTCAACACCTGCCCCTTGGAGCTGGCCGATTTTTTATTGCAGCAATTCGACCTGCCTGAGGCGGCGCTGTACCGCGTGAACGGCCCCGTCAATCTGGTGCGTTTGAACCAGCTGATCGACCAGGCCGATGAGCACGCCGAGCCGCCGATGCTGCGTTTCACCCCGCATGAGCCACTGTGGCCCGAAGCGCGATTGCCGCGGGAAAAATCCATTTTTGCCACGCTGCGCCGGGGCGACGTGTTGCTGCACCACCCGTTCGAGTCGTTCGACCCGGTGATCCAGTTTTTGCGCGAAGCGGTCAATGATCCCGATGTGTTGGCCATCAAGCAAACCATCTACCGCACGGGCAGCGAATCGCCGTTGATGGACTTGCTGATCGAAGCAGCGCGGCGCGGCAAAGAAGTGATGTGCGTCGTCGAACTGAAGGCGCGTTTTGACGAAGAGGCCAACATCAATTGGGCGGAACGTCTCGAGGCTGTCGGCGCGCAAGTGGTCTACGGCGTCGTCGGCTTGAAAACCCACGCGAAGTTGCTGTTGGTCACGCGGCGCGAAATCAAGAGCAGTGACGGCAGCACCCGTCTGCGCCGGTACGCGCATTTATCGACCGGCAACTACAACCCAAAAAGTGCCCGGCTCTACACCGATATCGGTTACCTGACTGCCGACAAGCAACTCACGGCCGACGCCGACGCGGTGTTCATGCAACTGGCCAGCTTGGGCAAGACGCAGCCGCTGCGCGCGCTGATGCAAGCGCCGTTTACGCTGCACAAAAAAATGCTGCAGTACATCGACCGCGTCGCAGAGGCCGCTCGCAGCAAGCAGCCGGCGCGCATCATCGTCAAGGTCAACGCGCTGACGGATCCCGCCTTGATCGAAGGCCTGATTCGCGCGGGTCAGGCCGGCGTCGACATCGATCTCATCGTGCGCGGTGCCTGCATGCTGCCGCCCGGCATCACCGGCGTGACCGACCGCATTCGAGTGCGCTCGGTTGTGGGTCGTTTTCTCGAGCACTCGCGGGTGATTTACTTTCGCTGGGGCCACACTGACGCCGACGAAGCCCTGTTTTTATCGAGCGCCGACTGGATGAGTCGCAACATGTTTCGTCGCATCGAAGTGGCCTGGCCAGTGCTGGATGCGAGCCTGCGCCAACGCGTGATCGATGAATGCCTGGTGCCCTGTTTGTTCGACACGTCGGACGCGTGGCTGCAGCAACCGACGGGTCGTTACGAGCGCGTGGCGGGCCAAGGCGCCAGCGCGCAGCAAGCTTTGATCCAGCGCTACACGAAGTTGCATTGAGAACTGCACATCAAAAAAGGGCAGCGCATGGACATCATCCTGTGGCGACACGCCGAGGCCTTCGAGCTGCCGTTAGAAAAGTTCAGCGAATCGGCGGACCTTGACCGCGCACTCACTGCCAAGGGCGAGCGCCAAGCCCACCGCATGGCCGAATGGCTGAACCAGCGCTTGGCGCATTCCACGCGGATTCTTGTCAGTCCCGCCAGGCGGGCACAGCAAACCGCAAAAGCACTGGACAGGCAATTCAAAACCGTGGCCAGCCTGTCGCCCTCGTCGGGTGTTGATCAGTTGCTGGAAGTGGCGAGATGGCCCGACAGCAACGAGCCGGTTTTGATCGTTGGCCACCAACCTGTACTGGGTTTGGCGGCGGCGCAACTGCTGTGCGGCAGTCAACAACCATGGGCCATTAAAAAGGGCGCGGTTTGGTGGCTGCGCAATCGGATCAGAGAGCGCGACCGCGAAGGCACGGCTCAGGTCGTTTTGCAGATCGTTCAAGGGCCAGACTATCTCTGATCGCAAGCCTCAGTGCGTCGGCAACATGGCGATGTCGACAATGCTGTATTCCACACCACCGATGTATTTGCTTTTAGCCAATCGGGTGTTCATGACGCCGTGCAAGCGCTTGGCCTCGTTGGTGTACCGGTCGCAGGCATGCGTGATTTTCTCTGGCGCATAAATTTTGAAGTGATGCGCTTGACCCGGCACGGGGCCCACACCGCCCATTTGGAACATCAACCACTGCAGAACTTCAAATCGCTCACTCGTGTTGTCAGCGGGTAAAAACCCGGATGTCTTGGACGCCAGGTAAAGCAGGATGGCACCCGACTCAAACAGCGATATCGGTTGGCCGTCGGGCCCATTCCGATCAACGATGGGGGATTTTTGTTGTTCGGGCTGATGCGCAAGACGTCAGGCTTGAATGGATCGCCCGCACTGATGTCGATAGGTATTGCACGGTAGGGCAGCCCGCATTCCTCCAACATGGCGTGAACCGGGTGCCCGTTGAGCGTGGGCCACGAATACACTTCGAGGATGCCTTGGTCAGCGTCATTCTTTGTGGTCACGTTGCTCCTGAAGTTGGGGATAGAAGCGGCGTGGCCGGGTCGCACGGCACGATTTGTTTTGTGGGAGATGGTCCTCGACGCCACCGGCGGGGAATCACGCAGGCAAACTCTCACACAGCCACGCAAAAAATCTTCCACAGCTTCGCGCAAACATTGGAGCCCTGCAATCACCCTCATTCACACCACCCTGCCATGCTAGAAGCCTTTCGGCGTTGGTTCAAACCACAGCGCCCCGTGCGGCCTGCTGTGGTCGCCAACATTTGGAAAGACGCTGCTGCGTGGGCAGAACTCAGCCGTCACACCTTCAAGTGCACACGCGAAGGCGATGGATTTGTGATTGACGCCGGGCTCAGTGCTCAACCGTGGCGCTTGGAGTGGGGCCCATCGCAGCGCACCTACATTCAGGGCCATGAGTTGCGCTTTCGCATGGAGTTGCAACTGCCCAGCGGCCTGCAAATGCTGGTTTTGAACCGGTCCTTGCTCGAGAGTTTGGAGCGGGAGTCTTTCGAGAGATACACCGAGGTCAATCAAACCCAGGTGGACGTCAGCACGTCAGAAGAGATGCGTTGGGTGACCATGTTCCCGCAATCCGAATTGGCGACGCAACGGGTTCTGAGACCTCACTTTGCGGCGTTGTCGAGCTCGCCTTCGCAGGCGGAGTCTTGGCTAAACGGCGAATTGGCGGAGGCGTTGGTGCTTGCCCATGCCAGCGTTCTGCCCAAAGAAATGCCTTGGGTTTTGATGACTTTGCGTGGCCGTGTCTACATGCGAATGGCGCTGCCAGAACCCAAGGCCGCGCTGCTCAACGCGATGAGCAAACTTTTTGTGACTGCTTGCACAGCAGCATTGCGAGTGTCTGTAAGCGGCCTCGATGGCGCGGAAAGTTCGACGTCTGCTGCGACTGACTCGCTGGCACCACTGAACACCGCTTGGCAAAGTGATGTCGGGTCAAAAAAGTAAAAAACTGTCTGCGCTGTGAAGCGCAGACAGTTTGAGCAAGGAACTTGAACTGCAGTTGGCCTTGGTGAGGGCTACGCGAGAATTTCAGGCGTACTTGCCCAACTCCAATTTGGCAATCGAATTGCGGTGAACCTCATCCGGGCCGTCTGCGAAGCGCAGCGTGCGGGCCATGGTGTAGAAATAAGCCAGCGGGAAGTCCTCGCACATGCCTCCGCCACCATGGACCTGCATGGCCCAGTCGATCACCTTGCATGCCATTTGTGGCGCGACCACTTTGATCATCGCAATTTCTGCTTTGGCGGTTTTGTTGCCTGCCACGTCCATCATCCAAGCCGCTTTGAGAGTGAGCAAACGCGCCTGGTCGATCATGCAGCGCGCCTCTGCGATGCGTTCTTGGGTCACGGTTTGCGACGCGACGGTTTTACCGAACGCAACGCGCGCGGTGGCGCGCCGGCACATCAGCTCGAGCGAGCGTTCGGCCAATCCCACCAGGCGCATGCAGTGGTGTATGCGTCCTGGCCCCAGGCGGCCTTGGGCAATTTCGAAACCACGACCTTCGCCGAGCAGCATGTTGCTGGCCGGCACGCGGACGTTCTCAAACGTGATTTCGCAGTGGCCGTGCGGCGCGTCGTCGTAGCCAAACACTTGCAGCGGGCGAATGATTTTCACGCCCGGTGTGTCGGCAGGCACCAAGATCATCGACTGCTGCGAATGGCGCGGTGCATCGGGGTTGGACTTGCCCATAAAGATGTAAATCTTGCAGCGCGGATCGCCTGCGCCGGATATCCACCATTTGCGCCCGTTGATCACGTAGTCGTCACCGTCTCGCTCGATTCGCGACGACACGTTGGTCGCGTCGCTGGACGCCACATCGGGCTCGGTCATCGCAAAGGCACTGCGCATTTCGCCGGCCAGCAACGGCTCGAGCCAACGCTTTTTGTGCTCGGCCGTTCCGTAGCGAACGATGGTTTCCATGTTGCCGGTGTCGGGCGCCGAGCAATTGAATACTTCGCTGGCCCAGGGCACCCGGCCCATGATTTCGGCCAGCGGCGCGTAGTCCTGGTTGGACAAACCCACCGCGTACTCGCCGGCGTGCGCTGACGCTGCTGCGTGAGCGCCGCCCGCTGTCGGCGGCAAGAACAGGTTCCACAGGCCTTGCGCTTTGGCTTTGACTTTGAGCTCGTCAATCATCGTCAGATGCGTCCAACGCTTGCCTGCCTTGGTGTTGCTTTCGATCTCAGCCCAGAAGCGGCTCTCGTTGGGGTGAATGTGGTCGTCCATGAAGCGAAGCAACTGGGCTTGCAGTTCTTGGGTTTTGGGGGAATAACTAAAGTCCATGTTGTCTTTCGGAGGTGGTGTTTGACGAATTCGTGAAGCTGCTTTTGTTTTATCGATGTCAGCTTTTTTGAGCGATCTTCCAGCCCATTTCGGCCAGCGGTCGCGCCCCGGAGGCGGCTTGCTTGGCTTGCTCGCTGGACGCTGTTCCGTCCACAACGCGCTTGGCGATGCCTTGCAGGATGCCAGCCATGCGGAACAAGTTGTAGGCCATGTAGAAGTTCCAATCTGCCATCACTGCTTGCGGGTTAGCGCGACCGGTTCTCTCGCAGTACCGGGCTACATAAGCCTGCTCGTTGGGAATGCCCAGCGCTTCCAAGTCCAAGCCACCGATACCGCGAAAAGCGCCCGGCGCGATGTGCCACGACATACAGTGATAACTGAAGTCGGCCAGAGGATGGCCCACCGTAGACAGCTCCCAATCGAGCACGCCGATCACGCGCTGCTCAGTCGGGTGAAACATCATGTTGTCCAAGCGGAAGTCACCGTGCACAACACTTGCCTGGGACTCATCTCGTGCGCTTGCCGGAATGTGCTCTGGCAGCCATTGCATCAAGCGTTCCATCTCGGCAATCGGCTGCATCTGCGGGTGATCGACAGAGGCCAAATACTGTTTGCTCCAGCGTCCGATTTGGCGCTCGAAGTAATTGCCGGCTTTGCCGAACGAAGCCAAACCCACGGCGTCGACATTCACCATGTGCAGGGCTGCGATCACGCGGTTCATCTCGTCGTACACAGCGGCGCGCTCGGCTGGCGCAAAGTCCGGCAGCGCTTGGTTCCACAGCACCCGGCCCTCAACGTATTCCATGATGTAGAACGCGCGCCCGACCACCGTCTCGTCTTCGCACAATAAATACATCTCGGGCACCGGCACGCTGCTGCCACGCAGGGCTTTCATGACGCGGTACTCGCGGTCAATGGCATGCGCAGACGACAACAACTTCGCGGCCGGACCGGGCTTGCTGCGCATCACATATGAACGTTTCGGGGTAGTCAGCTTGAACGTTGGATTGGACTGTCCGCCTTTGAACTGCGCCATGTTCAGCGGGCCAGAGAAGCCGTCAAGATGCGCTGTGAGGTGGGCCGTCAACGCGTCGTAATCAAGCTCGTATTGGGCTGAGATGGCTTTGGTGCCGGTGTATGCGTCCATGGAGGAATTTCAGCGTCTGCGGGGTTTGGTGGACGTTATAAAAATCATTGCTTCTCCGCAATTGCGAGCAATTTTTCTTTCGACAGCACCACCAAACGCGTCGGTTCTATCCGTACAGCGCCGTCGCGCTCGAAACCTTTCAGCTCCTGGTTCACGCGTTGTCGAGACGCACCCAAAAGTTGCGCCAAGTCTTCTTGCGCCAATGCCAAACCGATGCGTATTTCTTCGCCCTGTGCGATGCCGTAACTGCGCGCCAGAAGCAGTACCTGTTTGGCCAAACGAGACGCCAGCGGTCGGGTGTTGAGGTCTTCCACCACATCGAACATCAAGCGCAAACGCCGACAGTTCAGGCGCAACAACGCTTCGTATAACTCGGTGTGCTGGCTGAGCAACTGTTTGAAGTCGGGCTTGCGTACAACGAGCAAACTGGTCTCGCCGTGGGCATTGGCGTCGTGGGTTCGGGGAAGACCGTCGAACAGTGAAATGTCGCCAAACCAAACGCCTGGCTCCACGTAAGTCAGCGTGATTTGTTTGCCCGAAAGCGACACCGAACTGACACGCACTGCGCCTTTGGCCACGCCACACCACTCTTCTGCCGGAGCACCTCGCGAACTCATCAGCGCGCCGTCGCTCAGACGCCGGACCAAAGCCCGCGCCAAGATGGCCTGCCGCAGCGCTGGGGAGAGTGTGGAGAACCAAGAACCTGCCTCGATGTTGGACTTCTCGATCGATGTTAGAGCCGGGCTATTCATAGTTTTGTCCCTGAAGTGACAGCGGCTACCGCTGGCGTAACCCTATTGTGAACGGCCCTTACGCCACGGTTATGCGCGCAGACTCTGTGCTGATTCGCGTGATCACACCATTACTTTCGGAGACCACCATGTCAGCCAACGCTTTGAACATTCCCAGCCGAATCGGCCATGTCAGTGAAGCTGAATGGCAAGTGCGAGTGGACCTCGCCGCGGCTTATCGCTTGGTGGCCGCATTCAAGTGGGATGACTTGGTGTTCACGCACATCAGCGCACGGGTTCCGGGCAGCGACAACGAGTTTCTAATCAACCCATACGGGCTGATGTTTGAGGAAATCACGGCGTCGAGTTTGGTCAAGATAGACACCGCCGGCAACAAGCTCGACGGCTCTGCATTCCCCGTCAATCCTGCAGGCTTCACTATCCATAGCGCGGTGCACGCAGTGCGGCATGACGCGCAGTGCGTCATGCACACACACGCGTTGAACGGCATCGCGGTATCGGCTCAAAAGGGGGGCGTGTTGCCGATATCGCAGCAGTCAATTTTTGTGCTGTCGAGTCTGGGTTACCACAACTACGAAGGCGTGGCGCTTCGCGACGACGAGAAGCCTCGCTTGGCGCGCGACCTGGCGGACAACAACTACTTGATGCTGCGCAATCACGGCCTGCTCACGTGCGGTCGCACTGTGGCCGATGCGTTCTTGCACATGTATCTGTTTGAGACGGTGTGCACCATTCAGATACGCGCCCAATCGGGCGGCAGCGACTTGGTTATGGTTGATCCCGCCATCATCGCCACCGCACAGTCGCAAGCACGCGTTGCCACCCAGGGCGTGGGCGCGGGGCCTTTGACTTGGCCTGGTCTGCTGCGCCGATTGAACCGCATAAACCCCGGTTTTGATACTTGATTTAGCGCGCAGATATTCAGATTAAAAACCTTTTTAGCGCTTGGCTTTTTCTGACCCCCAAGAGATTTTGACGAGATCGCGAGTTAATCTGAAAAATTAAAAAGAGGGTGATTCCCAGTCATCTTCTTGGCATCGCAGGCGAATGCGAATTGCGTCACGCAAGCCCTGCGCTTACGACGCATCTAATGATGATTTATTTTCGATCTGCATGCTAGAGTCGCGCGGAAATAACTATTCCGACAGCATGCAACGCACCATTCTCTCCGTCGCTTTGGGCCTGATATTCAATATATTTGCTGCGCCCGCTTGGGCATTGAACTTGGGTAAAGGTGTTCTCGGCTCAACGTTGGGCCAGCCCTTGAATTTCACGGTCAATGTCAATTCCGAACCAGAGGAGGGCATAACGCCCGAATGCGTGCGAGCCGAGGTGTTTTCGGGAGAAAACAAGTTAGCCCCCGGAGCCGTCAGAATTACAAGCGATGCTTCGGGCACCCCGACGCAATTCACGGCCCGGGTGTCCACGAATTCGGTCATTGACGAACCCGTGGTCACGGTGGCCGTTGCACTGGGTTGCCCGACACGCGCAACGCGCCGTTTCGTCTTGTTTGTCGATCCTCCTTTGGTCACCTTCAAGGCCGAGGTGTCTGCTGATCCTGCTGTGCAGGCGCTGCCGCCAGAAAGCGCGAGCGAAGCGCCCAAGCCAATCATCCGATCCACAACAGCCCGATCTGCAGGCGCAGGCTTCGCGACTGTTCCCCGAGGTTCAGCTGCTCCCAAACGTGTGACGGCCGCAATGGCCTCTGACGCAGTGCTTCCGCCGCGTCGTGACACCGCGCCGTTCGCGGCCGTACCGGAAGGCAGTGCCGCGTCCAAGCCGGTACCCAAGCGTCCGCCTGCGTTGGTGAAAGCGCCAACGCCCGCGGCAGTCACACCCGCACCACGCTTGAAACTCGACCCAGCGCCGAGCATGGCGATAACGTCTGCGCCAGCCGCAGCTTCCGCCGCGCCGTCGGCAGAGGTTTTGGCCGCCAATGCAGCTTCCCCGACGGCCAGCGCATCCGCGGTCTCGAATGCTTCTCAAGAGGTTGCGCTGAGTGCGGCCCTGCGAGTCGCGGCGCTGGAGGAGAGCCTGCAGAAACTGAAGACCGAAGCCGAGGCTTCGCGGAAGTCCATCGACGCGCTGCAGGCGACCGTTCGCGACGCCAACGCCAGCAGAACACCCAGCTCATTGGTGTGGGTTCTGGCTGCTCTGTGTGCGGCTCTGGCAGTCACGGTTGCCGCGCTGTTGTGGTCGCAGGCGCGTCGTCGCCGCGACCCGGCTTGGTGGAAAGGCAACCCTGCCGAACCGCAAGCGTCGCTGGGCGGGCATTCGATCTCAGCCGAAAATCGCAGCTCGCGCCTGACTGTCGATGTCAGCAGATCGGCAGACTCTGAACTCGCAGCCCCACCATTATTCGAATCCCGGCGTGATTTCTTTGCGGTGGCTTCAGGCTCGGCACCGTTGACGACACCAGTCTTTCCAACGGCCCCACTGGTTAAGCCGACAGCAAATTCATCGGCATCCGCCGTCGCGCTTTCGGCGGCCAACTCGGCTTCATCAAGCTCTGCGAATGCGGCTGACTCGAACTCGAACCTCGTGACGCCGGAAATCGGTTTACCGCGCGAGCTCTCGGTTGAAGAGTTGATAGACCTCGAACAACAAGCCGAGTTTTTCGTGGTGTTGGGTCAAGATGAAGCAGCCATCGATCTGCTGATGACGAATGTTCGCAGCACCGGCGGCCAGAGCCCGATGCCGTACATAAAGTTGTTGGAGATTTACCGCCGCTCGGGCAACCTCGACGCCTACAACCGCATCCGCGGCCGCTTCAATCAGCGCTTCAAAGCCGTCGCGCCGTCAGCAGCGGCTGACCCGACTGAGGGGCGCGTCATCACCGAGTACCCCGAAATCCTGAATGAGTTGATTGCTGTGTGGCCAACGTCGTCCAGGGCGGTGGGCACTTTGGGACGCTGGCTGATGCGGACCGATTCCGACTTGCCCGACAGCACTTTGATCTTCGACTTTCCTGCCTTTTCAGAGTTGCTTTTCCTGCACTCTTTAGCCCGAGATTTGTCAGCCCGTGAGCCGCAGGCCGGTGCAAACAGTGGAACCAGCAGCACTGGTGGCATCGACGTATTGCTGCCGTTGGCCGCGCAATCCGTGTCCGCTGTTTCGAGCCTGCAGGCTGCTCGGATTTCAGAAGCGTCTGGTTCGCCCGCCGAATCAAGCTACGACCTCGATCTGGATTTGAGTTTGGCCTTGCCACTCGCAACCAGCTCTACCGACGCCGCCGACGCCGCCGACACAACGGCTGCTACGGACTCAACGAATGCCGATGGCGCGAGGCAATCCGAACACACCAACAACAACGCCAGCGCCAAATCCGACTTCATGTCGCTGAACATCGACAGTCGCTTTCAAAGCTGAACCAATCGGGCTTACAGGCGACTCAAGCGCTGCAGCGCCAGTTCCAGCGTTTCGTCTTTTTTGGCGAAGCAAAAGCGCGCCAGCTTTTGGTCAAACGGGTGTTCATAAAAAGCTGAAAGCGGAATCGCCCCCACGCCGACTTCGGTGGTCAGCCAGCGACAAAAATCAGCCTCATTGGCGTCGCTGATCGCGCTGTAGTCCACGCACTGAAAGTAGCTCCCTTCACTGGGCAACAAGCGAAATCGCGTGTTTGCCAAACCGGCCCGGAACAAATCGCGTTTGCGTTGGTAAAACGCAGGCAAACCCAGGTACGGCTCGGCGTCATTCATGTACGCCGCCAAACCGTGCTGCACTGGCGTGTTCACCGTGAACACGTTGAATTGATGAACCTTTCGAAACTCAGCCATCAGGCTTGCCGGCGCACTCACAAAACCGACCTTCCAGCCTGTCACGTGGTAAGTTTTTCCGAAGCTGGAAACGATCACACTGCGCGCCGCCAATTCGGGGTGCAGCGCTGCGCTTTCATGACGCTGACCATCAAACACCATGTGTTCGTAAACCTCGTCAGAGATCAGCACCACGTTGGTTGGGCGCAGCAACTCCGCCAGCGTTTGCATGTCCTGGGCCGACCACGTCGTGGCGCTGGGGTTGTGAGGTGAGTTGATGATGATGGCGCGGGTGCGCGCGTTCAAAGCTGCCGCAATTCGGCCGAAGTCGGGGCGAAAGGTGCCGGGTGTGAGCGGAACATGAACCGCCTTGCCGCCGGCCAAAACGATGTTGGGGTCGTAGCTGTCGTAGCAGGGGTCGAGCACGATGACTTCGTCGCCCGAATGCACGATCGCCAAGATCGTGGTGATGATGGCCTGTGTGGCCCCAGCTGTGATGGTGATTTCGGTTTGCGCGTCGACCGTGTGGCCGTACAGGCGCGCCATTTTTTTCGATACGGCCTCGCGAAGCCCGGCTATACCGATCATGGGCGGGTACTGGTTCAAGCCGCGTTGCATGGCGTCGTTCACCAGGTCAACCAGCAGCGGGTCGCAGTCAAAGTCGGGGAATCCCTGACCCAAGTTCACCGCTTGATGCTCGGCGGCCAAAGCCGACATGGTGGTGAAAATGGTGGTGCCAACGCGTGGCAAGCGGCTGGTCACGGCAGGCGTGCGCCAGATCGAATTTGCAGTTTGAGAAATCACAACTGATAGTCCTGAGGTTGGCCGTCCATGGCGCGTTGTATGAGGCTGCGGCTGAGTCTGTCCGACATCATTTCGGCAAAGGCATAAACAAAATTGCGCAGGTAGGTGCCGCGTTTGAGCGCGATGCGTGCAACGTTTTGTCCGAACAAATGACCTACTGGGCGCCACACCAAATCGCCGCCGGGTGGGTCTTCACGCACCGCCATTTCAGCGACGATGCCCACGCCCAGACCCAGCTTCACATAAGTCTTGATCACATCGGCGTCTATCGCTTCCAACACCATGTTGGGTTGCAATTGGCGTGCGGTAAAGGCTTGATCGATACGTGTGCGGCCAGTAAAAGACGGGTGATACGAAATCAGCGGTTCTACGGCCAATTGCTCGAGCGAAATGCGCTCGATCTGTGTCAGCGGATGACCTGCAGGCATCACTGCGACGTGGTGCCATTCGTAGCAGGGCAGGGTGACGAGTTCGTCGAACTGCGCCAACGACTCGGTGGCCAACCCGATGTCGGCCACCTCGTCGATCACCATCTGTGCTACTTGTTCGGGCGTGCCTTGGTGCAAGCTGATGTTGACCTTGGGGAAGCGTTTGCGCATTTGCGCCACCGAAGTTGGCAGCACGTAGCGCGCTTGTGTGTGTGTGGTGGCGATGGACAGCGTGCCAGCGTCTTGCTTGGAGAACTCGTCGCCGATGCGTTTGAGATTGTTGACCTCGCGCAAGATGACTTCGATCGACTTCAACACCTCTTGGCCAGGCTCGGTCACGCGGCGCAAACGTTTGCCGTGACGGGCGAAGATGTCGATTCCCAATTCGCCTTCGAGCTCCAGGATGGCCTTGGACACGCCTGGCTGGGACGTAAACAGAGCCTTGGCGGTCTCGGTCAGGTTCAGTTTGCGGCGCACCGCTTCTTGAACGAATCGAAACTGGTGCAGGTTCATGTCCGCTTCAGGGTCAGACCAAAGAACTCAATGCCGCTGCCGCCATGGCGTCGATCACCGCCTGGGTTTCGCCCACGGTTTGTTGCAGCGTCCACTGAACTTGCGGGTGCAACTGCTTCAGCTGCGCCATCAAAACCGGCAGGTCTTTGCGCACGTGGCCCCCGCTTCCCAAAAACAGCGGCACCACGGTCACGCAGGTGCAACCTGATTTCGCCAACTCAGCGCCGGCATCGGTCAAATTTGGCGTCATGAATTCCAGGAAACTCAAACTGACTTGCGCGTTCGGGGCTTGTTCTCGAACACGCGATGCCACGGATTCGAAGGGCAGGGCCCAACGCGGGTCGCGGGCCCCGTGGGCGAACAGCAAAATTCCAATCGACATCAACGTTCCCTCAACGAAAGCTGACCAGCCAGGCAAAAGCGCCCAGGGACAACAGCAAATAAAGCGCGCTGGGACCGGACGCGACGATCCAAGGCGTCCAGTCGCGCAGCACGCCAAGGTGACCGGCCACGTTGTTCAGCAGCACAAAGCTGATGCCCAACATGATGCCGCCAAACACCTTCAGGCTGATACTTCCCGCCCGCGTGTGCATATACGCAAATGGCAGCGCCAGAGCCATCATCACCAAGCAGGCCAACGGATACAAAGCGCGTTTCCAGAACTGAATTTGGTATTGCTGCGCGGCCTGTTCGTTATCTGCCAGATGGCTGATGTAGCGCGCCAGATCGAGGGTGGACATCGTGGTCAGAGGCAAGACGGCCGCAGCCACCACGTTGGCGTCCAGATTGCTGGGCCAGGGCATTTGCTCGAGTTGTGTTTGCCTGGCGCTTTGTGCGTCCCACTGCGTGAGCCTGACGTTCGACAGAAGCCACGGTGCATTGCTTTCGATGCGCGCCTGTTCTGCAGCCACTCGGCGCAGCAAACGGCCGTCGGTGTCGAACTCAAAAATTCGCACGTCGCGCAAGGCACCGCCGGCGCCAACGCCGCCCACATTGATCGAGTAATTGCGCTCGCCCTGGGGCGTAACAGCATGGTCTTTCAACCAGGCACCCGAGCGTCCCAAATCCAATTTGCCGCGCGACTCGGCCTTCCAGCGTGCGGCGTGCGACTCGGCCCATGGCGCGGCGTAGTCACCTACCAAAAAGGTCAACACACCGAAGCCCAAACCTAAAAAAGTCAGCAGTCGCAGGGCCCGAGTCGGGCCCAAGCCTGCGGTTCGCAAAATGGTGAATTCACTGGACTGCGCCATGCGCGACAGCGCGTAAATCGCGCCTATCAACACAGCGATGGGAAACAGCTCGTACAAATGACCCGGCATCAACAGCAAGCCGTAGGCGGCTGCGCTCAACGCGCTGTAGCCGGGCGCCACCGCGGCACTGAGCTCGTCAACAAAGTCGATGAAGAAAAAGAGCGACAAGAAAGCAAACGCCACGAACACGACGGATGCGACGATGTCGCCGTACAACAGTCGGCGTACCGTTTTCATGCTGCGGCTTTAGCGTCAGGTGTTGTTGTAGCTGACGGCACCAATGCAACGCGCTTGATCAAGCGCCAATGGGTGCCGTTGTCGCGCCACCAAATCAGTGCCGTGGCCAGGACGAAGGCAGTGCCGTGCGTGAGCAGCAGCGCCTGGCCCATTCCCATCTTGCCGCTTGACACCCAAGCTTGTGACAGGCCAATGAGGTTGTAATAAACAACGAAGCTGAGAAGCGCAAACAACATGTTCCAGTTGCTCGCGCGGCGCGGGTTGGTGGCCGACAAACCGATGCCCAGCAACAACAAGTTTGCGCCACCCAACGCCAGGCCCAATCGCCAGGTGAGTTCACCCAAAAATAGCGGATTTGTGCTGCGCATCAGCTCAATCGTCTGCCTTGATTTGGGCGGCGCGCTGTCAACGCTGGACAGCACCTGTTCGCCGGCGAGCACCCGGTAGCCTTCAAAGCGCGACAAGGTTTTTTCACCCGTTCGCAAGTTTTCGTCGTTGCGCTGGCCCTTGTCGAGAAGCAAGTAGCGGTCCCCGGATTGAACTTCCAGGCGGCCCGTCCGGGCTGTGGTGACCGACTCAAGGTCATTGCGTTTCGAGAGGATAAACACGCCCCGACCGGTGCTGCCGTCGCTAGCGTCGCGGTCGATGAAAAACACGCGCTGTCCATCGCCAGACGTCTGGAATTGCCCGGGCGCAACGCGTGCAATGTCGGCGCGCTGCTCGAACGTGTCTTTCAGATCGCTGATGCGGCGGTTTCCCCAAGGCCACACGAACAAAGCCAAGATGGCCAGCACCAACAGCACCGGCCAGGCCATGCGCAGCACAGGCCGCACGAAGCGACTCAGTGGCGCACCCGCTACAAACCAAATCGTCATTTCGCTGTCACGGTAAAGGCGCGACAACGTGGCCACCACCGCGATGAAAAGTGACAGGGCCAGCATGGTGGGCAGATGCCCCAGCGCGGTGTACCCAAGCAACAGCACCACGTCTTGCGGCCCTACGCGCCCCAGCGCAGCTTGACCCAGCGTGCGGATCAGCATCATCGTCAGTACGATCGTCAAGATGATCACCAACGCGCCGCCAAAGCTGCGCGCCAAATCGCGGCGCAAAGTTGAATCGAATAACATCGTAAATCGCAATGTTTGCAGTGACTTTGACTGCTGTTGTTATCAAAAATAAGAGAGTTGGATTATGGACTTCAAGCATCAACTGGCTGCGGCCTCGACCCTGTCTAAATTGAACGCCGACGCGTTGGTGCTGGTGCTGGCGGGCGAGGCGCTGGCGGAAGATCTCGACCCCAAATTTGCGGCCCCGATCTCCAGCGCACTGGCCGCCGGCGACTTCGCGGTCAAAGCCGGTCGCTCCCTGTACTTGCACCACCTGGAGGCCGTGAAAGCACCGCGCGTTTGGGTGGTGGCCGCCAACGGGAACAGCCCCAAAGCCTTCAAGGCGGCGGTTGCAACCGCATTGAATCTGGTCAAAGGCAGTGGTGCAAAAACTGTTGCTGTTGCACTCGTCAGCGAGCCAGTCACCGCGATGCATTTGACCGATGCGCATGCCGAGGCCTTGGTGTGCGCCGCTGAAGATGCGGTGTATTTGTACCGTCGCACCAAGCCCAGTGCGGCAAAGGCTTCGGCCCTCAGCGCGGTTTCATTGGTTTGCTCGAAATCAGAAGCCAGTGACGTTCAAAAAGGCTTGGTGCGCGGACGCGCCGTAGCAGCAGGCGTGATGCTGGCCCGTGAATGCGCCAACCTTCCGGGCAATCACTGCACGCCCACGTACTTGGGTGAGGTCGCCAAAAAGCTGGGCAAGGAATTCGCTTTGAAGGTTGACGTGCTCGACCGCAAAGCCGTTGAAAAACTCGGCATGGGCTCTTTTTTGGCGGTGGCCCAGGGCTCGGACGAGCCCCTGAAGTTCATCGTCGCTCAATACCTGGGCGCCGCGAAAACGCAGGCACCGGTGGTGTTGGTGGGCAAGGGCATTACCTTCGATACTGGCGGAATTTCCATCAAGCCAGCGGCCGAAATGGACGAGATGAAATTCGACATGGGTGGCGCAGCCAGTGTGCTCGGCACCTTGCGTGCGGTGGCTGAACTCAAACCCAAATTGAACCTGGTGGTGATCGTTCCCAGCTGCGACAACATGCCCAGCGGCAAGGCCGTGAAGCCTGGTGATGTGGTGACCAGCATGTCAGGCCAAACCATCGAAATCTTGAACACAGATGCCGAGGGCAGGCTGATTTTGTGTGACGCACTCACCTACGCCGAGCGCTTCAAACCGGCCGTGGTGGTGGATGTGGCCACGTTGACCGGTGCCTGTGTGGTGGCGCGGGGGCATCACAACTCTGGCCTGTTCAGCAACGACGATGCCTTGGCTGAGCAACTTTTGGCCTGCAGCCGCGCGTCGCTTGACGCCTGCTGGCGCATGCCGATGGACGAGGAATACGAGGACGGTCTCAAGAGCAACTTCGCCGACATGGGCAACGTCGGTGGCCGCGCTGGTGGCTCGATCACGGCGGCCCTGTTTTTGAAGCGCTTTACCGCGAAATACCGTTGGGCTCATCTGGACATCGCCGGCACAGCATGGAAGTCGGGCGCGGCCAAAGGCGGCACAGGCCGGCCGGTTCCTTTGTTGACTCACTTTGTATTGACGCAGGCTGGATGAGCGCGCGACTGCGTGCTCAAGCGGGCATGAACGCTTGGCGGGCCTGATCAAGGCTGCCCCCGCGCAATGACAGAAATCACTTTCTATTTCAACGTTCCTGAGCGCTTGATCTATGCATGCCGGCTGTTGCGCAAAGCGCTCCGAGCGGGCGGTGAAACGGCGTCTGGCGGCGTTGCGGTCTTGGCCCCAAACAACACGCTCGGTCGCTTCGACCGCACTCTGTGGAGCTTCGATGCGACCGAGTTCATACCGCATTTGCTGCTGCCAAATTCTGTGACCCCAACCGCAAGCCATCGGCGCACACCGGTGTGGCTGGTTGAGCAAGCCGAGCGCGCTGCTCATTTGAATTTGTTGTTGCACCTCGGCGACGAACCCGCTGTGGGTTTCGAGTCGTTTGGACGCATGGTCGAGATCGTGTCGACGCAAGCAGATGAAAGAGTGGCCGCCCGCGCGCGCTGGAAGTACTACAAGGCGCGCGGCTATGAGATCCGAAAACATGAGGTAGGGACATGAATTCGTGGGTTGACGAGCCTGTGGGCAACACGCCAGCGCCGTTGCCGATCAAGTTGCCGACGAATGCGCAGACGAGCGTGCCAACGGCGGCGCAAAACTCGGCGCCCACGTTGACAGAGGTGGTGGAAGCTTGGGAGTCGGGCCCAACTCCGCTGGACGCGCCGCGCTCGGAATCCGAGGTCATGACAGCTTCGTTTCGAGGCCGCTGGGATGCTTCAACTGGCGCAGCCGTCGCTTCGATAGAAGCGGCGCAGGCCCTTTCAGAGTCTGCGCTCGCGCCTGCGCCAACTGCCAGTCGACCCAGCGCGCTGAACGAAGACCAGATCGACCAACGCGCAATCGTTCAACAAGTCATGCTTGACCTGCAGCGCCATATTGATCTGATGCTGGAGCACCGTCTGCGAGAAGCGCTGATGCCGGTGTTGGCACGCGCCACCGACGCCTTGGTGCTCGAAGCGCGCAATGAGCTGGCATCGACCTTGCTGTCTGTGGTGCAGCTGGCTGTGAGCCGGTCAGTGTCCAAAGCAATGACTCAAGCAGTGCCCGACGAAATGGCGCGGCGTCATAAACAGTGACCGCATCGTTGACAAGGTCTCGATTGGTGAGGCAATTGCGGTTTGTAGTCGTCCGAGGGTGAAAAGCTGGGCGAGAAGCACGGCTTCAAATCCCTGCCTCCGACCCGTGGTATCCCGGTGTAGATGCGAATCTATTTGGGTTATTGTGTCGGCCGTTGGGTTTCACAAGTTCGTTGTGTCTTCACTTTCTCAACTTTTTCAACCTGGAGTTATTGCATGCAAATGAAATTAAACGCAGTCATGTGCGCAGCCGCAGTGCTGTTCGCTGGTGCCGCCTCAGCCCAAGACATGGTCGTGAAAATTGGCCACGTTGGCCCTCTCTCGGGCGCACAAGCCCACTACGGAAAAGACAACGAAAACGGTGTGCGCATGGCCATCGAAGATCTGAACGCCAAAGGCGTCATGATCGGCGGCAAGAAAGCCCGGTTTGAGATCGTTGCTGAAGACGACGCCGCCGATCCGAAACAGGGCTCTGCTGCAGCCACCAAGCTTTGCGATGCCAAAGTCAATGGTGTGGTCGGTCACCTGAACTCAGGCACCACCATCCCCGCCTCAACGGTTTATAACGCTTGCGGCATGCCTCACATCACGCCGTCAGCCACCAACCCCAAGCTGACTCAGCAAGGCTACAAAACCACCTTCCGCATGCTCGCCAACGACAACGCTCTCGGCGCTGGTCTGGCTCTGTACGCAGTTGATGCGCTGAAGCTCAAGAAAGTGGCCATCATCGATGACCGCACCGCTTACGGCCAAGGTGTGGCGGAGGTGTTCAAGAAAACCGCTCTGGCCAAAGGCATCCAGATCGTTGACGAGCAGTACACCACCGACAAAGCCACCGACTTCATGGCGATCCTGACTGCCATCAAGGCCAAAGCACCGGACGGCGTGTTCTTCGGCGGTATGGATCCACAAGCTGGCCCGATGCTGCGTCAGATGGAACAGCTGGGAATGTCCAACGTCAAGTACTTCGGCGGTGACGGACTGTGCACCGACAAGATCATCGAGTTGTCAGGCGGCGCCAAGACGCTGGGCAATGTGGTGTGTGCTGAAGGCGGCGCGTCGCTGACGAAAATGCCAGGCGGCAGCGCTTGGAAAGCTCGCTACGACGCCAAGTACCCAAAGCAGTTCCAGGTCTACTCGCCGTACACCTACGACGCGACGATGGTGTTTGCCAACGCCATGGTCAAGGCCGGTTCCTCTGATCCGAAGGTCTACATGCCTTTCCTGGCCAAAGAAACCTACCAAGGCGTGACGGCCAACATTGGCTTCGAAGCCGACGGCGAACTGAAGAACCCTTCGATGACCTTGTACGTTTACAAAGACGGCAAGAAAGTGGCTCTGAACTAAGCCGGTTGAAAGAAATGAAAAAGGCTCCTCCGGGAGCCTTTTTTGTGTCCCAGAACTGTACTCAGCGTTTTGGTTCGACTTTCCGAATCTCACGCACCTGTTGCCTGATCTGGACTCGTCCGCAGGCAACTCGCGTTAATCGCAGGCATCTCGCAAAGCCCTGAGCGACGCGGCGGTGACCATGGGTTACGCTTTGAGGCCGGGCCGGCGTTGCTCGAAGTACCGCCGCGCTGACAAGCTTCATGCTTGATGCACTGCCCGGCTCAACCGATCAGCAGGAGACAAATGTCATGGCATTGAAAGAGTTGGCCCTGGGCCTTGACCTACCGAAGCGCGCCGTCGCCTTGGTCTTGGCGGGCGGGCGTGGCAGTCGCCTGAAGAACCTCACGGACCGTCGCGCCAAGCCAGCCGTTTACTTTGGCGGCAAATTCCGCATCGTCGATTTCGCGTTGTCGAACTGCCTCAATTCAGGCATTCGGCGCATAGGCGTGATCACGCAGTACAAGTCGCACAGCTTGCTGCGCCACCTGCAACACGGCTGGGCGTTTTTGAAAAGCGAGATGAATGAGTTTGTCGATTTGCTGCCCGCGCAGCAGCGCACCGATGACGAAAGCTGGTACCGGGGAACAGCCGATGCGGTGTACCAAAACCAAGACATCATCGCCGCCTATCGCGCCGACTACATCGTTGTTTTAGCAGGCGACCACATCTACAAAATGAACTACGCGCTGATGCTGGCCGACCACGTTGAACAGGGTCGGGAATGCACGGTGGGTTGCATTGCGGTGCCGCGCGCTGAAGCCAGCGCCTTTGGTGTGATGGCGGTAGGCGACAACGGCCTCATCACCGAATTTGTGGAAAAGCCCGCCGATCCCCCGGCCATGCCTGGACGTCCGGACATGGCCTTGGCAAGCATGGGCATCTACATCTTCAACGCGCGCTACCTCTACAAAGAGTTGGAGCGCGACATGGCCGACCCTGATTCGACGCATGACTTCGGCAAGGACATCATTCCGCGTGCCGTCAAAAATGGCCAGGCCTCGGCGCATTCCTTTGACTTGAGCTGCGTCGGCAACCCAGCCGGCGAGGCACCGTATTGGCGCGACGTCGGCACGATCGACGCCTATTGGGACGCCAACATCGACCTTACCGCCACCGATCCTCAGTTGAATTTGTACGACACGCGCTGGCCCATTTGGACCTACCAGGCGCAACTGCCGCCTGCCAAATTCGTACACAACCAAGACGATCGCCGCGGCACGGCCATCGAGTCGCTGGTGTCGGGTGGGTGCATCGTTTCGGGCGCGGTTTTTCGCACCGTGCTGTTCTCCAGCGTGCGTGTGCATTCGCGTGCGCTGGTGAACTGGTCGGTGCTGTTGCCTGGGGTTGAAATTGGCCGTGGCGCGCGCGTTAACCGTGCAGTCATCGACCGAGACTGCGTCATTCCCGATGGCATGGTGATCGGCGAAGACGCTGAGGTTGATACGCAGCGCTTTTACCGCTCCGAGAACGGCATCACCTTGGTCACCCGCGAGATGCTCGACAAGCTACAAAGACCCGTGCATGCCTGAAGATCAGCCGAAACAGGAAGCGGCTTGGAGACGCAGTTGATGAAGGTTTTGCATGTGGCGGCGGAAGTATTTCCGCTGATCAAAACCGGTGGCCTGGCAGATGTGGTGGGCGCTTTGCCGCAAGCTTTGGTCGAGCAAGGCGCAGACGCACGCTTGCTGTTGCCGGGTCTGCCGGCCATCGCCGAAGCGGTCCTGCACCAAAAGAAGGTGTGCGATCTGGGCGCGGTGTTTGGGGCTGCCAATGTGTCGGTTTGGTTGGGGCAAATGCCGCAGAGCAAACTCAAGGTCTACCTCATCCGCGCGCCGTATTTGTACACGCGCGAAGGCGGCCCGTACCAAGCGGCTGATGGCGCTGAATGGTCAGACAATTTGCAGCGCTTTGGCCTGTTGGGTTGGGTGGCAGCCCACTTGGGCGCGGGCGACCTCGATCCCGACTGGACGCCGCAGGTGCTGCACGCCCACGACTGGCACGCTGCCATGGCATGCGCCTATGTGGCATCGCATCCGGCTCGGCGCGTGGCCACGGTCTACACCGTTCACAACCTGGCCTACCAAGGCTTGTTTGCCATGGCCGACTTCCACATGTTGGGCCTGCCTGCGCGTTTGTTGGCTTCCAGCGGATTGGAATTTCACAACCAACTCTGCTTGATGAAGGCGGGCCTCAAGTTCGCTGACCGCGTCACCACGGTCAGCCCCACCTACGCCGCTGAAATTGCCACGCCTGAATTTGGCTGCGGTTTGGACGGCGTCATCAGAGGCCGAGGCACCGACGTGTCGGGCATTCTGAACGGCGTCGACGGTGCCGTGTGGAACCCGCAGACCGACACCGGTTTGGCCCATCGCTACGCCGCAAGCAATCTCGCAGGCAAGCTCATTTGCAAACAGCAGCTGCAAAAAGAACTGGGCCTGACGCTGGATGCTTCGGCACCCGTGTGTGCAGTGGTCAGCCGACTCAGTTCGCAAAAAGGTTTGGACTTGATCCTGGCCATCTTGCCCGACCTGCTGAAAACGGGAGCCCAGTTGGTGGTGCAGGGCACTGGTGACCCGATGCTGGAGGCGGCGTTCCTGCAGGCCGCGCAAAGCCACCCGAATCAGGTGGCCGTGCGCATTGGCTACGACGAGTCTTGGGCGCACCGCCTTATTGCAGGTGCCGACATCATGTTGGTGCCGTCGCGGTTCGAGCCATGCGGCTTGACCCAGCTGTACGCGCTGCGCTACGGCACCTTGCCCTTGGTGCGCCGCGTCGGTGGCTTGGCCGACACCGTGGTCAATGCCACGGCGTCGAGTGCGGCAGGTTTGGCGCACGAGGGCGCCACCGGATTCGTGTTTGCCGACGCGACCGCATCCGCCTTGCTGTCAGAGCTGCAACGCGCCATTGGCTACTTCAGGCAGCCCGATCTGTGGGCCGGGCTGATGCAACAGGCCATGGCGCAAGATTTTTCATGGCGACAACCTGCGCGCGGCTACATGGCGCTTTATCGGGGCCTGTTTGACCCCATCGTGTGACGCGATCGCCTGATTGGGCGCCTCGCGAAGCAAGCCTCCCTCAGAGCTGCCCTCGAAATACCTCGCCCATGTCGACCTTCGCCTTCAAGCGTGCGCACAGCATGAAGGTGCCGACGAATTTGCGTTGTAAAAACAGCATGTCGGGCGGCGGCGTGGTGGCAAATCCTTCGCCAAAGAACTGCGCCTGGCCCTGGTCGAAACCGCGCTTGAAAAGGCTGGACGCACCGAAGTCGTAAGCGCCCTTGTGGCGCAAAGGTTCACCGGCCATCAGCATCATCTCGACCACACCCCGAGTTTGTGCGGGTGGATCGTCGGGGCCGATGAAGCCCGCGTTTTGAGCGGCGCGCAAAACGCCCGCGGCATCGTTGTCACGCTGCGCCGTGGCCAGCGCGCGGATGTGTTCAGCGCGCACGGGTGACACGGCTTGGGTGGCGCCGAAATCCAGCAGCGCAATGCGGCCGGTTTCAGCGTCAAACAGGTAGTTGCCGAAGTTGGGGTCGGTTTGTACCAAGTGCATTTCAAACAGTTCTTGCACCGCCAGACGGCACAGCGCGGCACAGGCGCGGTCGCGCTGCGATTGAACCGTGTAGACCATCTTGTCGATGGCCACACCGTTCATGAATTCGGTGGCCAAGATGTGATCGGTGCAGTGTTCCTCCGCCACCTCGGGCACGCTCAAAACCGGGTCGTCGCCCAGCAGTTTCTTGTAAGTCGCCATGGCGCGCGCTTCCGCGCGGTAATCGGTCTCGGCGTGCAGTTGCTCGCGTATGCGGTCGAACAGCGGCGTCGGGTCGGGCGCACCCGCGGGAATGAGGCCCGGCAAGCGTGCAAAAAGCATCAGGTTCGCCACATCGCTGTCGATGCTGGCTTTGACGCCGGGGTACTGAATTTTCAGCGCCAGCACGCGGCCGTCCAGGGTCTGCACTTTGTGGACTTGCCCGATGGAAGCGGCCGCGATGGGCAGCTCGCTGAAGCTGCTGAAGCGCTGCTTCCATTTCGCGCCGTATTCGCGCTTGAGCACCTGCGCCAACTGCTCGGCGGGCATCACGTGAGCTTGATCGCGCAGCCCCGCCAGCATCTCGGCAAACAGCGGCGGCAGCACACCCTGGCCGTCCATCGACATCAACTGGCCCAGCTTCAGCACGGCGCCTCGCATCTGCGACATGCGCTCGGCCAAGCGCTTGGCGTTGCTGGGTGTGAGCATGAGCTGCGACACGGCGGGCCGCTCACCGCGTGCCAAACGCGCGATGCCTTCCGCAGCCGCTCCCGCCGCCATCTCTGTCACGGCTCGGCCGAAGTGCAAAAAGCGGCGCGTGCGGCCTTCTGGAATGGGCGCGGTGCGCAGTTTCTTTGCGGGCGGTGAAGTCATCCGCGCATCGTAGCTCCGGCACCCCTCGCACAACGCTCCGCAGGGTCTACCCCGACACCTGGCCACACAGTGTCGCGAAGGTATGGCAACTGTGTGGCAACGGTGTGGCAACGATCAGTCAAGCCGATGACCGGGCCCACTGCTCGATGAGCGCCTTGCTCGCTTCAAAGTGCATGCCGTCTTCTTTGCCGAACGCCGCGCCCCAGTACCAACCTTGGCGGTTGAAGATGGGCGCGATGAGTGTCAGGCCGTACTGGACCTTGCCGTCGCCGTAGGTGTCCAGCACGCCGTCCAGTGTGAGGTCGATGGCGGTGCCGAAGGAGTGGTTGGAAATGGCCGTGGCGGAGCCGCGTTGCAGTCGACAGCACAGCATGCCTGCGCTGCCCAAGGCGCGGTACACCGCAGGATGCGCCGCGGCGATTTCGCTCATGACGGCTTTCAGGCTCAGCACGGCCTGCACCAAGCCGGTCACGCGGAACGGCCCTACGGTGTCCAGCACCAGACTTCGGCGCAGTGTGGGGTTGGTGGGGGTTTGGCACAGCGACGAGTAGCCCATGGCCGTCAACGGTTGCCCCAACTTTTGCAGCATGAAGGCATTACTTGGTGACGCCAAACCCACATTGATTTTGCTGACGGCAGGCAGCGGCACGGGTCGCGTGACGGAGTCGGCTGGGCCGCTCGAATCGGTGGGCACGCCGGTTGCGCTGGCGCTGCCGGTAAAGCTGGCGGCAAGGTGCCTCCAAGTCGTGCCTCCCGGATCAATCTTGCCGTCGGGCTTGCGCATGAAGGCCGCTTGATACGCAACGATCGCAGCCACCGTGCGGGTATCACAGACGCCGGTTGCAGCAAGGAGATCGGTTTGTCCGCGGGCCAGCAGCACCTGCTGTACCAACAGCACATCGCTTTGGCGATTGACGCCGCCGCGCCCGACCGATGCCAAAATTTCCCTAGCGGCCATGCGCGTCTCCTTGAGCTGTTGATGGGATGGGGCCGTTACCCAGCCAGCACGTTCGCCGATTCTGGCCTCGGGATCTGCAGACGCATGCCCCAGGTTGCGGGCGGAAAAAATACAGCGCTGCGAAGTTTTGACGCGTCTTGGACTTGAGAGCGTGGCTTCAGAAAACCGCGTGCTCGCCGCGCTCGGCGCTGGCTGCTCCCGCCGTCAATTGCCCGTAGTAGCCAAACAGCGTTTGCGTGCCAGTGGAAGGCGTGGCATCGGCGTCGTAGCGGCCGGTCTGGACGTCGAGGACCAACATTGATTCAGTCGCGTAGTAACGACCGATGCGCGCCAATTCCGCCTTGGCGCTCAGGCCGGGAAACACGCGACCGGCGGTGCTCAGCACCTTGATGATGACGTCGAGCAGCTTGACCGGAACTTGCTTGAACTTCACTTCCTTTCCCAGCAATGCGAAGAGGTGCTCGCCTTGCTGTCTGGGCGTGATCGCAGGGCCCGGACCGCCGATGGGCAACACGCGGTTGTGCTTGCGTGAATCGACCAGACAAGTGGCCAGGTAGTCGGCCAGATCAACGTCGCTGATGGGCTTGCAAGCGGTCAGTTCGCCGTTTCCGAACACCAAAAATGGCTTGCCTTTTTTGACACGCTCTACCTGACCAGACAGAGATTTAAAGAATGCCGTGGGGCGAACGATCGAGTAAGTGATCCCGCTTTCAATCAACACTTTTTCAAAAGCCAATTTGGCGTGTTGAAAGGCCAGCAGAGGCTTTTGGACGCAGATGGCCGACAACAACACAACCTGCGTGGCACCGGCGTTCTTGGCTGCGTCCAGCGCGTGAACATGCGCCAGATGGTCAATGGCCCACGCGTCTTTTGGCACGCCGGTGCGCGACGCCATGCACGACACCATGGCGTCGAAACGCTCACCCTTGAAGCCGTCACGCGCCAATGATTCAGGGTTGCTGACGTCACCGAATCGGAGTGTTGCACCGGGGAAGTTGTGCGCCTCGAAGCGCGTGGCGAGCGTGTTTTTTATATCGCTTTGGGTCTTGCTTTTTGACGCGCCTTTTGGCGCGCTGTTTTCCGCGCTTTGTGCCGCGCTTTTGCGCAGGCTTTGGGGCCGCACGAAGCAAACGACTTCGTGTCCGTGCCGCAGCAGTGCGCCTACTGTGGCGCGGCCTATCGTGCCGGTGGCGCCCAGAACGAAAATGCGTTTCTGGACTGGCGCCGAAGGTGCGCTGGTTTGGGCAAAAGCAGGATCAGTGGCTGGTGGCATGAGAGTTTTTGTGGCGGTCAATTCGCATCAAGGCGTGAAGTGTGCTGCGACACCTTCGCGTTGAAAATAAGCTTGGTCATTGTGTCGTTCTGCAGACGCTGTCGAACGCCAAAATGCCCGCAATGATGAGCCTGCTTTCTTGCCGATGAAGTGCCGGTTCTTTTGCTGGTCTGGAGCCGCTGGAAAGTAACCTGAGAGCGACCTGAGATTTTTTATGGAAACAACATGAGCCAAACCCCCAAAGCCCCCCACCGCGTCGCCGTCATTGCCGGTGATGGCATCGGCACCGAGGTCATGCCGGAGGGCCTGCGTGTGCTGCAAGCCGCCGCCAGCCGATTCAACATTGCACTGCAACTCGACACGTTCGACTTTGCCAACTGCGCCTACTTTGCGCGTCACGGCGAAATGATGCCGGCCAACTGGAAGGACCAGATCGGCGGCCACGAGGCCATCTTTTTTGGTGCGGTAGGTTGGCCCGCCACAGTGCCCGATCACATCTCGCTGTGGGGCTCGCTGCTCAAGTTTCGACGTGACTTTGACCAGTACGTGAACCTGCGCCCGGCGCGCCTGATGCCAGGCATACGCTCGCCTTTGGTCAACCGTGCCGGCGAAGCGCTGAAGCCCGGCGAGATCGACATGTGGGTCGTGCGCGAAAACACCGAGGGCGAGTACAGCAGCATCGGCGGGCGCATGTATGCGGGCACCGAGCGCGAAGTGGTGATGCAGCAAACGGTGATGTCGCGCGTGGGCGTGGACCGCGTGCTGAAGTTTGCGTTCGAGTTGGCCGCGTCGCGCCCCAGAAGCAAGCTCACTTCGGCCACCAAGAGCAACGGCATTTCGATCACCATGCCGTACTGGGACGAGCGCGTCGCCGAGATGGCAAAAAACTACCCGGCAGTGGCTGTGGATCAATTTCACATCGACATCCTGACGGCGCACTTTGTGCAGCGCCCTCAGCATTTCGACGTGGTGGTGGCCAGCAATTTGTTTGGCGACATCTTGTCTGACCTGGGCCCGGCGTGCACCGGCACGATTGCGATTGCGCCTTCTGCCAACCTCAACCCGACACGCGAATGGCCGAGCTTGTTTGAGCCGGTGCACGGCTCTGCGCCCGACATTGCGGGCAAGGGACTGGCCAACCCGATTGGTCAGATTTGGTCGGCCGCGATGATGCTCGACTTTTTGGGCCACCGCGAAGCACACGACGCGGTGCTGGGCGCCATTGAGGCCGTGCTGAGCGATGCGCATGCGCCCAAGACGCCTGACCTCGGCGGCACGGCGAATACGCAGGATGTGGGCAAAGCCATCGCCGGGCAGATCGGCTGAATCTGCGCTGCCAGAGAAAATAAAAAAGTCAGTCTGACGTCGGCGGCTTGAGCGGCACAAACGATTCATCGCCGCGCAGATAACGCCATTCACCGGCGGGCAAATCGCCCAGCATCACGTTGCCGATGCGAACCCGCTTCAGGCCAGTGACCTTCAAACCCACGGCTTCGCACATGCGTCTGATTTGGCGTTTCTTGCCTTCTTTGAGCACAAAGCGCAGTTGGTCCTGGTTGATCCACTCGACCAGGGCGGGGCGCAGCGCCTCGCCGTCCAATTCCAGGCCGTGATTCAGCAAGGCCAGGCCGGCGTCTGACAGGCCTTCGGGGGCTTGCTCGACGCGCACCAGATATTCCTTTTCCATCTCGCTGTCTTCGCCGATGAGTTGCTTGGCGATGCGGCCGTCTTGCGTCAGCACCAGCAAGCCCACCGAGTCGATGTCCAAGCGTCCGGCAGGCGCGATGCCGCGCAAGTGAGTCAGCAAATAGCGCGTGCCTGACTGGTCTTCGCGCCATTGGTTGGCGGGCTTGATGAGCACCACCGCCGGCTCGTAGCCGTCTTCGGCCTGACCGCTGACGTAGCCCACCGGCTTGTTCAAAATCACCGTGACTTTCTGCGCCTGCACGAACTTGGCTTTCGCGTCGACCGTGATTTGCTGTGAGGGCAACACGCGCGAGCCGAGTTCACTGACCACGCGGCCGTCCACCCGCACCCAACCTTTGGGTATCCATTCATCGGCTTCTCGGCGCGACGAAATGCCCAGCTCGCTCATGCGTTTGGACAGCCGCATGCTGCCGGGCGCGGCCACGGGCGTGTTGTCGAAGTCGTCGTCGTCTCGATCACGACCTTTTGGGGCCCGACCGCGCGGCGCGGCGCGACCGGCGGGTGCGTTGTAGGGCTCGGGCCCGCGCTCTGGCTGACGTTTTGGTGGATACGCCGGCGGCCTTTCTGAGAGACGGTCATCGCGCGCATTTCGGTCGCGGAAATCAGTGGGAGCTGTGGGTTGCCAAACCGTTTGCCGTTCGGGTTGCCGTTCAGGCTGTTGGTGCGGCTGCGGATGCTGCTGCTGCTCCCTTTGAAAACGCGGCTGCTGGCGTGGCTGCGGCTGCTGTTGCTCGTTTTGATAACGCGGCTCGAAGGCCGCACGGCGTTGACCTTGACCTTGATCGGGCCGGTATGGGTTCGGCTGGCCTTGGGCAGGCTGGCTTTGGACATGCCGCCCTTGATCGCGTGGATCGCCTGGATCGCGTCCATCACGCGGATCTTCCTGACGCGCTTGGCGCGGCGCCGAGCCCCGGTTTTGCTGGTGTGCGGGCCAGGCGTCTCGCTGAGGCGCGCGCTGACGGTCTGCGCGGGGCTCCCTGAGGGGTTGCTCGGGTGCGGCGCTGCGGTTGTATGCAGGCGGGGTGTTGCTGCCAAAACGCTGGCGCAGTTGCTCTTGGTAGCGGGCCTCCTGCTCGGCCCTTTGGTCTTGCGCCTGTGCCAGCGTCGGGCGCGTGCGAGGCGCGCTGCCTGCTCCGCGCACTGGGCCGCGCGTCTCGGACTCGTCGCGCCGTTTGTCGGTGGGCGGGGTGGATCTGGGTGATTTATTCAGCTTGAGAGTGACCATGGGAACCTTCTTTCGCCCCAATTGGAGCATGGCCGTCCGGCGGCAGGTCGGTGCTGCTGGCGCGCGGCTTGCAACGGGTCAGATGAGTCTGGAGCGGCTGGTTTTCCCTGAGATGTTCGGGCGTCAGAATATGGGCGCGCTGCGTGCTTGTTTCGTGCGCGTTGCGTGCGTGTTGTGTGCGCCTTGCCTGTCGATATTCAAGCCGCCCGCTTTGATTCGCTACTTGTGTCTAGTTGCCTCTACTTGTCGAAGAACCTATCAAACAACTCATCAAAAGACTGTCCATGAAATTTAATTCTTCACTGCTGACCGCCGCATTGGCTGTTGCCTCAACACTGAGCGCCACGGCGACTCAAGCGCAAACCACATCGACCCTGGACAAAGTCAAAGCCAGCGGCAGCATGACGGTGTCTTACCGCGAGGCGTCGATTCCGTTTTCTTACCTCGACGACAAAGGCCAGCCCACCGGTTTTGCCTGGGAAATTTGCGCCAAGGTGGTGGACGAAGTAAAGAAGGCCACCGGCCGCGCTGACCTGAAGGTGCAAACCCAGGCCGTGACTTCTGCCAACCGAATCCCGCTGCTGCAAAACGGCACCATCGACATTGAATGCGGCTCCACCACCAACAACAGCGAGCGCCAAAAGCAAGTGGCTTTTGCGACAAACTTTTTCTATACAGGAACGAAGTTTTTGGTGAAGTCGACCTCCAGCGTCAAGTCGCTGGACGACTTGAAGGGCAAGCAAGTGGTCTCGACCACCGGCACCACCAACTTCCGCATCATTCGCAATTTGAATGAAGAGAAAAAACTCAACATCGATTTGTTGGGCGCGAAAGACCACGCCGAGTCGGCCTTGCTGGTGCAAACCGGTCGCGCCGAAGCCTTTGCGATGGACGACATCCTGCTGTACGGTTTGAAAGCCAGTGCCGTCAACCCCGCCGACTTGGCGGTGGTGGGCGAGGCGATACAGGTCGAGCCGTACGCCATCATGGTGCGCCGCGACGACCCCGCCTTCAAGAAGCTGGTGGACGACACCTTGGCCGGCCTGATCAAGAGCGGTGATTTCGACAAGCTCTACAAAAAGTGGTTCCAGTCGCCGATCCCGCCCAAAGGAATCAACCTGAATGCGCCGATGAGCAAAGACCTGCTGGACAACCTCAAAGCGCTGTCGGATAAACCGGCCACTTGACGGCAAAGGAATCGCCATGCAGCCGATCCTGAAATCGTTCGATGCGGCATGCGATCCAGGTCATGGCGTTAGTGGCGTGGTCGGTGTGGTCGGCGTGGTCGGTGTTTTGGGCGGCATGGGCCCGCTGGCGACGGTTGACTTCATGCAGAAGTTGATCGCCGCCACGCCCGACGCTTTCACCACCCGCGACCAAGACCACGTGCCGGTGGTCGTCAGCAACATCCCGCAAATTCCTGACCGCATCACAGCCTATCGCGGCGAAGGAGCGTCGCCCCTGGCGGCGATGATCAGCAGCGGCAGGCGTTTGCTTCAAGCCGGCGCCGGGCTGATCGTTGTGCCGTGCAACACCGCGCATTTGTGGTTTGCCGAGCTCGAAGCTGCGCTCCAAGTGCCCATGCTGCACATGGTGGACGCGGCTCTGGAAGACGCCATCGGCGGCAGGTCAACCGGCACGTCAACGGGCACTTCAATTGGCCCGGCGGCCGGCGCGCCGTTGGGTCTGTTGTGCACCGAAGCCACCCTGGAATCGGGCCTGTATCCGGCGCGCGCCGCACAGTCGGCAAGGTACGCCGGTGCTCGGTGGACTTTTTCCACCGCGACGGAAATGTCAACGCTGGTGACGCCTGGCATTCGGGCCGTCAAACTCGGCAAACTGGCTGAGGCCAGCGAATTGCTCGGCGCGGCGGCACGGGCCTTGGTCAGTCGTGGCGCGGGCAGCCTGGTGTTGGGCTGTACCGAGATTCCGTTGGTGTTGGCCAGCACATCGGGTCAATTCAACGCGCCCGTCACGGTGCCGGTCATCGACGCCACCGCCTCACTCGCGCGCCGCGCTGTGGCGTGGTCGTTGGCGCAGCGAGACCCTTGTTCGAACCCGTAGCCCAGGTTTCGGGCGCTGGTCAAAGCTTTTGTCGCGGCATACGGCGGCGACACGTCTGACTGTCGCGTCCGAGTGACCAACACAGTTTCGGTCAACGCCCAGATTGCGAGGCTCTTGCGGCGGCCAGATACCCGTCGAGCAGCGGTGTGCTGCTCAGCAGTCCTGGATTGACCGCGTGAAACTCCGGGTGCCACTGCACGCCGGCCACGAAGTTCGAGCCGCGCGCGCGGATGGCCTCGACGACACCGTCCTCCGCCGAACGCGCTTCGACCTGCAGGTCGGCGCCCAGCCGGTCCACCGCCTGGTGGTGGATGCTGGTCACGCGGCCCCCCGTGCTGCCGCTGTACAGATCGGCCAGCTTGGAACCCGGCTCGAACACGACCATGTGGCTGTGCTGATCGTAGAGCTGCGCGTCGACGTGAGGCTCGGCGCCGTCGCGCTGGGTGGCGATGTCTTGGTACAGCGTTCCGCCAAAGGCCACGTTGAGGAGCTGACAGCCGCGGCAGATGCCCAAGATCGGTTTGCCCTGGGCGAGAAAGCCTTCAAGCAGCTCCATCTCGTAACGGTCGCGCACGATGTCACCGGCCCATTCGGGACGCAGCGGCTGCTGGCCGTAGCTGGTCGGGCTGACATCGGCACCGCCCTGAATGACCAGGCCGTCGAGCGCGTCGACGTAGTGCCGCACCGAAACGCGCCGCCGTTCAACTTCGGCATCGAAACCCAGCGTGGGCAGCATCAGCACCATCGCGCCGTGGGCCATGATCCAGTGCGCGGCTGCTTGTTCGAGGTACTGCAGCGTCTTGTTCCGAAAACCGAGCTCCAGCGGCGGCTTGTGCATCAGCCTGGCCGACATGCCGATCTTCAGCGGCGCTGGTTCCGCTTGGCTCACGGTTTGTCGCCAGCCCAGCGTCGGCACTGCTGACGCACCACCTCGGGCAGCAGCTGTTCTTGCTCGTGCACCGCACGCAGCCAGCTCGCGTCGTTGCCGGTGCCGGCCAGCTCTTTGCGCAGATAAGCCAGCGCATTTTCAGCACCGAGCTCCATGGCATGAATTTCAAGGGTCTGCAGACTGGCTTCAATGTCGTCGCGCAAGCGCCGGTGTTCGCCGGTGGACGGGTCTACGAAAGTGCCATCCAAGCCAAAACGGCAGGCCTGAAAACGGTTGAAGGTGTAGGGCAGGTAATCGTCCTCGTGCGGCTCGAACGGCTTCTCGATCCGCAGCCACCGAGCCAGGCACTGGATGTAGCCGGCCAGCGCAGCGGCTTTTTCTATCGTCAGCGGCGTGTCGAGCACCCGCACCTCGATCGTGCCGAACTCGGGCTTGGGCCGTATGTCCCAGTAGAAATCTTTCATGCTCTTGACCACGCCGGTGCGCGTCATCTTGTCGAAGAAGACGAGGAAGTCGTCCCAGCGATTGACAAAGGGCGCGCGCCCCGACAGCGGAAAAGCGAACACCGAATTGAGCCGTGCCGAGTCAAAACCGGTGTCGGTGCCTTGCACGAAAGGCGAAGACGCAGACAGCGCGATCAGATGCGGAATGAAGCGCGACAGCCCGTGCAGCAGCACCAGCGCCTGGTCCGGCCCGGGGCAACCAATGTGCACATGCTGGCCAAAGATGGTGAACTGCTTGGACAGGTAACCGTACAGCGCCGCCACCTCATGGAAACGCGGCTTGTCGAAAATGCGCCGCTGGCTCCAGTCCTGAAACGCGTGGGTGCCGCCGCCGCACAGGCCGACATTCAGCTGCGCCGCGCAAGCCACCAAGGCATCACGCGTCTCGGTGAGTTGCGCCAACACCTGCGTGTGGTTCTCACACACTCCGGTGCACAGCTCGATCATGCTTTCGGTGATCTCCGGTGTGACGTTGCCGGGCAGTTTGTATTTCCCCATCAGGCGCAGCAAGTCTGTCGCTGCCGGCGTGAGGTCGTAGTCGTGGTGGTTGACGATCTGCAGCTCAAGTTCAACGCCCAAACTCAATGAGCGCGAATCGGCGAATCGTTCCAGTGAAGGCCCTCTGCTGATGGTCATGCGGTTTGCTCCTGCGCTGTTTTTTGCCTGACCGCCGACCGCTTTGGCGGACGGTGTTCACCGGCCACTCGCAGGCCGCCTTGCACCATCACAGGCCCCAAAAGCGCCATCACGGCCAGCATGGACAGCAGCACCGGCGTCAACGGCGCGGCGATGGTCGGATGGGTGGCCTGCAACTCGGCCAGCAGGATCAGCGACGTGGCCGACACCGGCGTCAGGCACATCGCCAAAGCGAAGCCCTGGCGCGCGTCGATGCCGCTGACACGCGCCAGACCCACCAGCACCAGAGTTTTCGTCAGCGCTCGCACGCCGATCAACAGCAGCGCTGTGACGAGGCCCAGCGTCAGCGCCTGGACCGACCAGGCCGCACCCACGATCACAAACAACATCAGCACCAACACACCACCGGCCGTGCCGAAGTGGCGCGGCCAGATGCACGGTCGATCACTCGCATTGCGCAGCATCACGCCGGCCAACAACGGCACCAGCAGTGTGGACAAGGCGAACATCCGAGCGACAGTCAGCGCCAGCAACACCAGCCCGAGCAGCAGGAGCACTGCGTTCTCTTCCTTCAAGTCGAAACGACGCAGCACCCAGCCGACCAGCCACGCCAGCAGGCCCGCCACCAGCACCGAGCCGGCGAAGGTGTAAAGCGGCTGGGCCACGCCCTCGATCCAGTCGCTGCGCTGGTCTACGTGCAGCCAACCGATCACCAGCTTCAGCAGCAGCACCGCGTAGAGCGTGTTCAGCGCGCTGAGCACGATGGCCCGCTCGGTCACCTGACCGGCGGTTTTGAATTCGGTCGCCACGCGGCCGATCACCGAGCCCGCCGACACGCCAAACAAAGCCGCACCGACCAGCGCCAGATGCGCCTCCAGGCCGTACCAGCGAAGCGCTGCGAACACCGCGCCGAATGTCAGCACCGACTCGGCAGCGCTCGTCAGCAGCAAGGCCGGGTTGACCCGCAGCCAGCGCAGGCTGACGCGGCTGCCCAGCTCGAACAGCAGCAGGGCCATGGCGAGGTCGACGATGAGCCGGTCGGTGCCTTCCAAGCGGCCGTCGCCAAGCCCGAGGCCCAGCGCAGCCACCACCATGCCAGCGGCGCTGTAGCCAACGATGCGCGGCAGCCCCAGAACGCGGAATACGGCGCCGCCGAGCAGGGCTCCGGCGACCAGGGTCAAGGCAAGCCAGAACAGCAGACCCGGTTGCGGCGGCCATCGTTCGAGATGCAGGTAGCCGGCTATTTCGTTCATGCTCGCTCCTTTTTGCTTGCGATAGGTCGCCAGAAAAGTCTACGGCATGCCTGATGCGGGCCATACAGGCGCGGATACAGGCGCGGGGTCTGAGCGACTGGGTCGGCCTTTCTCGCAAAGCGCACAGCGCAGAGTGCAGAGCGCAGAGCATGCACGTGGTCCGGCGTGCCCCGGTGGCTCAGACGCTCAGGGCTCTGCCGCAAGCCCTGCACGCCACAGCTTGGTGGCGCTTTCGAACATCGACGGCCCGGACAGCGCCGTGCCGTCGCGTGCCAGCAGCAACCACGCCAGCGTGTCGTGGTGGCTGCCCGGTATCAGGTCGGCCGAGCGCACGGCCACCAGCCAGGCATGCAAACGCGCATACAACTGCGGATGCCGCCGCTGCGTCCAGGCCAGCCCCACGAGGTCGGCAAACGCTTCCTCCCGGCGCGTGGCCTGCATCGCGGCATAGTCACCCTGCAACTCGTTGTCCAGGCCGTCAGGAATGGCGGGCGGGCTGAACCCGGATGGCAACCTTGCCCACGTGCCGTCCAGATGCCGCCGGCAGTGCGCGAATTCGTGCGCCGCCATCAATTCCAGCGCCGGGTTGATGAGATCAGGCTCCAGCCCTTGGAGCGCCAGCGCGGTGGCAGGGTTCTCGCGCAGCGACAGCACCAGCTTGCAGCGCCCATCGACAAAGCCGAGCGCCAGCGGCACCGCGTCGGGGTTGGGCTGCGGCTGCACCACCACGTCCAGCGGAAGAAGTTCGGCGCGGGCATGGCTGACCACCGGCCAGGCGCCGCGCAGCCAGCGGGCTTCGGTCTCGGTCATTTCGCCGGCGAGACAAACCGTCGCGCTGAGCAGTGCGATGCAAGCTGCTGCGCCGCGCAGCGCCATGATCAGGCCGCCTGGCGCAGGGGCTGCGCTTCGGTGGGGTCGTTCAGCCAGCGTGCCAGCGGCTGGCCGCTGAGCACTTCGTGGTCGAGCAGGCTGGCGGCCAGGCCGTCGAGTTGCGCGCGGCGCTCGCCCAGCAAATCGCGACAGCGCACTTGCGCGCCCTCGAGCAGCGCGCGCGCCTCGTCCAGCAGCGCCGCCTGAACGTCGGGCCCCAGCAGTTCCTTGGGCACGCCGGCCACGCTCAGCAGACCGAAGCGGTCCGAGAACCCCAGCGAGCCGACCATCTTCACGGCCAGTTCCGAGGCCCGCTTCAGGTCGTCTGATGCGCCGCTGGACACGCTGTCCAGCACCATCAGTTCGGCTTCGCGGCCGCCAAGCAGCATGGCCAGCCGGGCCGACAGCTCGGCTTTTTGGTACAGCGGCTCTTCGCTCTCGCGGTGGATGTGGGTGACGCCCAGCGCCTGCCCACGCGGCTCGATGCTGACGCGCTCGACCGAGCCGACGCCGAGCACATGCCCCACCAGTGCGTGGCCGGCTTCGTGGTAGGCCAGACGCCGGCGCGTGCTTTCGCTGAGCAATGCCTTGAGGGGCGACACATCGCCGCCGAGTTGCTGCGTCTCCACCGCGCGCAGCAGATGGTCTGCACCGACGCGGTCGGCGCCTTGTTCGGCGGCCGTCGACGCTGCTTTGTTGACGGTGTTGGCGATGTCGGCCGGCGACATGCCAGCGCTGATGCGCGCCAGCGCCAGCGTGTCGGCCAAGCCGTCGTGGTGCAGGCGGCCGACGTAAAGGTCGAACAAGCGCTGGCGGTCAGGCAGCATCGGCAGCGCCAAGCGCACCAGCATGTCGAAGCGGCCCGGCCGGCGCAGCGCCTCGTCGATGTTGTCTTCGTGGTTGGTCGCGCCCACCACCACGACATTGCTCAGCGGGTCGAAGCCGTCCATCTCAACGAGCACGCGGTTGATGATGCGGTTGAGTTCGGACTCGGCCCCGCCGCCACCGCCACCGCCACTGCCACCGCCGCCACCCGAGCGGCCTTGGCTGCGCTGGCCGATGCCGTCGATTTCGTCGATGAACAGCACGCACGGCGCATGTCGCCGCGCCAGCTTGAACAGCTCCTTGACCTTGGCCACGCCCGCGCCGAAGTACATGGCCGTGAAGTAAGAGCCGTCCACCGCAATGAAGTTGGCCTGGCACTCGCCGGCCAGCGCCCGCGCCAGCAGCGTTTTGCCCGTGCCCGGCGGGCCCACCAGAAGCACGCCGCGCGGCGGCGTGGCGCCCAACCTCGCGTACTTCGCCGGTTCACCCAGAAAGGCCCTCACCCGCGCCAGCGCCGCTTTGGCCTCGTCGCTGCCCACGACGTCGGCAAAACGGGTGGGCGGCTGCACCGTCAACATCGATGCGCCACCCAAACCCATTTGCAACCGCGTGGCGACGAACATCGCGCCCAGCACCAGACCGACCACGAAAAGTGGCGTCAGTACCGTCTCGGCAAGGCCGAGCAGTCGGTGGCTGGCGGTGCGGGGGTCGACGTGCACGCTGACCAGCGCAAAGCCTGCCTCGGCGCTGCGCTCACCCAGGCTGTCCAGCAAGGTGCCAGCGCAACCCGCCGGTGTGCAGCCGGGCACGGTGGTGCTGGCTTTGTCGCCGTTCTTCAGCGTGTACAGCACCAGACCGGCTGTGGATGCTGCCAGGCCCACTGCCGTTAATTCGCGCGCGGCCAAGCTGCGTCTGAAGTCGGCCAAGGCTTTTTCGTTGTGCAGCCACGCCTGCGCGTCGGCCTCAAAGGCGCGCACCTCGGGCAGTTGGCGCGCCAGCGCTTCACTGGCGGCGCGCTGCTGAAGCGTCACCGCGCCAGTCAGCAGAAAAAGCCCGAGCGCAAAGGCCCCGGCCCAGCGCGGATGGGCGCGCACAGATTGAAGCAATTTGCGGATGTGAGGCATGGCAGCGGCGCTGGGCCGGAAGGTCAGGAAAACGGTTGGAAGTTGAGAGGGCGCAAAGCTGGACGGCGACAACCACGCACGGGCTGCGCGACGGCGAACCGCAGACGCTTTCGCACAGTGTTCGGCAGCGAGCGACTGCGCGATCAGCGGAACAGGCGGGTAAAGCCGTGGCTGCGTGACGAGCTGTGCGGGGCTGTGCGCACTGCACCGCGGCGGGCCTGGCAGCGTGATGCGAACTGGCGTTGCCGAGCTGAAGTTCACACAGCTCAGGGCACGTGAGCGTTGCGCGATCACGTCCGCCGATCTATGCTTTGCGCAGCATGCCTTGCCAAACTCAACCAGCCTGAGTCCATGGACCTGCAATTCCTGAGACCGAGATCGCTGAAAACACGCATCGTTGTGCTGACGTTGCTTGTTCTCGTTATCGGTCTGTGGGGGCTGGCCTACTTTGTCAGCCACATGCTTCGCGCGGACCTGCTGGCGCTGGTTGGCCGGCAGCAGTTGTCGACTGTGTCCATCGTGTCTGCTCGCATTGCCGACGAGGTTGAGATGCGCATGGCGGCGCTGAATGAGATGTCCGCGCAGTTGGGCGCGGCAGCGTCAACTACATCTTCAATGCCCGCACCCCTCGAGGTGCAGATGCTGCTGGCGCGCTACCCCCTTGCACCCAAGCTGTTCAGCGGCGGCACCTTCTTCGCTGACGCCGAGGGCATGGTGCGTGCAGTCAGCCCGACGGCAAATCAGCACGACGGCCAAAGCTATCGCATTCAGCTGGCGGCGGTGCTCGGTAACGGCCAAGAGCTGGGGGGCGCGCCAGTGGCCGGTAAAACATCATTGCCACCCAAGCTTCTGATGGCCGTGCCGGTGCGCGACCGCGCGGGGCAGGTGGTGGGCGCATTGGCCGGCATCATCGACTTGGCCCAGCCTGGCTTTCTGGACCTCATCACGCGCCACCGCTACGGCGAGACTGGCGACCTGTTCCTGGTGTCGCCGCGGCAACGGCTGATCATCACCGGCAGCCAAGTCGGCCGCATCATGGAAACACTGCCGCCGCCAGGGGCCAACGCCGTCATCGACCGTGTTTTGGCCGGCTATCAGGGCACGGTCAGGATGACCAATCCGCAGGGCATCGAAGTGCTGAACTCGGGACGCCATGTGGCGCGGGCCGACTGGGACGTGGTGGCATCGCTGCCGCTTGACGAGGCGCTGGCGCCGGCCCAGCAACTGCTTCGGCGCATCTTGGGCGCCGCGGCGCTGTTGACGCTGGTGCTGGGCACTCTGACCTGGTGGCTGTTGCGACGTCAGTTGGCGCCGGCCGTGGCTGCGGCCGAGTTGCTGGCGCTTCAGGCCCGTGAAGCGGGAGAACCGCGACCGTTGCCGGTGGGGCTGGCCGACGAGGTGGGCACGCTCATCGACGCATTCAACCGGACGATATCGGTGCTGGCCAAGCGCGACGAGCAACTTCGGCTGAACGATCAGGTTTTGCAGTCGATCTCCGAGGCTGTTGTGATCACCGGGCCGGATCACGCGGTGGTGTGGGCCAACCTTGCGCACGACACCGTCACCGGCTACATGCACGGCGAACTGGTCGGCCGCAACCTGCGCCTGCTCCAGGGGCCACTGACCGCCCCCGCCACGGTGGCTTTGATACGCCAGGCACTGAGTGCACGCGGCCGCTTCAGCGGTGAAATCCTGAATTACCGCAAGGACGGCAGCACGTTCTGGAATGATTTGCTGATTTCGCCGCTGCACGACGCGCAAGGCCGGCTGACGCACTTCGTGGGCCTCACCCGCGATGTGACGAGGCGCAAAGAGATGGAACAGCAAGTGCACCGCCTGGCGTTCAACGACCCGCTGACGCAGCTGCCGAACCGGCGCCTGCTGAACGACAGGCTCGAGCAGGTGCTGAGCGCCAGCAAGCGGCATGGGTTGCACGGGGCGGTGCTGTTTGTCGACATCGACGGCCTGAAGCCGCTCAACGACATACACGGCCATGCGATGGGTGACCTGCTGCTGATACAGGTAGCCCAGCGGCTGCTGTCCAGCGTGCGCGAAATCGACACCGTGGCGCGCTACGGCGGCGACGAATTTGTCGTGGTGCTGGCCGAGCTTTCGGCCGACGAACAGACCTCGACCGAGCGTGCCGGCAGCGTGGCAGAAAAGATCCGCGACCTGCTGGCCACGCCCTACACGCTGGGCCTGACGGACGGCGGCGGAGCAGTCACCCGCATTCTTGAGTACCGCTGCTCGGCGAGCATTGGCGTTTGCGTGTTCAGGGGCCAGCATCCGCAAGCCCTGCGCGAAGAACTGCTGCGCCGCGCAGACGCCGCGATGTACCGCGCCAAGCAGGCCGGGCGGAACACGGTGGTTTTCGACGAAACGCGCGGCTGAGGCTCTGGCGCAAGGTCACGGCGCAGGCTTCAGGCACCGAGCGTGAAGCGTCAAGCCTTAAGCCTGGAGCCTCAAGCACCCGCCCGAGGT
>JBBRGA010000009.1:0-43895 GCA_038241115.1 Burkholderiales bacterium | reverse complement strand
CCGGTGTGCATCCAGCCGTCGCGCACGGCCTCATCTGTTTTTTCGTCATCGCCCCAGTAGCCGCGCATGACGCTGTAGCCGCGGGTGCACAACTCCCCGGTCTGCCCGGCGGGCAGCAACTCGCCGGCCGCGCCGATGACTTTGACCTCGAGGTGCGGCATGACACGGCCCACAGTGGACACGCGTTTGTCCAAAGGGTCGGTGGGTGCGCTTTGAAACGACACCGGCGATGTTTCGGTCATGCCGTAGGCGATGGTGACTTCGCTCATGTGCATGTCGGTGACAACACGCTTCATGACCTCCACCGGGCACGGGCTGCCGGCCATGCAGCCTTTGCGCAGTGCCGACAAATCAAAGCGCGAAAATTCGGGATGGTCAAGCTCGGCGATGAACATGGTGGGCACACCGTGCAGCGCTGTGCAGCGCTCGTCTTGCAAGGCCTGCAGCGTGGCCAAGGCGTCGAAGCCTTCACCCGGAAACACCATCGTGCCACCCGTGACGGTGCACACCAGCGAGCCCATCACCATACCGAAGCAGTGGTACAGCGGCACCGGTATGCAGAGCTTGTCGTCCGCCGTGAAGCCCATGGCAGCCGCCACGGCAACGGCGTTGTTGACGATGTTGCGATGCGTCAGCGTGGCCCCTTTGGGGTGGCCGGTGGTGCCGCTGGTGAACTGCACATTGACCGCGTCGTTGCGGTCAAGCGTGCTGCCGATGCGACTCGCCTCGGCTGTGCTTTCGGCGTCGGCCAGCTCCAACACGTCTAGCCAATTGAACATGCCCGCGGTGTGCTGCTGCATGCCCTGTTCGGGATGCGTCTGCATGCGAATCACGCAGCGCAAATGTGGCAAGCGCAGGGCTTGCAAATCGCCGGGCGCGCAATCTGCCAACTCGGGTGCCAGTGTTTGCAGCATGCCGAGGTAGTCGCTGGTTTTGAAGGACGGAGCGCTGATCAAGCCTTTGCACTGCACCTTGTTCAGCGCGTACTCCAGCTCGCCCAAACGATATGCCGGATTGATGTTCACCAGCACCACGCCGAGGCGTGCGGTGGCGTACTGGGCCAAGATCCACTCGCTGCGGTTCGGGCTCCAAATGCCCAGCCGGTCGCCGGTCACAAAGCCCAGGCGCAGCAAGGAAGCGGCAAGCTTGTCAGCCTCGTCACGCAACTGCGCCCAGGACCAGCGCACGCCGGTGTCGCAAAACACACATGCGGCGCGCTCAGGCCCGCTGGCGGCAGTGGCGTCCAGCCATTCGCCAATGGTCAGTTCAGACAGCGCAGGCGTGCTGAGGCCCACCACATGGGACAGGCCGGAAATTGGCGCGCGCGCAGGGCTTTGAATTTGCATGGGGCTTTCTCCGTGGGGTGCCGTGGCGTTGAATTGCAGACAGCTTCAGCTTAAATCGTCGCGGGTGTTTTGGGCCATAGCGACAAGACCGCTTCAGTGAAAGCTCAAGCTATCGGGGCCGATGCTTGGGCCGTGCTTGGGCCGCTGCATGGGCCGACCCCGCGCCTATCCAACTGCGCAGCGCCGCATACACGCGGGGGTGATGGAGCAGCGCCATGTGACCGAGCCCAGGCAAATGCACCCGCTGCACATCAGCCGTCAAGCCGTCACTACCGGCGTTGCTGTTTGTGTCGTCACTTGCGTCGTCACTTGTGTCATCACTTGCGCCGTCAATTGCGCGGGCAATTGCGCGGGCACCAGCGACTTTGCCCGGCTTATCGCTGCCGCTGTATTGCGCCACCAGGCCATCACCCAAAACGGCTCCGGCGAGCTTGCCCAAAGCGCCCGAGTTGTCGTCGTTCAAGCTGCCTGTGATGAGGCGCAGAGGCGGCTCGGAAAGCGGGCTCAGGAAATTGCTTTCCAGGCCGTGTCGCAAATCTTGAATGCCTCGGCTGCGCGCATTGGCCAACCGAGCCAGCGGCTGCGTGACAGCGCTCACTGACAGAGCCGCTGCTGCCAAATGCCCGAGCTTTTCCCAACCCGAACCCTGGTGCGGCGTGCCCAGACAAATGATGCTGCCCACGCGGCGTTGCCACGTCGCTCCCGATGCCGCCGCGACGGCACATGCGCGCCGCGCCACCAAACCGCCCATGCTGTGCCCGACCAGCGTGAGTTCGCGAAAACGCGCCGGTGCCCATTGAGCCAATGTTTCCATCAGCGCAGAAAAAGCCACCGCGCTGTCGTCAACGGCCATGCCGCTGTTGTAGCGAAGCAGCGCGGTGCTGACCGCGGAATCGCCGTCCAAATCGCGCTCCAGCATGCCGGCATAGCTCGTTGCCTCATCACCGGCTTGCGCTTGCCAACTGCTTTCGTCGCAGGCCAAGCCGTGCAAAAACACCACCAGACGCGGTTTAAGACCGGCCAGCGACTCGCGCGTAAGGGTCAATTCGATTCCGTGCTGGTGCAGGCTCATTGGCAGCGCCAAAGGGTTACCCGCCAGCGCCAGCGCGTCGCCGAACACGCCGTTGATGGCGCTGCGCCCCTTGCGGTGGGCGTCAGACAGCGGCGCGTCAGCATCCACCGTCAAACGCTCGACCACGGCCGCGGCGCTGAGTGCGGCCGCGCCACCACGGCGAACTGCCGTGTAAACGCCGTGGGTGATGGCGTCGTGGGCGCTGCGCACCCACCCCGCCGGCACGCTCACGCCCGGCACGCAGGCCAAGGCGTTGAATGATTGGGATGAGATTGCCAAGTGCATGTTTTGCACCTCGGCGGCGATGGTTTTAAAGCCCGCTTTGAGAGCCGGCGCATGGCGCGGCTCGTGGGTCTTGACTGAATTGGCTGGGTTTGCTGCGTTTGAAGCGTTCGCCGCGTTTGGCGCGTTTGCAATCTTCGCAGTTGCCACACCCTGAGGCGACTTGACCGGTTGTGATCGGCGCGGCTTCAGTGTGGGCATGGCAGCAACTCGGTTCGTGCGTCAGGGCGCAGGTGTCGCGGGTGGCTGCGTGGGCACCGCATCGCCAGCGTCAGCATCAGACGGCTCGCTGCCGTCTTCGCCTTCACCGACCTTGCGACCGGCTTTGTCTTTCAGCTTTTCTTCTTTTTTCTTCTTCTTGGCCAACTCGCGTTGGCGCTTTTCGAATGAATAGTTGGGCTTGGCCATGGGCGCATCTCTCTGTGCAAAGTGAACCCTGTGAGGGTACGCTGTTTTGCGCGCGGTTTCGGTGGCTCGAAGCCTCAAAAACGCAGGGTCTGCACACCATCAACCGTGCCCAACAAACACACGCTGGCTTTGTGCCGCGCGAAGATGCCCACGCTCACCACGCCCGGCCATTGGTTGATCATCTCTTCCATCGCAAGCGGGTCGCTGATGTGCAAACCCCGCACGTCAATGAGATGGCCGCCGTTGTCGGTGACCACCACGGTGCGCGGCGCCGTTCCACTTTGCAAACTGCGCAACTCGGGCTCACCGCCCAAAGCGCGCAGACGTCGCATCACTTGGCTGGACGCCATCGGGATCACTTCCACCGGCAGCGGAAAACGCCCCAGCACTTGCACACGCTTCGATGCATCGGCGATGCACACGAAACGCTCGGCCAGATCGGCGACTATTTTTTCGCGTGTCAGCGCGGCGCCACCACCTTTGATCATGAAACCGCTGCCGTCAATTTCGTCGGCACCGTCCACATACACCGGGATGCCGATGACGTTGTTGCTGTCGAGCACTGCGATGCCGTGTGCACGCAGGCGCTGGCTGCTCGCTTCACTGCTGGACACGGCGCCGGCGATGCTGCCTTTGATGGTAGCCAGCGCGTCGATGAAGCAGTTCACGGTAGACCCGGTGCCCACGCCCACCACGCTGCCGGGCACCACATACGCCAGCGCGGCGTGGCCGACCAGCGCTTTCAATTCGTCTTGGTTCATGCAGCTTGGGTATGTTGAAGAGAAGGTTGCGAGAGAGGGGTGCAAGAAAGGGGTGCAAAAGAAGGGCATTTGCGACAATGCTCCATTATCAAAGACAAGCTCCAAAGTTGAACGCATGGCCCTCATTCCTTACGCGCTGACACGCCCCTTTTTATTCGGCCTCGACCCCGAGGCCGCGCACGATCTGACGCTGGGCGCATTGGCGCGCATCCAGCACACGCCGCTCATTTGCGCTGTCTCACAGACTCGCATCAACGACCCGCTGACCGTGGCCGGTCTGAAATTCCCCAACCGCATTGGCTTGGCTGCAGGTTTGGACAAAAACGGCAAGTGCATCGACGGTCTGGGCGCCATGGGGTTTGGCTTTATCGAAGTTGGCACCGTCACGCCCAAGGCCCAAAGCGGCAACCCCAAACCGCGCATGTTCCGCTTGCCTGAAGCCCGCGCCCTCATCAATCGATTGGGCTTCAACAACGACGGCCTTGACGCGTTTGTCAGCCATGTGCAGCGCGCCAGCTTCAGGCGCCGCGGCGGCATTTTGGGTTTGAACATCGGCAAGAACGCCGCCACGCCCATCGAACGCGCCGTAGACGACTACCTGCTGTGCCTCGACGGCGTCTACCCGCACGCCGACTACGTGACGGTGAACATCTCGTCGCCCAACACCCAAAACCTGCGCGCCCTGCAAAGCGACGCTGCGTTGAACGGCTTGCTGTCGGCTGTGCAAGAACGCAAAACACAGCTGGCCAAAAAACACGGCCGCAGCGTGCCCATCTTCGTAAAGATCGCTCCTGACCTGGACGAATCTCAGGTGCAAGTCATTGCCGCCACTTTGCAGCACCACCAAATCGACGGCGTGATTGCCACCAACACCACCATCGCACGCGACGCCGTGAAGGGAATGGCGCACGGTGCCGAGTTGGGCGGGCTGAGCGGCTCACCGGTGTTGGCCGCGTCGAACCGCGTCATCACCCAACTGCGCGCAGCCCTGGGGCCCGCCTACCCCATCATCGGCGTGGGCGGCGTGATGAGCGGCTCCGACGCACAAGCCAAAGTGGCAGCAGGCGCTGACCTGGTTCAGATCTACACCGGCTTCATCTACCAAGGACCTGAATTGGTGACCGAGGCAGCTCGCGCCTTGAAAAAACTGGCTTGATACGGCGGGCTGAACGCAGCGGGTTCGATACCGCGGGGTTTGAAACGGCAACCCCGACAAGGTGGCGTCACAACAAAGCGGCACCGCAGTAAATCGTGCCGAATCCGAGAATTAATTCCCCTTGCTCGAAAAAAGCCGCTGTGCTTTGGCTGAAATGCGCCGATATCTTGACGAACGCAGCGTCGCGTTTTGCAAGTCTTGTCAAGGACCGCTCGCCGCCATGTCGATCAATCCGTTCTCGAAAGTCGCTTCCAAAGCGAGCGAAACGCCTCAAGCCGCAGCATCCGCGCCGGTCAGGCTGGTTCAGGCTCTGTTCAGCAAACAGCTGAGGTTCAAGCGCGAAGACGGTGGTCACAAGGTCATGCTCGAAGGCACAGGCAAAGTCGCACAGGGCAACACCGCCGCTCCCGCGTCGCTTGACCTGCATGCGACTGCCTCGATGAACCCAAAGTCAGCTGCGCCGGCCGCCGCGATGGCATGCCTTGCTGAATTGCTGGACTCGGCGCCGGGCAGCCGAAAAACATTTCGCCACCTTGCCGCTGTCGAGTCAGCGTTGAAACGAATCAACGCGGACGGGTTGTTTTTATTTGACATGAGCGCTGCAAATTTGAAGCAAGCGCTGCGACAACTTGACGGCCTGTGGACCGAGCCTGCGCCGCCGGGCTTGGAAAGCCTGCGCGCCAAGATGCGCGACGCGCTGGCCGCACAAGAACGACGTCAAGTTGAGCAACCACAGGCGCGCGGCAGCTTCAATGTGCCGTCATCTTTCTTGGTCGACGAAAAGATGCAAGTCAGCGAAGGCAGCGCATCGGACTTTCAGCGGCTCAGCGACAGTTACGCCGAATCGAAACCGACGCCAACTGAGCGCTGATGCGCCGGAGCGCTTTTTTTGCACGCTCCCTTCGCACCCGAGCAACTTGACCAGTCAGAAGATCGGCACGCCCGTTTTCGACTGCAACTCTTCGCGGGTCACGCCCTCGGCGAGCTCGACCAGCACCAGGCCTTTCGGCGTCACGTCGAGCACAGCCAAGTCGGTGATGATGCGGTCGACCACGCCAACGCCTGTCAACGGCAAGGTGCAGTTCGGCACAATTTTCAGGTCGATGCTGCCGTCCTTCTTTTTGGCCACGTGCTCCATGAGCACCAACACGCGGGCCACGCCAGCCACCAAATCCATGGCGCCGCCCATGCCCTTGACCATCTTGCCGGGGATCATCCAGTTGGCCAGATCACCGCTGGCGCTGACCTGCATGGCACCCAAGATGCTGAGGTTGATTTTGCCGCCGCGAATCATTGCGAAGCTTTGCTCTGATCCAAAAATGCTGGAGCCGGCAATCGTGGTGACGGTTTGTTTTCCTGCGTTGATGAGGTCGGCATCCACCTGATCTTCGGTCGGAAAAGGGCCGATGCCCAGCATGCCGTTTTCGCTTTGCAGCCACACCTCAATGTCAGGCGATACGTGGTTGGCCACCAGCGTGGGCAAGCCAATTCCGAGGTTGACGTAGTAGCCGTCTTGCAATTCAGTCGCCGCGCGAGCGGCCATTTGGTCGTGTGTCCAGGGCATGGGTTCTTTCTGAAAGGGTGGTGTGGTGATCGCGCGATTCAAGCGAGCACTGGCTCAACGACCGTCACAGTGCGCTTCTCAATCCGTTTTTCAGGCGACGCGTTCAACACAATGCGGCTCACATAAATGCCTGGCAAATGCACTGCATCGGGGTCAAAAGTGCCGGTCTCAACGATCTCTTCCACTTCCGCCACGGTGATTTTTCCGGCCATCGCTGCAGCAGGATTGAAGTTGCGCGCCGTGCGGCGGAAGATGAGGTTGCCGCTGCGATCGGCCTTCCAGGCTTTGACCAGCGACACATCAGGCAACAGCGCGCGTTCCATCAGGTACACCTCGCCGTCGAACTCACGGGTTTCTTTGCCCTCCGCCACCAAAGTGCCCACGCCCGTTTTGGTGAAAAAAGCCGGAATGCCGGCACCACCGGCACGCAGTTTTTCGGCCAGCGTGCCCTGCGGCGTGAATTCCAGCTCCAGTTCACCGGCCAGATACTGGCGCTCGAACTCTTTGTTTTCGCCGACGTAGCTGGAGATCATTCGCTTGATCTGACGCGACTCCAACAGCAGGCCCAAACCAAAGCCGTCAACTCCGGCGTTGTTCGAGATCACGGTCAGATTTTTTACGCCACTGTCGCGCAGCGCGGCAATCAAGGCCTCTGGAATGCCGCACAAGCCAAAGCCTCCGACGGCCATCAATTGGCCGTCCTGGACGATGCCCTGAAGTGCGGCCGCAGCGCTGGGAAATACCTTGTTCATGGTTTCACTCTCCAAATTCAAAAAATTAAACAACTCGTTGCCTGTCAGTCGATCAGCGCGCGCACGGCATCGGGCAGCGGCGCCGATTTTTTGCGCGGAAAGTCGGTCCACACCGTGGTGGCGCCTCCGGTCGCATGAATCAAACCGGGCATGTCAACACGCTCCAAGGTGGCATAAGTGTCGAAGCTGCTGCGTCCGGCGTTGGCCACATACATTTTCGCCAACACGTCGCCCGGGTACTCAAGCTGAATTAAAAAATTGCAGAACGCATTGATGATGACGATGCCTTCGCCGTCTTTGTTCAACGGCAGGCCGCTGCTTCTCGCCCATTCGATGCGCAGCGTTTCAAGATAGCGGAAGTAGATGGTGTTGTTGATGTGACCCATCGCGTCCATGTCGCCCCAGCGCATGGGCATGGTCATTTGGAAAACGAGCTTTTTCTGGTCGGGTATTTCGATGCGCATGGTGCTCTTTTCGTGTACCTCAAATGCCGGCTTGTTTGCCCGCTTGTTTGGCCGCTTGTTTGCCCGCTCGTTTGTCCAGTGCGTGGCGCGCTGAGCGGCGTGATCAGTCTCGTTCTCAGCCGCGCGAGATGCCCAGCTCAACGTACAAACGCTCAACCAGTGCGCGGAGGCTCTGAATCTCGTCACTCATTGCTGCTTGATCGGCCTTGAAGGTGGCCAACTCGCTGATCGCCACAAAATCCTCGTCGCCCACCGAACCGGCAGCGGCAGCGGCGGCAACCACCGGAAAGTCTGCGCCGCACAGTAGATGCGCCCACCGCGCTTCGCGTGCACCCGGCGCGCGAGGCAACTTCACCACCAAGGGCCCGCCTTTTTCTGCAGACCTTTCGGCCAACTCCACCAAAAAGCCGTCGACCGACGACACATCGGAAAAGCGGTGCAACCGTTCTGTGCTGCCTCGCAGCTCGGCACTGGTTTGCGGCCCGCGCAGCATCAACGTCACCAGCAAGGCCACCGACTGGCCCGGCAACACCATGGTTCGCGCGATGTTGTGCTCGAACTTGGTCACTCTCGAGCCGCTGCGCTCGAACACCAGGTTCAGAGCTTTCAGCGCCTCGACGGCAGTTTGCACGTCGGCTTCAGACGCATTCATCACAGGGTCACGCGCGGTTTTTTGATTGCAGCCCAGCACCACGGTGTTCAGCGACAGTGGGTAACTGTCGGGCACAGTCAGGGCTTTTTCAAACAGCACGCCCAAGACGCGTGCTTCCAGCGCGGTCAGTTCTCTCATGGCCACCAGCAAGTCAAATCGCGAAGCCGTCGTCGGCTTGAATCACCGTGCCGTTGATGAAGTGACTTTCTTTGGCGCACACCATCATCAGCACCGAATCCAAATCTTTTGGGTGGCCGACGCGCTTGCGCGGCAGCATGTCGATCAGGCGCTTGCCTTGCTCGGTTTGCCAATGTTTGTGGTTGATTTCGGTGTCGATGTAACCCGGGCAAATCGCATTCACGTTGATGCCAAATTTGCCCCACTCCAGCGCCATGGCGCGCGTCATGTGCACCACTGCCGCCTTGCTCATGCAGTAAACGCCAATTTGACCCAACACCTTGATACCGGCCATCGATGCGATGTTGACAATACGCCCGCCGGTGAAGGTGCCGGGCGCCGAGCCCTTGGCGCGTGCCAGCATCCGCTTGCCGACTTCCTGGGCCACGAAGAATGCGCCTTTGGTGTTGGTGTTGAAGATGAAGTCGTAGTCTTCTTCGGTCACGTCGACCAATTTTTGCGTCGTGCTGACGCCGGAGTTGTTGATCAGGATGTCGATGCCGCCCATTTCGGTCTCAGCATGTGCCACAGCGGCCTTGATGCTGTCGTGATCGGTCACGTCCATTTCCACGACGTGGGCGACGCCGCCGCCGCCTTCAATTTCGGCGCGCAAAGTTTTCAGACGGTCCATTCGGCGCCCCGCCAGCACCACAGCTGCACCGGCGCCCGCCAATGTTTTCGCAAACTGCTCACCCAGGCCGCTGGACGCACCGGTGATGAGAGCCACGCGGCCTGACAGGTCTATGTTGTAGCTCATGGGTTTGTCTTTCTGGATGCCGGAAAAGTGATTTGAAGATAGCACGCAGCCCGCGGCTCGATCGCTCGATCTGAGCCGCTGAAGCATGCGGTTTGAGCGCGCCGCGGGTGTGGTTTGAGCGTGCTGTGGCGTGCGGTAGATAAACCGGCCTGATTCAGGTGGCCGCAAATAGCACGACCGTTCTTTTTAAACGCAGCCCGCTAAACTCCTACCTATCAAAGTGCAAGGAAAACCGCATGACGCCGCAAGCCATCCTCGATAAATTCGGCCCCCGTGAAGCCATGGAATACGACGTGATGATTGTCGGCGGTGGACCCGGCGGCTTGGCTGCAGCCATTCGTATCAAGCAGTTGGCGGCAGCGCAAAACAAAGAGGTGTCGGTGGTGCTGCTGGAAAAAGGCTCAGAGCCCGGCGCGCACATCCTGAGTGGTGCGGTGATGGACCCCAAAGCCATCACCGAACTTTTTCCGGACTGGAAAGAACTGGAGGCACCACTGAAGCAACCGGTGACCAGCGACGACGTCTACATCCTCACCGAAAAGGGGAGCTTTCGCACGCCCGACGCGCTGGTGCCCAACTGCATGCACAACGACGGCAACTACGTGATCAGTTTGGGCAATGTGGTGCGCTGGATGGCCACGCAGGCAGAAGCCTTGGGCGTGGAGATTTTCCCCGGCTTCGCAGCCGCTGAAGTGCTCTACACCGAAGGCGGCGCCGTCAAAGGGGTGGCCACCGGCAACCTGGGAATCGAGAAGTCAGGCGAACCGGGCAGCGGCTTTCAGTTGGGCATGGAACTGCACGCCAAGTACACCGTGTTCGCCGAAGGAGCGCGCGGGCATTTGGGCAAACAGCTCATCGCCAAATACATGCTCGACGCCAACCGCGAGCCGGCCAGTTACTCCATCGGCATCAAAGAGTTGTGGGAAGTACCGGCCGCCAAAGCGCAGCCCGGCAAGGTCGTGCACACGGCCGGTTGGCCGATGGACACCAGCACCTTCGGTGGCGGGTTTTTGTACCACCTGGAAGACAACAAAGTCACGCTCGGTTTTGTGATGGGCCTGGACTATAAAAACCCTTGGCTGAATCCGTTCGAGGAAATGCAGCGCTGGAAAAAACACCCTGCGGTGTTGGCCCACATCGAAGGTGGCAAACGCATCAGCTACGGCGCGCGTGCCATCAACAACGGCGGCTTGGCCAGCATGCCGAAGATGGTGTTTCCCGGCGGTGCTTTCATCGGCTGCGAGGCCGGCACCATGAACGCGTCGCGCATCAAGGGCAGCCACGCCGCCATCAAAACCGGCATGTTGGTGGCCGACGCCGCGTTTGAAGCGGTCGTCGCAGGCCGTCAACACGACGACCTGAATGCCTACCCGGCTGCGTTCGAGGCAAGCTGGCTGCATGCCGAGTTGCACCAGGCGCGCAACTTCAAACCGTGGTTCAAAAAAGGCTTCTACGTGGGCAGCGTGATGACGTTTGTAGAGCAGTGGCTGCTGCCGCGTTTGGGCGTCAAGACAGCACCCTGGACTTTGCGTCGCACCACCGCAGACCACAACAGCTTGAAGCTTGCCAAAGACTGCCCGCAAATCAGCTACCCCAAACCCGACGGCGTCATCAGCTTCGACCGCTTGAGCTCGGTGTTTGTGTCCAACACCAACCACGAAGAAAACCAGCCCGCGCACCTGACCCTGCGCGACGCCAGCGTGCCCGTCAGCGTCAACCTGGCGCAGTACGCCGGGCCGGAATCGCGCTACTGCCCGGCTGGTGTGTATGAGTACGTGAAGAACCCCGACAACTCAGACCGCCTGCAAATCAATGCACAAAATTGCGTGCATTGCAAAACCTGCGACATCAAAGACCCGACGCAAAACATTGTGTGGGTGACGCCCGAGGGTGGCGGTGGGCCGAACTATTCGGGGATGTAAAAAGCGGGCAAGCGGCAACGCAACTTGGGGGGTGCGCCAGTTCGCTTCCTATTGACGAGCAGCCTTTCGCACCAAACCCTCGATGGCCAGCACGTAGCCGTCCACACCGAAGCCCACCACGATGCCTGCGGCGGCAGGCGAAATCCAGGAGTGGTGGCGATAGGCCTCACGCGCATGCACATTGGAGATGTGCACCTCGATCACCGGCAATGGATGCGTGCCTTTGACGGCGTCAAAAAGCGCCAGCGAGGTGTGCGTCAAAGCGCCCGCGTTCAGCACGACGCCCAACAATTCACCGGCACGACATTGCTGCCCCGCGCCGTGAATCTTGTCGATCAGCACGCCTTCGTGATTGCTTTGAAAACACTCCACTGCGTAACCCAAACGCGTGCCTGCCGCCACGCACAGAGCCTCGACATCGGCCAGGGTTGTGTGCCCGTAAAGCTCTGGTTCGCGTTGACCGAGCAGGTTGAGATTGGGGCCGTTAAGGACAAGGATCTTCATGTGGAGTGCTCAAGTTTTTCTAGCCCAGCGCTGCCGTCAGTTTAGAGACGCCAGTTCGGCGGGCGCTTTTCGATGAAAGCCTGCACGCCTTCCAGGGCGGCGGAATCCATCATGTTGCAAGCCATGGTGTGGCCCGCGTCTGTGTACGCGGCTTCCATTCCTGCCTCGATCTGACGGTAGAACAGGGCCTTGCCCATCGACACCGCGACACGGGGTTTGGCGACGATGGACGCGACCAGCGATTCAACGGCGGCGTCAACTTCGCCAGCCGCCGCCACGCGGTTGACCAAGCCCTTTGCCAGGGCTTGTTCGGCGCTGATGAAGTCGCCCATGACCAGCATTTCGAAAGCGGCCTTGCGCGGCAGGTTGCGCGACAAAGCCACACTGGGCGTGGAACAAAACAAGCCGAGATTGACGCCGCTGACAGCGAATTTGGCCTCGCTCGAGGCCACCGCCAAATCGCACATCGCCACCAGTTGACATCCGGCCGCCGTGGCCACGCCTTGCACCTTGGCAATCACCGGAACCTGCAGTCTTTGCAGACTCATCATCACGCGAGTGCACTGCGAAAAAAGGCGTTCGTAGTAGGCCGTTGAAGGCTCAGCGCGCATCTCTTTCAGATCGTGACCGGCGCAAAAGGCTTTGCCCGCTGCGGCCAAGACAAGCACCCGGACCGCGTCGTCAGCGGCTGCTGCGTCCAACTCGGTTTGCAGCGCAGCGAGCATCGCCTCGGACAGCGCATTGAAGGCGTCGGGTCGGTTCAAGGTGAGCGTGATCACGCCGCGTGGGTCCGCAGACCACAACACCAAGGGCTGCTGCGGCGTATTCATGCAGACCCCTTCACGCGCTCGCGCAGCGCGAACTTCTGGATCTTTCCAGTCGACGTTTTCGGGATCTCTTCAAACCGGACATCGCGTGGCAGTTTGTAGGCCGCCAGCAGATCCCGGCAGTGCGCAATCAAAGCTGCTGCGCTTACTTCCGCACCCGGTTTCAGCTCGACAAACGCTACCGGCGTTTCGCCCCATTTGGCGTCGGCCTTGGCCACCACGGCGCAGGTCATGACGGCCGCGTGGCGGTACAGCGCGTCTTCCACTTCAAGCGAGCTGATGTTTTCGCCGCCCGAGATGATGATGTCTTTGCTGCGGTCTTTGATCTTGACGTAGCGATCTGGCTCCATCACCGCCAGGTCGCCGGTGTGGAACCAGCCGCCTTCAAAAGCCTTGGCCGTGGGCGTTTTCAAGTAGCCCTTCATCACGCGCGTTTGCCGCCAGGTGTAGCGGCGCTGGCCGTGGATGACGGCTGTCAAATCACCAAACACCTCGGCGCTGCGCTCAACAAAACTTACCGGCGACAACAGCACGTAATTGGCGGCATTTTTGCCAAGGTCGGTGTCGAAAATAGAGGTCATAAAGCGGTCTCCGGATCGATTTTTTGGGTTCGGTTCAGTGCGGACTGTGGATGACCATACTCCCGCGACTTGACGGCAAAGCGTCACTCCAATCCGTGACTGCAAAGCATGCCTCGCTGCTACACTTTCACCCGTCAGGAGAGAGCTTCCCAGAGAAGCCGCCGAAGGCGCAGAGCCAGCTTCACTGCAGGCAGGAACGCTCAGGCAAAAGGACTGACAAGCGCGGTGAAATTTTGCCGCGTTCCTCACTGGAGAGAGGCTCACCAGCGCGTGAGTCCACCGAAGGGGCAAGCGGCATTCTGTTCAGGCAGCGGCCGCCAATCTCTCAGGTAAAGCGGACAGCGAGGGCATCCCCAACCACCCACAGACTTGCGTCTGCGGAGGTTGGCACCGTGAATGCCCTGGGAGACTTTGATGTCTGACGCTGCGCCACCCTTGCAAATTTCACTTCTGCAAACCCCGCTCCACGCGCTGCACATCGAACTCGGCGCCAAGATGGTTCCATTTGCCGGCTACGACATGCCGGTCAGCTATCCGGCCGGCATCATGGCCGAGCACAAACACTGTCGCGCGGCAGCCGGCTTGTTCGACGTGTCGCACATGGGCCAGTTGCGCTTGCTGGGCGGCGATGCGGCGCCGGCACTGGAAACCTTGGTGCCTGTGGATGTGGTCGATTTGCCAGTGGGCAAACAGCGCTACGGGTTGTTCACCAACGCCAATGGCGGCATCCTGGACGACTTGATGATCGCGCGGCGCTCCGCTCAACACGACAACGACCTTTTCCTCATCGTCAACGCCGCCTGCAAAGACGCCGACACCCTACACCTCATCACCCACATCGGGCACCGCTGCACCGTGGTGCCGCTGCCAGACCGCGCCTTGCTGGCGCTGCAAGGCCCGCAGGCTGTGACTGCGCTGTCGCGCCTGAATGCGAGCGTGGCCGAATTGACCTTCATGACCGGCGACGACTTCACGCTCAATGGTGCCGATTGTTTTGTCACGCGCTCGGGCTACACCGGCGAAGACGGCTTTGAAATATCGGTGCCGTCCCAACAAGCCGAAGCGTTGGCGCGCGCCTTGCTGGCGCAGCCCGAGGTCATGCCCATCGGTTTGGGTGCGCGCGACACATTGCGCTTGGAGGCAGGCCTGTGCTTGTACGGCCACGACATCAACGCCACCACCACACCCGTGGAAGCCGCGCTGACCTGGGCCATCCAAAAGGTGCGGCGCCCGGGTGGCGCGCGCGCCGGCGGCTACCCCGGCGCAGATGTGATCAACGCGCAACTCACGGCGGGCGCCAGCAACAAACGTGTCGGCATGACAGGCTTGGAACGCGTGCCTGTGCGCGAAGGCGCGTTGATCGTGGATGCCAATGGCCACAAATTGGGCACGGTCACCAGCGGCACCTTGGCACCCAGCGTGAACCAGCCGATCGCCATGGCCTACCTGGCGATGAACCATGCCGCCATCGGCCACGAGGTTTATGCCGAAGTGCGCGGCAAGCGCTACCCGATGCGTGTGACGGCCATGCCGTTCGCACCGCACCGCTACTTTCGCGGATGAACTTTTCCGCGGCTGAAATTTTTGCAGATCAATTTTTGACGGTTGAACGTCCCGCCCTTCCACGCCATTTCCGATTTTTTCCTGGAGCCAAACCATGACCACGATGTACACGCCCGACCACGAATGGATCAACATTGAAGACCACGAAGCCGCCGTTGTCGGCATCACCGTGCATGCGCAGGACGCGCTCGGCGATGTCGTGTTCGTCGACTTGCCCGCAGTGGGCAGCAGCTTCAAAAAAGGTGAAGTGGCAGGCGTGGTCGAGTCGGTAAAAGCGGCCGCTGATCTGTACATGCCGGTGAGCGGCGAAGTGGTGGAAGTGAACGAAGCCCTGCGCGGCGACCCTTCCTTGGCCAACACCGATCCCCTGGGCAGCGGATGGTTCATGAAAGTCCGTGTGTCGGACATGAAGGAATTTGAAGGCTTGATGGACGCACCGGCTTACGACTTGTTGGTCAAAAACGCCTAAAAGCTCGCGCTTGAATCAGAGCTCTGAATTTCAATTTCTCAGGACGCCCCGCCATGCTGATGTCTGCCCACAAATCACTCGCCGAACTTGAAAATGCCACCGAATTTGTGGCGCGCCACATCGGGCCCAACGCGCAGGACGAAGCGCACATGCTCAGCGTCATCGGCGCCGCGTCGCGTCGCGCCCTGATCGACACCGTGGTGCCACGCGCCATTGCGCGCAGCCAATCGATGACGCTGCCCGCGCCTTTGTCGGAAGCGCAGGCGCTCGCAGAAATGCGCCGCATCGCCAGCAAAAACAAGGTGCTGAAAAGCTTCATCGGTCAGGGCTATCACGGCACGCTCACGCCCGGCGTGATCCAGCGCAACGTCTTGGAAAACCCGGCCTGGTACACCGCGTACACGCCCTACCAGGCCGAAATTTCACAGGGCCGGCTGGAAGCCTTGATGAACTTCCAAACCATGGTGTGCGACCTGACCGGCATGGCCATCTCCAACGCGTCGATGCTGGACGAAGCCACTGCCGCAGCCGAGGCCATGACCCTGGCCAAGCGCAGCGTCAAATCAAAAAGCGACACCGTCGTCGTGGCCGGTGACTGCCACCCGCAGACCATCGAAGTCATACAGACACGCGCCACGCCCTTGGGCATCAGCGTGGTGGTGGCACGTTCGGCGGATCAATGGAACAGCTTGATCGACGCTGGCAGCTATTTCGCGGTGATCGCGCAGTACCCCGCCACCGATGGCGCGGTGCACGACTTCGGTGGCGCCGCCGAGCAGGTGCATGCGCATCAAGCCGCCTTCATCGTGGCGGCAGATTTGCTGTCACTCACGCTGCTGAAACCACCCGGCGAATTTGGCGCCGACATCGTGGTGGGCAACACCCAGCGCTTCGGCGTGCCCATGGGCAACGGCGGGCCTCACGCGGCCTATCTCGGTTGCCGCGATGAGTTCAAGCGCTCCATGCCGGGCCGATTGGTCGGCCTGAGCATCGATGCGCACGGCAACCCGGCTTACCGCCTTGCGCTACAAACCCGCGAGCAACATATACGCCGCGAAAAGGCCACCTCCAACATCTGCACGGCGCAGGTGTTGCTGGCGGTGATGGCCGGCATGTACGCTGTGTATCACGGGCCCGCAGGCCTGAAGCGCATTGCCCAGCGCGTGGCCACCTACACCGCCATCCTGGCGCATGGGCTGCGCGACTTGGGCTGGTCGCTGGGTGCCACGACCGCGTTCGACGCCATCACCGTGACCACCGGCGAGCACAGCGCCACGATCGCTGCCGATGCGGTGGCCCAGGGCATGAACCTGCGCCGGTTTCCGCAGTGGGGCGACGAAATGCTGGGCATTGCGCTGGACGAGACCACCACCCGCGCCGACATCAACGCGCTGTGGCAACTTTTTGCCTTGCCCGGCCAAGAACTGCCGGTGTTCGAGGACTACGCCGCCACCGCAGAATCGCTCATTCCGACGGAGCTTCGCCGCACCACTCCCTACCTGACCCACCCCATCTTCAATCGTCACCACAGCGAGACCGAAATGCTGCGCTACATCCGCACCCTGTCTGACAAAGACCTGGCGCTCGACCGCACCATGATTCCGCTGGGTTCGTGCACCATGAAGCTGAACGCCACCAGTGAGATGTTGCCCATCACCTGGCCCGAATTTGCCAACATTCACCCATTTGCACCGGCCGATCAGTTGGCCGGTTATGCCGAACTGGATTCGCAACTGCGAGAGTGGTTGTGCCAGGCCACCGGCTACGCCGGCATCAGCTTGCAACCCAACGCCGGCTCACAAGGTGAGTACGCCGGCCTGTTGGTGATTCAAGCCTGGCACGCCTCGCGCGGCGACCATGCACGCACCATTTGCCTGATCCCCGAATCGGCGCACGGCACCAACCCGGCCAGCGCGCAAATGGCCGGCATGCAAGTGGTGGTGGTGAAGTGCGACGCCAGCGGCAACGTCGACCTGATTGACCTGCGCGCCAAGTGCGAACAACACAGCGCCACCCTGGCCGCAGTGATGATCACTTACCCGTCTACCTTCGGCGTATTCGATGCGCGCGTGAAAGAGCTGTGCGCCTTGGTGCACCAGCACGGCGGCCGCGTTTACGTGGACGGCGCCAACATGAATGCACTGGTCGGCGTGGCAGCACCTGGTGAATTTGGCGGTGACGTGAGCCACCTGAATTTGCACAAAACCTTTTGCATTCCGCACGGCGGCGGCGGTCCCGGCGTGGGGCCGGTGTGCGTGGTGGCCGACCTGGTGCCGTTCTTGCCCGCGCACCATGCATCAGGGCTGGTCACACCTCAGGGTGTGGGCGCCATCAGTGCTGCGCCCCTGGGCAACGCAGCGGTGTTGCCGATCAGCTGGATGTACGTGCGCATGATGGGCAGCGAGGGTTTGCAGGCCGCCACTGAAGTGGCCATCCTCAGCGCCAACTACGTGGCCGCCCAACTGGCCGACCACTACGCCATTCACTACAGCGGCAAGATCGCGGCGTTCAAAGGCGGCGGTGTGGCGCATGAATGCATTTTGGATTTGCGGCCGTTGAAAGAAAACTGTGGCATCAGCGCCGAAGACGTTGCCAAGCGCCTGATCGACTACGGTTTTCACGCGCCCACTTTGAGCTTTCCGGTGGCCGGCACGTTGATGGTGGAGCCCACCGAGAGCGAGCCGCTGCACGAGTTGGACCGCTTCATCGCCGCGATGATTGCGATTCGCGAAGAGATACGCAAAGTCGAAACTGGGGTTTGGTCGCGCGAGGACAACCCGCTGAAATTTGCGCCGCACACCGCAGCTGCGTTGATGGGTACTGATTGGTCGCACGCCTACACACGCGAAGAGGCTGGGTTTGCAGTGGCTTCGCTGCGCGGCGCCAAATATTGGTCGCCGGTGGGGCGCGTGGACAACGTTTACGGGGACAGGAATTTGGTGTGCAGTTGCCCGCCGATGACAGATTACGTTTGAGGTTGCCGGGAAGCCGTTGACGCGTGTTGAAAGCACGTTCCGAAAACCGAACGCACACAACACCCTGTTCGAGCTGAGGCAACGAACTCCCGCGTTAACTTTTGCGCGACGGGCAACGCAACCCGCACCCCGTTCGGACTGAGGTATCGAAGTCCCGCTTTCGGGTTCGCACGATGCGAAACAGCACACACACCCCGTTCGGACTGAAGTGTCAAAGTCCCGCTTTCGCGTTTGCACGACAGGCAACAGCACACACCCCCCGTTCGGACTGAGGTATCGAAGTCCCGCTCGTTTGCTTTGTTCTTCGCCTGCCGCGACCGCGTCGGTCGGGCCGTGTTGATAGGGGTACCGCCGCCCAAGGGCGCTGGCTACTATCCGCGCATGACGTCTGCACCAGAGCCAGCTCCCGATTTTCAAACGCTTTACGCGGAGCTTCGCCGGATGGCACAGCGTGAGCTTTACAAGGGCGCCTCTGGGGCGCAAATATCTGCAACCACGTTGTTACACGAGGCGTACTTGCAGTTGCAGGGCCGGCCGGGTTTGCACTTTGCCGACCGCGGGCACTTCATGGCCTATGCAGCGCGGGCGATGCGCGGCATCGTGATTGACCATGCCCGAGCACGCAGCGCGCAAAAGCGCGGCGGTGATTTGGACTTTGTCACTTTTGACACCCTGGTGGCAGAAAACGCCTGCGCTGTGCACGACGCTGGGGCCGATGAACTGGAACACATCGGCCAAGCGGTGGAGCGCCTGGCCGTCATAGATCCGCGCTTGGCCGAACTGGTCGACCTGAAGTTTTTTGCGGGCTTGAGCTTTGCCGAGATCGCCGCACTGCGCGGTGTGTCTGAACGCACCGCGCAGCGCGACTGGGACAAAGCGCGTGCGCTGCTGCTGGGCATGGTCAAAAGCTGAGGCCGCGTGACCCAGGCCATGAGACGTGTCGTGTTTGACTGGCGCTTCACGATGTCAGCACCATGACCCCCGAAACATGGACCCGCCTGAGTCCCCTGCTCGACCGTGTGCTCGACTTGCCGGCCGCAGAGCGCGAGTCGTGGCTGGCCGCGCAACAGGACTTGTCGCTTGACGATGCCCTGGCCTTGCGCGCCCTGCTTCAACAGCATGAAGCGGCGCTACAACAAGACTACTTGCGCACCATGGCCCGGCCGTCAGACTCCTCTGCGAGCCAAAGTTCAAACGCGGGCTCGAGCCCGGCCGCCGGTGTGGGCCAACGCATAGGAGCCTGGACCATCGAGGCGCCGCTGGGCGAAGGCGGCATGGCCAGCGTTTGGCTGGCGCGGCGCAGCGACGGTCGGCACGACGGTCAATCGGCCATCAAGCTCATGCACGGGCGTTTGTTCTCAAACGCACCCGGCACGCAGGCCAGCCAGCGTTTCGAGCGCGAGGGCCGCATCCTGGCGCGCTTGCAGCACCCGCACATTGCGCGGCTGCTGGACGCCGGGGTGGCCGCCGGATGGGCTGACAGCCAAGGCGGCGGGGGCCAGCCCTACCTGGTGCTGGAGTTGGTGCGGGGCCAACCTATCGACCAGTGGTGCGACACGCGCCAACTGCCCATCGAGGCCCGGTTGGCGCTGTTTGCCGACGTCGCCGAAGCCGTGGCAGCCGCGCATGTGCAGTTGGTGGTGCACCGCGATCTGAAACCCGGCAACGTGATGGTCACCGACGACGGGCAGGTGAAGCTGCTGGACTTCGGTATTGCCAAGCTGCTCGAAGTGGAATCGCTGGACGGTGGCAGCGCGCGGGCTGACGCAAAGAGTGACACCGCGGGCGACGCAAATCCTGACACCAGCGCCGAGCCCACACGCACCGGCCAGCGCGCCTTCACACCCGCCTGGGCCGCGCCAGAGCAAGTGCGCGGCGAACCCGTCACCACCGCCACCGACGTCTGGAGCCTGGGCGTGCTGTTGTGCCTGCTTTTGACCGGTCGGCACGTCAGCGGGCTGGACTGGAAAAGCGCTTTCACCGATTGGATGCGAGCCGCCGCACTGGCCACCGTACAGCGCCCCAGCCGCCTGTGCCGCGACGGGCAAGACGCCAAAAAGCGCGCCGCACAACGCGACAGCACCCCCGAGCGCCTGGCGCGCCAGTGCGAAGGCGATATCGACCAGATCGTGGCGCGTGCCTTGGCCGAAGAGCCGACGCGCCGTTACCGCACGGCACAAGCGCTGGCCGACGATGTGCGCCGCTATTTGCGTCATGAACCCGTCGCTGCGCATGCCGACACCTTGGGCTACCGCACCCGCAAATTTGTTCGGCGCCACCGCGTTCCTGTGGCGTCGGGCGTGCTGGCCGCGGCGGCTCTGGTGTCGGGCACCGGCGTTGCGCTGTGGCAGGCCCAAACCGCCCGCGCGCAAGCCGCACGAGCCAATGCAGTGCAGGGGTTTTTGCTCGACATTTTTCGCACCAGTTCGGCGCGCCAAAGTGACCCCCAAAAAGCGCGCCTGGTGACTGCGCGGGAGTTGCTGGACATTGGCGCTGCACGGTTGGACGCGGCGCTGGCCCAACAGCCCGAAGCGCAAGCCGAGATCACACAGTCACTGCGCGAGTTGTACGACGAACTGGGCCTGCTGGAACCAAGCCTGACGTTTGCCCGCCGCAGCGTGGACTCGGCCGCGCGCTTGTTTGGTGTGAACAGCCAGCAGCACCTGCTGCAACTGGTCGAGCTGGCCCGACTGCTGAACCACGCCGATGGCCTCGACGAACGCCAGCAGGTGCTGGCACAAGGCCTGACGATTGCCCAGCGCCTGCCGCAGCGCCCCAGCACGGCAACTGCCAAGCTGTACACCGAACTGGCGCAACTGCACCAAAGCGGCGACCAGGCGCTGGCCGAGTCGTACGCCCAGCGTGCCGTCGCAGACGCACGCGCCCTGAGCGACGCCATGAACCTGTGGCAGACCCTCACGGTGGCAGGCAGCACCGCCAAGGCGAGCGGCGACCAGGCACTGGCGATAGAACGTTTCAGCGAGGCGCTGCGCGTGGGCGAAAGTGAGGCGACCGAACCGAGCTTTGACCTGCTTCGCGTGCGTGTGATGCTGGCCGAAGCACAGTCCAGTTTGATGCAGCCCAAGGCCGCCGAAGCGACGCTGCGCACGGCCCTGACTGAGAGCCTGCGCATCCACGGCGCGCAGCACCTGGACACGCACCAGACCCGCCTGCGCCTGGGCCGAGTGCTGGCTACCCAAGAACGCCCTACCGACGCCTTGGCCGAGCAAACCGCCAACCTTGCAAGCCTCGAGGCGGCCTCACAGCCCGATCTGTTCACGCTGCCGATGGTGCTGGTCGAGATGAGCCGTGAATTGCTGGTGCTGGGCCAACTGCAGCAGGCTGAAGCGATGGCCAGACGCGCCATCGCCCTGCGTGACCAACGCCGTGCTGGCACCTTGATGTCAGCCGAGCTGCGCGAAGACCTGGCCAATGCCTTGATCGCGCAGCAGCGCTTGCCCGAGGCGGCAGCGCTGATGCAAGAAGCGGCTTCGATTCGGCGCGCCAACAAAAGCCTGCCCGGCCAGTCCAGTTGGAACCGACATGCTCACACGGCCTTGGCACTGGCCGATGCGCAAAACGACCAGGCCGCGGTGGCCGCCATATTTGCCAGCCTGTTGGCGGGCAGCGATGCAGATCCGCCCAACTCCATCAGGTGGATGGAAGGCGCGCTGTTGCGCGCAGATTGGGACATCCGCGCAGGCGCCTTCGCAGCAGCCGAGTCGCGGCTGGCGCGGGTGGATCAACTCTTGCGCGAAAAGGACCTGACCGGCAAGCTGCCGCTGACCCAAACCCAGCAGTTGATGTTGCGCGCCAGACTGGCCGATGCCCGTGGCAGCTTTGCGGCGGCCAGTGGCTTGTGGCAACAGGCCTTCACGCAAATTCCCACCGACCTGGGGCCCGGCGCGCCACTGCGAACCCAGCTGAACCGCTGGCAGGCAAAGCGTCCGACTGCGACGGACAGTTCGGGTCCATTTCGAAAATAGTTGACCCTGCATGGCGGGTTGCGTCCGCCGTTTGCGATGTCCTTTGTAGGGCCGCTCGAATCGAGCAGCCCACCTCAGGGAGCCTCGCATGAACAGCCACTTCTTGCACTTTGCCTCTGCAGCAGCGCCGCCGGTGGGGCGCTGTCTGACGCAGCGTTGCCCGACCGCGACTCCGACCGCGCCCCCGATCCCGACCGCGAGCGTCGACGTGCGCATGCTGCGCGGCGGCGTCCGAATGACGCTGCGCCCGGTGCAGCCGCAGGACGGTGAACTGATCGCCAAGCTGATCGCCGGGCTCTCGCCGGCCGGAAGGCGCAACCGCTTCCACGGGGCGGTTCAAATCTCGGCCGATGAGGTGCGGCGGATGTGCTGCATCGACCCACAACGTGAAGTGGCGTTCGTCGTGACGGCGTTTGAGCGCGGCGCCGAACGCGCGGTCGCCGACGCCCGCTACTGCATCGACGCGGGTGGCGACGCCAACGCCGATGGCGCAAGCGGCGCTGAATTTGCCCTCATGGTCGACGAGCGCTGGCAGCGACGCGGGCTGGGGGGCTGGGCCATGGCCGCGCTGCGCAACTCGGCGCAGACAGCCGGCCTGCGCTGGCTGCACGGCGAGGTGCTCAGCAGCAACCTGCCCATGCTGGCGTTGATGCGCTGCTGCGGCCTGTGTTGCACGCCCGACCCAGAAGACGACCGGCTTGTCCAGGTGCAAGAGCGACTCGGTGTTCCCGACCCCGCGTTGCCGGGTTCTTCAGCGCGCTCGGTGACTGACCCGGTGCGCCGCACCGCGCTCCAGCAACTCCAGAACTGGATCACCCGATGAGCCACTCCACCTCCACCGCCCCCCACTTCGCCTTGGTTCTTGGCAGCGGCGGCGTTCGCAGCATTGCCGCGCTCGGCATGGCCGAAGTGCTGGCGCGCGAGGGCCTGGTGCCCGACCTGATCGTCGGTTGCAGCGCCGGAGCCATGTTCGGCGCGCTGATAGCGGCCGGCCACAACGCGACCGAGGCCGTGCGCATTGCGACCACGTTGTGGTCGGCCGAAATCACCCGCAAACGGCGCTGGGCGGCCATCCCGCAAATGCTGTGGCCGCGGCTGTGCGGCTTCAACGCCGACTTTGCGCTGCGCGACGATCGCCCGGTGGTGGCGCGGCTCGATCAGGCCTTCGGGGACGTGCGTCTGGAAGACCTGCGCATTTCGCTGCGCGTGACGACGGTCGACGTGGCGACCGGCTCATCGGTGGTGCTGCAACGTGGCAGCGTGGTCGAGGCGTTGCGCGCGGCGGTGGCCCTGCCCTTCATGTTCGCCGCGGTCAAGATCGACGGCAAGCGCCTGATCGACGGCTTTGTGGCGGACCCGCTGCCGGTGAGTGCGGCCAGCGACGCGCACAGCGTGCTGGCGTTGGGCTTCGCGTCGCCGATGCCGCACCGCGTCGACCGTCCGACGCGGATGCTGGCGCAGATCACTTCGGCAATGACCAACAACCTCGTCGAGGCCCGACTTGCAGCGGCCACCTCAAAGGGGCAGCGGCTGATCACGCTGATGCCGGCGTTGGAACGACGCGTCGGGCTGTTTGACACCGAGGCCATGCCCTACTTGGTAGACGCCGGGCGCCGTGCCACCGAGGCGCGGCTGCCAGAGATTTTTGCGCTGCTGACGCAGCGGCCACAGCTGGCAGTGGCTTGACGGGCGACGGCATGACTTGGCGCAAAGGCGGTGTCGAAAGGGTGGGTCCCGTTTACTCTGTGAGCGAGTGAACCCGCTCCCCGCGCTGACCGAGGTCACGAAAACCCACTTTTGAGTTTTCGCTTTTACTTAAGTTGCCGCCCGCCGCGACCGCGCCGGCGCTTTTTGAGTGACTGCCCGGCTGCCGGATAACTTGAGTGTTGCCATCGCCCGCGAACATTTGCGCCGCCAAATTCATCCTGTTAAAACAAGCCGCTGATCTTCCCGTGGGCGTCCACATCTATCGCGTGCGCCGCGGGTTCTTTGGGAAGACCCGGCATGGTCATGACGTCGCCGCAAACCATGACCACAAACTCGGCACCTGCTGCCAAACGTACTTCGCGGATGTTGAGCACGTGGCCGTTGGGGGCACCGCGCAGTTTGGGGTCGGTGGAAAAGGAGTACTGGGTTTTGGCGATGCACACCGGGTAGTGCCCGTAGCCCTGGGCCTGCAGCGCGTCAATTTGCGCCCGCACCTTGGCATCAGCCGTGACTTCGCTGGCACCGTAAATCGAGCTGGCGACTTTGCCTACTTTTTGCCACAGCGTGTCGGCGTCTTCGTAGACAAAACGCATCTGGCTCGGTTGCTCACACAAGGCCACCACGGCGCGCGCCAAGTCGGCGGCGCCCGCGCCGCCTTCGGCCCAGTGGCGGGCCAGCACCACTTCCACACCCAACGCGGAAGTTGCCCGTTTGAGAAGCTCGATCTCGGCGGGCGTGTCTTCGGTGCGGTGGTTGATCGCCACCACGCACGGCAAGCCGTAATGCTCGCGCACATTGCGGATGTGGCGTTCCAAATTTACCAGGCCTTTTTGCAGGGCATCGAGGTTTTCCACGCCCGCATTTTTGACCTCGACACCGCCGTGGTACTTCAACGCGCGCACCGTGGCCACCAAGACCACCGCCGACGGTCGCAGGCCCGATTTGCGGCACTTGATGTCGATGAACTTTTCGGCCCCCAAGTCGGCCCCAAACCCGGCTTCGGTGACCACGTAGTCGGCCAGTTTCAAGGCCGTGGCGGTGGCCAGCACGGTGTTGCAACCGTGGGCGATGTTGGCAAACGGGCCGCCGTGGATAAAGGCCAGGTTGTTCTCCAGCGTCTGGACCACATTCGGTGCCAATGCGTCTTTCAACAGCGCGGCCATCGCGCCGTGGGCTTTCAGGTCGCTGGCGCGTATGGGTTGCAGCGCAGAGGTATGTCCCACCACGATGTTGGCCAAACGCTGCTTCAGGTCGGCCAGGCTGGTGGCCAAGCAAAAAATAGCCATCACCTCAGAGGCCACCACGATGTCGAAACCGTCTTCGCGCGGGTAACCGTTGGCGGGGCCACCCAAGGCCACGGTCAGGTCGCGCAGCGCGCGGTCGTTCATGTCCATCACCCGCTTCCAGGTGATCCGGCGCACATCGAATCCGAGGGCGTTGCCGTGGTGAATGTGGTTGTCGATCAGGGCGGACAGCAGGTTGTGCGCAAGTGCGATGGCCGAAAAATCACCGGTGAAGTGCAGGTTGATGTCTTCCATGGGCACCACTTGCGCCATGCCGCCGCCAGCCGCCCCGCCCTTCATGCCGAACACCGGCCCGAGCGACGGCTCACGCAAACAAATAATGGCTTTTTTGCCGATGTGATTGAGCGCGTCGCCCAAGCCCACGGTGGTGGTGGTTTTGCCTTCACCGGCCGGTGTGGGCGAAATGGCGGTGACCAATATCAGCTTGCCCTCGGGCTGCGCGCGCAGCGAGTTGGCGTAGTCCAGCGACAGTTTGGCTTTGTAGTGACCGTAAGGCGAGAGGTGGTCATCGGGGATGCCGTAGCGTTCGTACGCCAATGGGGTGATGCGGCGAAGGCTCGCGGCTTGGGCAATCTCGATGTCACTTTTCATGGGGCACTGTTCTTGGATGCTGAGGGTTTGAGCTGCGACTGCAGGCCCAAATCAACTTTACCTGCTGAACCCCGAGTCATGAGGCCGGACAAGTACCGACGGCCAGCGTGTGGCCTCAATGCGCCTTGTCCCAATTCGGCCCGACGCCTACTTCAGCAAGCAGCGGCACTTTGAGTGACGCCACCGAAGCCATGATGCGCGGCACCTCCAGCCTGGCCCAGGCCAGCTCGGCTTCTGGCACCTCGAAAACCAGCTCGTCGTGCACCTGCATCACCATGCGGGTGCCACGTGCTTGCTGGTCCAAAACAGCTTGCACGGCAATCATGGCCAGCTTGATGAGGTCGGCCGCGGTACCTTGCATGGGCGCGTTGATGGCAGCACGCTCGGCCCCGGCGCGGCGCGGGCCGTTGGGGCTGTTGATCTCGGGCAGCCACAGGCGTCGACCAAAAACTGTCTCCACGTAGCCCTTGTCTTTCGCGCTGGCCCGGGTGTCGTCCATGTAGCGCTTCACACCGGGATAACGCGCAAAGTAGCGCTCGATGTAGGCAGCAGCGGCGCTACGCTCTATGCCCAAATTGCCAGCCAAACCGAAGGCGCTCATGCCGTAGATCAGGCCGAAATTGATCACCTTGGCGTAGCGGCGTTGCTCGCTGGTGACGGCCGCAGCCTCAGTTCCGAAAATTTCCGCCGCCGTGGCGCGGTGCACGTCCACACCTTCGGTAAAGGCTTTCAGCAGCGCCACGTCGTCACTCAGGTGCGCCATGATGCGCAGCTCAATTTGCGAATAGTCGGCGCTCAAAATCACGCAGCCGGTCGGTGCAATAAAAGCTTCCCGAACGCGGCGGCCTTCGGCGGTACGGATGGGGATGTTTTGCAGGTTGGGGTCGTTGCTGGACAAGCGGCCCGTCACTGCCACGGCCTGCGCATAGTTGGTGTGCACGCGGCCGTCGGCGGGGTTGATCATCAGGGGCAACTTGTCGGTGTACGTGCCTTTGAGTTTGGCCAAGCTGCGGTTCTCCAGCAGCTTGGCTGGCAGCGGATAGTCGGCGGCCAATTCGGCCAACACTTCTTCGTCGGTGCTGGGTGCGCCGGTGGCAGTTTTTTTCTTTACCGGCAAGCCCAGCTTGGTGAACAAAATCTCGCCCACTTGTTTGGGGCTGCCCATGTTGAACGGCTGGCCGGCCAGTTCGTAAGACTCAGCCTCGAGCGCCAACATGCGCTCCGCAAGCTGCTTGCTCTGTGCGGCCAGCGTGGCCGGCGCAATCAACACACCGGTGCGTTCTATGCGTTGCAGCACGGTCGCGGTGGGCATCTCGATGTGCTCGTACACAAAACGCAAACCCGCATCGGCTTCGATCAACGGCCACAGCGTGGCGTGCACATGCAAGGTCATGTCACTGTCTTCGCAGGCGTACTGCGCGACCTTGGCGATGTCAACTTGCGCGATGGAAATTTGATGCGCGCCTTTGCCGCACAAATCCTCGTAACTCAAGCCTTGGCGGCCGAGGTGACGCTGCGCCAGGCTTTCCAAACTGTGCGGCTTGTGCGCCTCGATCACATAGCTTTGCAGCATCGTGTCGTGCACATAACCGCGCACGTGGATGCCTGCGTTTTGCAGCACATGGCTGTCGTACTTGATGTTCTGGCCCAGCTTGGGGGCATTCGGGTTTTCCAGCCAGCCGCGAAGGCGTTGCAACACCTCGTCCACCGGCAACTGATCAGGGGCATCGGCATAGGTGTGGCGCAACGGGATGTAGGCAGCCTCGCCGATTTGTGTGCTCAGCGAGATGCCCACCAACTGCGCCAGCATCGCGTCCAGGGAATCGGTTTCGGTGTCGATGGCGGTCAGTGCAGCCGCTTCAATCCTCTCGATCCACGCATCGAGCCTATCGAACGTGAAGATGGTTTCGTAGTGCGTGGGACGCTGGGTTTGCAGCGTCTGCTCTTGCGTCTGCTCTTGCGTCTGCTCACGCGTCTGCCCAAGCTCATGACCACTGAGCAAGGATGCAGCAGGTGCCTCAGTCGCGCCAAACATGTCCAGGTTGGCAGATGCTTTGCCGCCTGCGGGAATGACGGACGCTGTTGTGACAGCTGCGGCTGCTGTGGATGTTGTGACTGATCCGGCAACCCCCAGCACGCCCTCCAGTTCCTTCTTCCACGACTTGAAACCGAAGCGCTCGTAAAAAGCCAGCAAGGCGGTTTGATCGACGGCTTTCAAGTCCAGCGCGTCCAGCGAAGGCCAGTTGGGCACATGCCCACTGAGGTCGCAGTCGAGCACCACGGTCACCAGCTTTTGGCCCATGGGCAACCAGTCCAGCGCTTTGCGCAAGTGCTCGCCCACGGCGCCCTTCATCGTGGGCGCGGCGGCAATGACGCCTTGCAGTGAGCCGTACTCGGCAATCCACTTGGCAGCAGTCTTGGGCCCAACTTTTTCAACGCCGGGCACGTTGTCCACCGTGTCGCCCATGAGGGTGAGGTAGTCAATGATCCGATCAGGCGGCACGCCAAATTTTTCCATCACGCCGGCAGCGTCAAGCCGCTCGTTGCTCATGGTGTTGATGAGGCTGACGCGGTCGTTCACCAACTGCGCCATGTCTTTGTCGCCGGTAGACACCACCACCTTGAAACCCGCCTCTGTGGCGACGCGGGCCAAGGTGCCAATGGCATCGTCAGCTTCAATGCCGGGAACCGTGAGCGTGGGCCAGCCCAGCAGTTTCACGACCTCGTGAATGGGCTCGATTTGCGCGCGCAAATCGTCCGGCATGGGCGAGCGCGTGGCTTTGTATTGCGGGTACCAGGCGTCGCGAAAGGTCGGGCCCTTGGCATCGAACACGCACACCGCGTGCTCGGCCCTGATCTGGTCGCGCAGGCGCTTCATCATGGCCACCATGCCGTGGATCGCACCTGTGGGCACATTGGCGGGGCCGCGCAGGTCAGGCAAGGCATGAAATGCGCGGTACAAATAGCTGGAACCGTCCACCAGCAAAAGAGTTTTTTCAGTCATCCAGTTATTGTGGCGCAGGGCCTTCGAAGGGCACGGCGGTGCAGCCTAAAATGGCTGCATGAAAACCTTCTCTGCCGCAGCCTCTGCATTGACTATTTTTTCGTTGATGAGCACCAGTCTGCCGTGCTTCGCACAGAGCGCGATTCAGGGCGCCAGTCCACCTGCCAGTTCACCTACCAGCGCACTTGCCAATCGTCCGGCCAGTCAAACCGCCAGCAATCCGGGCGAGCCGAACGTGAAGCACGTCGTCATCGACGACGACAGCACCCACATTGACGAAATGAAGGTCCGCGGCCATACCCAACGCATCACCGTGAAACCCAAAATTGCGTCGCTTCGCGGCTACGAAATCATCACCGGCGACGGCTCGCGCGATCTGGGGGACGGGGCCAACACCTCGCGCGGTGCCACCGGCAAGCGCGTGTGGAATGTCTTGTCGTTCTGACCTCCTGAACGCTGCGAGATGGCTGTCTACACCGAGGTGACTTTCGAAGAAGCTGCGGTTTTCATCGCGACGCTGGACATCGGTGAGCTCACCGCGCTGAAGGGTTGCGCCGGCGGCATCGAAAACACAAACTACTTCGCCGACACGACCCGAGGCAGCTACGTGCTGACCTTGTTCGAGCGGCTCACGCACCAGCAGTTGCCTTTTTATCTGCAACTGATGAAGCACTTGGCACAACGCGGCATCGCCGTGCCCGACCCGCAGCCCAACGCGGCGGGTGACATCTTGATGACCTTGAACGGCAAGCCCGCCGCGGTGGTGAACCGCCTGCGCGGTGACCACCACCTGGCGCCCATTGCTGCCGACTGCGCGCAGCTCGGCGACATGCTGGCGCGCATGCACTCGGCGGGCCACGACTTCACCCTGTTGCAACCGAATTTGAGAGGCTTGACGTGGTGGACACAAACCGTGCCAGTGGTGTTGCCGTTCTTGACGCCGTCACAGACCGAACTGATCCAGGCCGAGTTGCATTTGGCGCAAAGCGTGGCGGCGTCCAGCGCCTACGCTGCGCTGCCGCGCGGCCCGATCCACGCCGACTTGTTTCGCGACAACGCCATGTTCGACGGCGCGGTGCTCACCGGCTTTTTCGACTTCTATTTCGCCGGCGTGGACTGCTTGTTGTTTGACGTGGCGGTGTGCTTGAACGACTGGTGCATCGACCTGGCCACCGGCGCGCTGGAAGAAGAACGTGCCAACGCTTTGCTGTCGGCCTACGAAACGGTGCGCGCGTTCAGCGCCGACGAGTTGCGCCTGCTGCCCACGCTGATGCGCAACGCCGCGTTGCGCTTCTGGCTATCGCGCTTGTGGGACTTTTACTTGCCTCGCGATGCCAGCATGCTCACGGCCCACGACCCAACGCATTTCGAACGCGTTTTGCGGCAGCGCGCAGACCAACCATGGCACTACCGCACCACAGCAGACCGCGCGACCTTGGCCGACTCCTGCGATTCTTCCGATCCCTCCGATTCCGCCGTTGCCCGCAAGCCGTCTGGCGTCAGCAAAGCCAACGAGGTGAGCGCATGAAGCTGCGTCAAGCATCGCCTCGCCAAGGGGCACTTTGGGTGCGCAACGGCTTTCGAATTTTCTTTCGCAAGCCGGTCGCGTTCGCCGTGCTGTTTGCCAGCTTTTTGTTCGCCGGCTTGGTCTTCATGCTGCTGCCGTATGTGGGCGGGCTCTTGCTGCTGACCGCATTGCCACTGGCCACCTTGGGTTTCATGCTGGGCACGCAAACAGCGCTCAAAGGCAACTCACCCACCGCGGCTGTGTTTTGGCAACCGCTGCGGGTGGACAAGGCGCGGCGCCTGGCGCTGCTGAAGCTCGGGTTGGTTTATGCCGCGTCCACAGTGGCCATTTTGTGGCTGGCCGACGTGGTGGACGGCGGCAAGTTTGATGCGCTGCAAGAGCTGATGGCCAACAGCAAAACGCCCGCCGAAGAAATTCAAAACCGTTTACTGGATCCACAGTTGCAGGCCGGTTTGGCCGTGCGTCTGGGCTTGGCGTCGCTGCTGTCACTGCCGTTCTGGCACGCGCCCGCATTGATCCACTGGGGCGCCCAAGGCTGGGCCAAGGCCATGTTTTTCAGCACCGTGGCGTGCTGGCGCAACAAGGGCGCGTTCGCTGTATACGGCTTGGTTTGGGTGGCGGTGGTGGTGCTGTTTGCAGCCCTTGCCAACACCTTGTTTGTGGCGCTCGGCGCACCGCGCATGGTCACAGCGGCGGCCATGCCAGCGGGTTTGATGTTTTCGACCGTTTTTTACGCGTCTCTGTTTTTCAGCTTTGTCGATTGCTTCGAGCCCGAACTCGGGGCCACTGCATCCACCGACAGCGCCATCACGCCTTTGGACGCGATCGCGCCTGAGCAAAAAAACGAACTGCCCTAGCCGCGCACGATGAGTCACTCTCGCAAGGTCGCGCTTGTCACAGGCGCAGGTTCTGGCATCGGCCGCGCGGTGTCGCTGAGCCTGTTGGGCGCCGGCTATCAAGTGGTGTTGGCCGGACGGCGCTTGCAAACATTGACCGAGACCGCGGCGCAGGCCGGCGAACATCAAGCCAACGCCCTCGCGGTGGCTGCGGACGTCAGCGACCCAGACTCTGTGACGGCCTTGTTCGCACAAACGCAAACACGCTTCAGGCGACTCGACCTGCTGTTCAACAACGCTGGCACCAGTGCACCTGCGGTGCCCATGGACGAGTTGACCTACGCGCAGTGGAAAGCGGTCGTCGACATCAATTTGACGGGCGTTTTTTTGTGCACGCAAGCTGCTTTCAAACAGATGAAATCGCAAACACCACAAGGCGGCCGCATCATCAACAACGGCTCGATCTCTGCGCATGCGCCGCGACCGTTTTCTGCCCCTTACAGCGCCACCAAACATGGCGTGACCGGGCTGACCAAGGCCACCTCGCTCGACGGCCGGGCGCACAACATTGCCTGCGGCCAGATCGACATCGGCAACGCCGCCACCGACATGACCACCCGCATGGCGCAGGGCATCTTGCAGCCCAACGGCACTTTGATGGCAGAACCCCGCATGGACGTGCAGCATGTGGCCAGTGCAGTGCTGCACATGGCCAGTCTGCCGCTGGAGGCCAATGTGCAGTTCATGACTGTGATGGCCACCGCCATGCCATTCGTGGGTCGCGGCTAGGAGCGTGGGCGGCAGAAGGCGGCGAAGCGAAAGGTGGCCCCAGCGATGACAGTTTTTGCCGGATTTGCAGGCCCATAGCCGTAGCTATGGGACAAAAAGCCGGTGAAAATTGGTCCGCGGCGGCCGCCTTGCAGCCGCCGCTCCTTCTGCCGCCCACGCTCCTAGATCGGAGTCCGGTCGCGGTCTGCTTTGACTGAGGTGACGAGGCCCGACGCATTGACATCTGCTCGCCACAGAACTGACATGAAACCGTCACGAGGCGTGTTTACCGTAGGCGTTTTATCCACTACGGCACGCGCGAATGTCAAATATCAACTCACCCATCTTCAATTCGTCAGTCACCCTGCAAGATCCTGATGACTTGGAGAACAACCACAGCGGCAATCCGCACCTGAATGATGTGCTGGCTGCGCGCTTGCACCGTCGGCACGTCCTCAAAGGTGGCATAGGCGCGCTGGCGGTGGCCGGCTTCGGCCCCGCGGTGCTGGCCGGCTGCGGTGGTGGCGACGATGAGCCGGCAGCGGTGGTGGTGCGCGAAGCCGCCAAGGCGCTGGGCTTCAGCGGCATGAGCAAGTCATTGCTCGACGCGGTTCAAGTTCCTGCGGGCTACACCGCCACCGTGATTTATGCCACCGGCGACTCCATCGACCCGGCGGTTCCCGCTTACGCAGGCAACGGCACCGAGACCAACTACGCGCGCCGCGCTGGCGATCACCACGACGGACTGGTCTACTTTGGTCTGAACGCACTCGGAACCGCACGGGACGAGGCGGGCACCGAGCGCGCCTTGCTCGCCATCAACCACGAAAACATCAGCGGCACCGCGCAGTTTTTGCACCCCACCGGCGAAACCAACCTGACCGGCACGGCAGCGCGGCCCGAGAGCGAAGTCATCAAGGAGCAAGAAGCGCACGGCGTCTCGGTCATCGAGATTCAAAAGTCCGCCGGAAAATTTGCATTGAACAAGACGTCCAGTTTCAACCGGCGCATCACTGCACGCACGGAGATGACGATCTCGGGCCCGGTGCGTGGCAGCGACTTTGTCAAAACCAAGTTCTCGCCGAACGGTTTGATTTCGCGTGGCACTTTGAACAACTGCGGCTCGGGCCTGACACCTTGGGGCACTTACGTGACGGCCGAAGAAAACTGGGCTGGTTACTTTGTCCGCGATGCAGGCGACGACACCAAGCGCACACAACGCGAAAACACCCAACTGCTGCGCAACGGCTTGCGCCCCGCGTCGGCCGGCTTTGCGCATCGCCGCTGGGCCAGCGTGGTGCCCGCGGATGCGACTTTGACCGACTTTGCACGCTTCAACTGCAGCGTCAAAGGAGCCACGGCGGTGGAAGATTTCCGCAACGAGCACAACACCTTCGGCTACATCGTCGAGATCGACCCGTACGACCCCAATTCGCGCCCAAAAAAGCGCACCGCGATGGGTCGTCGCGCCAACGAGGGCGCGACCTGCAGCGTGCCCAAAGCGGGCGAATCTCTGGCCTTCTACATTGGCTGCGATTCGCGTGGTGAATACGTCTACAAGTTCGTCACCAAGGCGGCGTGGGACGCGGCCGACGCACAGCGCGGCGGCATGGCGGCCGGTGACAAATACCTGGACGAAGGCACCATCTACGCAGCGAAGTTCAATGCCGATGGCACCGGCACGTGGGTGAAAGTCGATTTGAGCAACCCGGCTGTGGCGGCGGGCGTTGCAGTGAGTGCTCAAAACCCAGGCGGCTACGCCTTCGCTGACCTCGCCGATATTTGCGTGAACACCCGCCTGGCTGCCGGTGCAGCCGGTGCCACGCGCATGGACCGCCCCGAGTGGACTGCGGTCAATCCATTCAACGGTGAGATCTACATCACCATGACAGAGAACCCAGACCGGGGCGCGGTGTCTACCGTCAGCGGCAACAACATACCCAATCCCGATGTGGACGCGGCCAACCCGCGCTATTGGCTTGACAGCAAAGGCGCATCGAGCCAAGGCCCCGCAGCGCCGACCCAGCGCGGCAACGTGCACGGCCATGTGGTGCGCATTCGCGAAGACGCCGACACCGCTTCTGCGGTGACGTTCAAGTGGGACATCTTCCTGTTTGGCGCGCAGGCCACGGCTGACGCGGGTCTGGACGATGTGTATTACCAAAAGCAGGTCAACCTGTCGGGCCTGACGCCGCTGAACGATCTGTCCAAACCCGACGGCTGCTGGTTTTCCAAAGCCACTGGAATTTTGTGGATGGAGACCGACGACAACACCTTCACCGATCAGACCAACTGCATGTTGCTGGCCTGCATTCCGGGCAAGCAAGGTGACGGCGGACCGATAGACGTGGTCAACGCAGCCAGTGGCAGCCCCGACGCCACCGTGCGCGCAGCGGGCGCGGATAAAACGGTTCGCACTTACGCGGGCCGAAAGATGACCGATGCCACTTTCAAACGCTTTTTGGTAGGACCCACAGGTTCGGAAATCACCGGCGTGACCGAGTCGCCCGACGGCAAGGTGCTGTTTGTCGACATCCAGCACCCGGGCGAAAACACCGGCCGTGCTGGCGCGATCACCGCCACCGTGGCACTCACTCCGAGCACGTTGGCGGGGCCGTTCGAGAGCAATTGGCCGGGCAACGGCGGTGGTGTGGCAGCTTACGGGCCGGGTGGTGCCACCGCGCGGCCGCGCTCGGCCACGGTCATGATCACGCGCAACGACGGCGGCGTCATCGGAATTTGATTTGCGTGACTGCGGGCTCGACCAGCGAGTCAAACGCGCGGGGCGTGGGTGTCGCTGTGGGTGTCGCTGTGGTTGTGTCCGTGGGGTTCGGGGCGCATAAACTTCGGGCCATGTCGACCCTGAAAGGCGCCCACCCATGCGCAAAAAAACACCGCGCACTTTGCAGCTTGCAGTCACCTTGCTGATGGCGGCATCTTTGAATGGCTGCGCCGTCGTCACGGTGGCAGGAGCTGCGGCTGGCGCGGCCATTTCCATCGCCGGAGCCGTCGTCAGCACGGGCGTCAAAGTCACTGGCAAGGTGATTGAGAAAACCGTTGACGTGGTCACGCCGTCTTCTCCGTCCGAGGCCAAGCCATGACGCTCGAGCACCCAGCGGCCCAACCCGTGCCAGTCGTAACCCGCAGTCGGCGACGCTTGCTGCAAGGCGCGGCCAGCCTGTGCTTTGCACCCAGCATGCTGCGCTTCGCCTTGGCAGCCAATGTGCCGCGCTTCGCCTTGGGAATTGCGTCGGGACAACCGCGCGTCAACGGCATGGTGCTTTGGACGCGCATTACGGGCGCCGACCTTCCCGACCAGGTCGAGGTGAAGTGGGAAATCGCACGTGACGAGGCTTTCACGCAAATTGCCACGCGCGGCATTGAAACCGCACAGGCCGCCTGGGCGCACAGCGTGCATGCAGAGCCAGACGGCTTGGAGCCGGGCCGACGTTATTGGTATCGCTTCTCCGCGCTTGGGCAGCAGAGCCCCGCTGGCCGCACGGCCACGGCCCCTGCGGCCGATTCCGCGGCCACCTTGAACTTCGCGATTGCCAGCTGCCAGCGCTGGGACGCGGGCCACTTTTCGGCGTGGCGGCACATGGCGCAAGAAGACCTCGACGTCATCATGTTCTTGGGCGACTACATCTACGAATATCCGTCACGCCCTGACGCCCTACGCCGCCACGAAGGCCTTTTCGCCAACACCCTGGACAGCTACCGCGCCCGCTACGCCACCTACAAAAGCGACCCGGCCTTGCAAGCCGCGCACGCCAGCGCGCCGTGGCTGATGGTGTGGGACGACCACGAGGTCGACAACGACTACGCCAATCTGCAGGGCCAAAGCCTGGAAGCCAACTTCGAGCGCCGCCGCGCCGCCGCCTACCAAGCTTACTGGGAGCACATGCCTTTCCCTCAATCAGCGCGCCCGAAAGGTGCAGACATGCGCATCACCGGCCGTTTGGACTGGGGCCTGCTTGCGCGCATCCACCTGCTCGACGACCGTCAATACCGCGACCCGCAAGCTTGCAACAAACCGGGCCGCGGCGGCTCGTCCACGGTCATGCAAAAAGCCTGTGCCGACCTCACCAACCCCCGCCGCAGCCTGCTGGGCATCGAGCAGGAAACGTGGCTGGCCAACGGATGGGACAGCACACGTCCTTGGAATTTGGTGGCCCAACAAACGCTGATGGCGCGTTTTTCGTGGCGCGACCCGAGCAACGGCGACGGCCAGTACTGGACTGACGGCTGGGATGGTTATGCCGCGTCGCGCAATCGCTTGCTGGGAACAGTGGCCGACAAAAGATTGCCAGGCGTGGTGGTGCTGGGCGGCGACGTGCACAGCAACTACGTCGCCGACTTGAAGGTTGACTTCGACGACGACAAAGCCGCTGTGGTGGCCACCGAGTTTTGCGGCACGTCCATCACCAGCACCGGCTTGCCGCAAGACCGAATCGACGCCGCGCGCCAGTTCAATCCGCACGTGCGTTACGGCCGCGGTGACCAGCGCGGATACATGCGTTTTGCACTGGACGCAAAGCAACTGCAGGTGCAGTTGCGCGTGGTCAACGATGCGATGAACATCAACAGCGACATCAGCACCGCAGCGCGGTTTCGCGTCGAGGCTGGCAAGCCTGGCGCTGTCGCGGCTTGATTAAGTAAAGTCAATTTCTCCCGTTCGGACTGAGGTTTCGAAGTCCCACGCCCAAACCCCATCCGAAAGAAAACTCATGGCACACATCCACTTCATTGGCGGCGAAAAAGGCGGCGTTGGAAAGTCGCTGATGTCGCGCGTCTTGGCGCAGTACCTGATTGACAAACAGATCCCCTTTTTAGGCTTTGATACCGACCGCTCACACGGCGCGTTGATGCGCTTTTACTCGGGGTATGCGTCGCCGGTGTTGGCCAATCGGTATGAAGCTTTGGACGCGATCGTCGAAGCCGCTGCCGAGCAACCCGAGCGTCGCATCCTGGTCGACTTGGCCGCGCAAACTCACGATCCTTTGGTTCAGTGGATGGACGACTCCGGCGTGCTGAATTTGGCCGATGAAATGAACATCAGCGTCACCTATTGGCATGTGATGGACTCGGGCAAAGACTCGGTCGATCTGCTCAAGAAACTGCTGGACCGCTTTGGTCCCGGCCTGCGCTATGTGCTGGTGCGCAACCAAATTCGCGGCAACGATTTCAGCGTTCTGGAACAGTCGGGCGAGCAAGCGCGCGCAGTGGCTCTGGGCGCGCAGATCATGGGCCTGCGACATCTGCACGACGGCGTGATGAACAAGATTGACGCTGCCAGCAGCAGCTTCTGGGCGGCTAAAAATTCGGGTGACTCCGCGGCCGGCGACGAGCGCAGCGCAGGCTTGGGTTTGATGGACCGGCAGCGTTTGAAAATGTGGCTGCGTGACGCCTACCGCGAGCTTGACGGCGTGGGCCTTTGAGCCGTTGATGAAGGCGCACGCGGATTCGGCGGCATCGCCTTGGGTGCAGCGCTGGTCGCATTTGGTGCCCGCCGGCGCCAGCGTACTGGACGTGGCCTGCGGATCCGGCCGGCATGTGCACTGGTTCGCCGCGCGCGGCTGTGCCCTCACTTGCATCGACCGCGACGCCGACGCTTTGGCACCCTTGAAGGTTGTGGCGCGCACGGTCACGGCGGACATCGAAAACGCCGCGTGGCCGTTGCCTGGCCAACGCTTTGACGCGGTCATCGTCACCAACTACCTTTGGCGCGAATTGCTGCCCACCTTGATGGCCAGCCTCAACGACAACGGCGTGTTGATTTACGAAACCTTTGCTCACGGCAATGCCAGCGTGGGCAAGCCGTCCAACCCGAAGTTTTTGTTGCGCACTGGTGAGTTGCTGAGCGCGGCAGCCGGTCTTCGCGTGGTGGCGTTTGAAGACGGCTTTTTGGACGCGCCCGCGCGCTTTGTGCAGCGCTTGGTGGCGGTCCGGGACACCGCATCGCCAGAGATGCTGGCGTCTGCACCCGCCCGCTACCTGCTTTGAGCTTCGCCGCCTGGGTGTGAAGCCTGTCACGCCGGGTAAACTCGGTGGATACACAGGAATCCCCATGAAACCCATTCTTGGCAGCATCGTCGCGTTGGTCACGCCCATGCTCGACAACGCTGAAAACCAAACCCCTGAAATTGACTACCCTGGCCTGCGCCGCTTGATCGACTGGCACATTTCACAAGGTACCGATTGCATAGGTGTGGTGGGCACCACAGGCGAGTCACCGACCGTGTCGGTGCAAGAACACTGGGAAATTCTGCGCGCGACGGTGGAGCACGCCGCAGGACGCGTTCCCATCATGGCCGGTACCGGAGCGAACTCCACGGCCGAAGCGATTGAGCATTCGCACTACGCTAAAAAAATCGGCGCCCACTGCACGCTGTCAGTCGTGCCGTACTACAACAAACCGTCACAAGAAGGCATCTACCAGCACTTCAAGGCCATCGCCGCGGCAGTCGACATTCCGATGGTGCTTTACAACGTGCCCGGTCGCACGGTGGCAGACATGTCAGTCGAAACCACGCTGCGATTGGCGCAACTCGCCAACGTGGTGGGCATCAAAGAAGCATCAGGCAATATCGAGCGCGCATGCTGGCTCATCAAGCACGCACCGGCCGGCTTCAGCATCTACTCGGGCGATGACCCCACTGCGGTGGCCTTGATGTTGTTAGGCGGGCATGGCAACGTCAGCGTGACGGCCAACGTGGCGCCAAAAGCCATGCACGAGTTGTGTATGGCTGCCCTGGAAGGCCGCGTCCGCGAGGCCAAGGCATTGCACTTCAAGTTGCTGGCTTTGCACAAAAATCTGTTCGTTGAGGCAAGCCCCGCGCCCACCAAATGGGCCATGGCCAAATTGGGCTTGTGCGGCTCCGCGCTGCGCTTGCCGATCACGCCGCTGACCGCATCGGGTCAAGTTGCGGTGGAGCAGGCATTGCGCGAAGCGGGCCTGATTTAGGCCGCAGGCTGAAGGCAGTCACGTTATTGTTTTTCTATCCCAATCGGCGGTTTGTTTGATGCCCGACACCAACCTAATTTCGGAGAAGTCCCACGTGAACTTGCCTGTCCTCGCTGACCAAAATTACCTGTCCAGCCCTGCTCCTTCGGCAGTGAGCTTCGCCTGTCGCTTCGGATGCATTTCGCTGGCCCTGGCTTTGAGCGGTTGCGCTTCTATCGAAAACTTCATGGGCGGAGACAAGATCGACTACCGCTCTGCCACCGTCAAAACCAACGGCTTGGAAGTGCCCCCCGACTTGACCCAATTGGCACGCGACACTCGTTATCAACAGCCCGGCGCAACCGTCAGCGCGGCCGCTTTCCAGAGCGGCGCTTCAACCGCACCAAATGCCGCGCCCGCACCGGTCGTCAACAACCCCAACATCCGCATGGAACGTTTGGGCAACGAGCGTTGGATTGCAGTGACGCAGTCACCGGAAGCTTTGTGGCCACAGCTTCAAGCCTTCTGGAAAGAACGCGGCTTGGCATTGGTGGCCGACGACGCCGCTGCCGGTGTCATGGAAACCGACTGGGCCGAGAACCGCGCCAAGTTGCCGCAAGATTTCATACGCGCCACCTTGGGCCGGGTACTCGACCCGTTGTATTCCACTGGCGAACGCGACAAATTCCGGACACGCGTAGAACGCGTCAGCGGCGGCAGCGAGATCTACATCAGCCACCGCGGCCTGCAAGAGGTCTACAACTCGGCCTTGAAAGACTCCACAGCCTGGCAGTCACGCCCATCCGACGGCCAACTGGAGGGTGAGCTTTTGCAGCGCTTGATGGTCAAGCTTGGCAGCCAGACCGATGTCGCGAAAGCGGCCGTGACCGCCACCGCAACCGGCCCCGCGCTGCCCGCCAAGGCGCGTCTGCTCGACGGCCGCAGCAGCTCCACCTTGCAAGTCGACGACGGCTTCGACCGCGCGTGGCGCCGGGTTGGCATTGCGCTGGATCGCAGCGGCTTCACGGTGGAAGACCGTGACCGCAGCCAAGGTCTCTACTTTGTTCGATACATCGACGCTTCCACAATCAGCAAAGAAGACCCCTCTTTTTTCAGCAAGCTGTTGAATTTCGGCCGCGACAAGGCCACCGTGCCGCCCGCGCGCTACCGAGTCAATGTCAAGGCAGAAGCTGAGCGCAGTGTGGTGGTCGTGCAGAACGATCAGGGGGCACCCGAAGCAGGTGAAGCGGGCAAACGCATCATCAACTTGCTGCTCGAAGAATTGAAGTGAAGTCGGCGCGCGCGCACGTTGTCGGGTTTTAGCTGCCTCTGACGTGATGCGATTTCGCAGCCTGGGCAGCGGCAGCACCGGCAACGCCACCTTGGTTGAAGCGCGCAGCGGCTCAACAAGTGCCACCCGCGTGCTGCTCGACTGCGGCTTCTCGTTGCGCGAGCTTGAAGCTCGCTTGCTGCCCGAGAACTTGGTGCCCAGCGATCTGAACGCGGTTTTCATCACTCATGAACACGGCGACCATGTGGGCTGTGCGTTGACGCTGGCCCGACGTCACAGCGTGCCCTTGTGGATGAGCCGGGGTACGTGGCGCGCGTTGGGTGAGCCCGACTTGCCAGGCCTCGTTCATTTCGCGCGCGACGGGGTCGCAGTAGATGTGGGCAACCTCCAATTGCAGCCCTACACCGTTCCACACGACGCGCAGGAGCCACTGCAACTCTGCTTCTCTGACGGCAATAAACGCCTGGGTGTTTTGACCGACGTGGGCATGGCCACCGAGCACTTGCTGGCTCACTTGCAAAACTGCCAAGCCCTGCTGCTGGAGTGCAACCACGACACCGAACTGTTGGCGCGTTCGCGCTACCCAGATTCATTGAAGCAGCGCATCGCAAGCAGGCTGGGCCACTTGAGCAACGACACTGCGGCCAGAATCTTGGCGGCCTGTGCCCACGCGGGGCTGCGTGACGTGGTGGCGGCACATCTCAGTGAACAAAACAACAGCCCTGCTTTGGCGCTGCAAGCGCTTGCCGAGACAGCGGCGACTTTCGGCGCGACGCTTCAAGCTGCCGATGCGAAATCGGGCTTCAACTGGATTGAAGTGCAGGCGTAAACGCAAACATGAAAGCACCACCGCAGCAGCCGTGTTGCGCTGGAAATGCGACGCGAAAAGAGTTCATAAAACAGTTGGCACAGTCGAACGCCGAACGCCGCATCCCACCAAAACTGACCAAAGAAAAAGCCGCCCGAGGGCGGCTTTTTGCATCAGCGAAAACTGATTACTTCTTGGCTGCGTCAGCGGCTTTGCCGGCGGCGTCTTTGGCAGCGTCAGCTGCTTTGCCGGCAGCGTCTTTGGCAGCGTCAGCTGCTTTGCCAGCGGCGTCTTTGGCGGCGTCAGCTGCCATGCCGGCGGTGTTGCCAGCAGCAGAAGCGGCGCCTGCAACGGCTGCGGCAGCAGCACTGGCAGCGCTGTCAACAGCAGCAGTAGCGGCTGAAGCTGCTTCGGCGATGGCAGGAGCGGCGGCGGCGGATGCGGCAGCGGCTGGAGCAGCCATTTCCTCTTTCTTACCGCAAGCGGCGAGAGAAATTGAGACAGCCAGAGTGGCCAACAAGAGTGCGTTTTTCATGGTTATTCCTTAGTCAAAGAGTCGAACAATTACCGGCAATTGTGGGAACGCTCTGAAATCAAAGGCCCCAACTAACAGGCGACGTGCCCCTGAACACAAGCGTGCGCGGGCATTTTTCGCCTAGCCTTCGATTATAGGGTGACTCAGGGAACATCCCTACAGACCAAGCGTTGTCGCTGGGAAGCCTTCGGAAGACCGTTGTGAAATTGCATCAATTTGCTCGCGCGCCAGCACGCCGTCGGCTGCGCAGGACGACTGCGCTCCACGGTAGCGTCCCGCGTCAAACAAACGCACCGTCATTCCCCCACGGGCCGTGAACAGTGAAGGCATGCGGCCCTGCTCAAGCGGCTCAACCACCCGACATTCGACTGCGTGCGCAAATTGCCTGCGCCACGCCACCCAGCGAGGATGGCGACGCAGAATTTCGTCGAAGTTTTGGGCATAGACCGTGAGCTTGCGGTGCGGTTGAGCCCAACGCGCAAGGCCGTCGATGACGCTGATTTCGCCAAGAGGCCAATCGGCGAAATCGGTGTCGCAGATCACCACTTCATTGCTTTTTGAAGCGGCCAGTGTCGCAAACGCTTCGCGAACGGCAATGTGGAAACCGCTGCGCGAATCGATCACGCGGCTCGTTTTTTCGGGCTCAGAGGTCGCACGGCTTGCTTCTTCTTTCATGGCTCGCCTTCATCGCCTGCAGCTTCGCAATGCAACCAACCTGCGCGCACCCATCCCAGCGCCAGCGCCAATGCAGGCGCGCTGAGGCGACTCGTGGCAGCGGCGTTCAAGCGGCGCGTGTCCGCAAGTTGGCGCATCAGCGCCGCATCGCGACCCGAGGCGCGAAACGATTCGCCGTTGATAAACACATGACGCTCGTCGTACATCACGCGGCTGCGCCGGTCCAGCCGCAAACCCACGTCCATGCCCGCCAACGTCACCAGCGAATCGTTTTCGTCAAACCAAACCTGCGCCTTGGGTTCGGTCAAACATTCACCCAGCAAGCCGGCCAAGGCCTCCTGATTGCCCAAGGTTTTTCTGACAGCTTCTTCCGCAAATATTTGCAGGGCTTCAGGCACTCTGGCCGGCGTGTCGGTGGCCAACTGTTTCGGGTCGCGGTAGAGCTTGGCATCTGCATCGTCCAGTTCGGTTTCCAGCACACGTTGCAACACCTCGCGTGCCAACTCCTGATCGCTGGGTGCGCGAAAGCCGATGGAGCAAGTGATGCATTCGCCGTCGGCCACGCCGTCGTGCGCCCAGCGCGGCGGCAAATAAAGCATGTCGCCGGCGTCGAGCGTCATTTCTTCCTCAGGTTCAAAGTTCGCCAGGATCTTCAGCGGCATGTTCGGTTTGAGCGCAGCATCTTTCATGCGGCCGATGCGCCAGCGGCGCTTGCCTTTGACCTGCAGCAAAAACACGTCGTAGGAATCAAAGTGCGGGCCCACGCCGCCGCCGTCGGTGGCGTAGGACATCATCAAATCGTCCAAACGCGCGTCCGGCACAAACCGAAACTTTGACAACAACTGATGCGCGGCCGTCGTCTGTAAATCCACGCCTTGCAACAACAACGTCCAACCGGACTGCGCCATCGGTGGCAACTGGCGCCGCGTCAGCGGGCCGTGTTTGAGCGACCACTTATTTTGTTTATTGACGATCAAGCGCGAGTCAACATCGTCTTGTTCTGCCATGGCGAACATCTGCATGCGCGACAGCGGCGACTGCACGCCGGGCAACGCTTGGCGGATCAACAGAGGCTTTTTTTGCCAATGGCGGCGCATGAAAGTTTGCGGCGACAAGCCGCCGAGCAAGGGCGTGGAGAGGTTGATGTCCATCGCCGCATTGTGGCGATGGATTCATACGTTGCACGGTGCAATCCAAAGTGCCTGTGCGATGATTTCAAAATGAAGATCACATCTCCCTGCGTCGTCAGTTTGGTCTGGCGACTTGAAGACACCCAAGGCGCCTTGATTGACGAGTTGTCAGAACCGGTTGAGTTTTTTTACGGTGGCGACGACTTGTTGGCCAAAGTTGAAGACGAACTGGTCGGTCAGGAGATCGGCTTCCAAGCGCAGCTGCATCTGGAGCCGGAGCACGCCTTTGGAGATTACGACTCGGGCTTGGTGTTTTTCGAAGACCGCGCTGTGATGCCCGAATTGATGGAAGTTGGCATGCAGTTCGACGGCGTGCCCGAAGGTGCCGCCACTCAGGGCATGCCAACCGACGTTGTCTACACGGTGACCGAGGTTTATCCAGGCCATGTCGTGCTGGACGGCAACCACCCGCTGGCCGGCATTGCACTGCGTCTGGATTTGACGGTGCGCGATGTGCGCGAAGCCAGCGCCGCAGAAATCGAGGCGGGCAGCGTGAA
>JBBRGA010000008.1:0-45729 GCA_038241115.1 Burkholderiales bacterium | reverse complement strand
GTTGGCCTATCAAGCTGCTGAAGCCGCCCAAGCTTCCGCCGGCGCAAAACGAGCCGCCGCTGCCGGTCAGGACGACAAAGCGCAAGGTGGTGTCGTGATTGGCCTGCTCGCAAGCTTGCAGCAGCGCCTCGACGCTGGCGTCGGTCAATGCGTTGCGCGTTGCCGGGCTGTTCAGCACCCAGCGCTCGGTATGGCCGGCTCGAAGCTTGTTGAAAGCGTTCATGACTTCGTTGTTTTCACTTGGGCAGTTTTCACTTGGGTAACTTTTACTTGGGTAACTTTCACTTGGGTAACTTTCACTTGGGCACGGCGCGCTTCAAAGTACCCATGAACTTCGCGATGATTCCCATCATCACTTCGTCGGCGCCGCCGCCGATGGACGCCAGGCGGCCGTCGCGGTACATGCGTGACACGCGGTTGTCCAAGGTGAAACCCATGCCGCCCCAAAACTGCAAGCAGCCGTCTGGAACGGTGCGCAGCAGGCGGCCGGCTTTGAGTTTGGCCATGCTGGCAAGCTCGGTCACGTCGTTACCGGCCACGTACAAATCGCAGGCGCGGTAGGTCAGGGCGCGCAGGCATTCCACTTCGGTTTTGAGTTCGGCCAGCGTGAATTGCACCCACTGCTGATCGGCCACATGGGCGCCGAACAACTTGCGCTCTTGTGCGTAAGCCACCGTCAAATCAATGCAGCTCATCAGGCCTTGGATGGCATTGGCCGCAGCCCACAGGCGCTCTTCCTGGAACTGCATCATTTGATACATGAAGCCCTGGCCTTCTGCGCCCAGGAGGTTGCGCTGAGGGACGCGCACTTCGTCGAAATAAATCAAGCCGGTGTCGCTGGCGTGCATGCCGATCTTGCGAATCTTTTTGGCCTTCTCGATGCCTTTGCTGTCCATCGGCACCATAAGCAGGCTTTTGTTCTTGTGCGGATTGGCGCCCGGAATGCCTTCGCCGGTGTTCACCAGCATGCACATCCAATCGGCCTGCAGGCTGTTGGTGATCCACATTTTTTGGCCGGTGATCACATAGTCGTCGCCGTCTTTGCGGGCATGACTTTTGATGCTGGCCACATCCGACCCGGCGCCCGGCTCGGACACGCCGATGCAGCCCACCATGTCGCCTGAAATGGCGGGCGCCAAAAATTCACGGCGCAGTTCATCGCTGCCAAAGCGCGCCAAGGCCGGCGTGGCCATGTCGGTTTGCACACCGATGGCCATGGGCAGCGCGCCGCAGTGAATGTCGCCCAGCGCCTCGGCCATGACCACGGCGTAGGAGTAATCCAAACCCATGCCGCCGTAGCCCTCGGGCTTGGTCAGACCGAGCAGCCCCAAGTCGCCGAGCTTCTTGAACACCTCGTGCGCCGGGAAAATTTCCGCAGCTTCCCATTCATCGACATGCGGATTGATTTCGTCGGTGATGAAGCGTTTGAGCGTGCGCTGAATTTCTTGGTGTTCATGGGTGAGTTGCATGTGATTTCTCCTTGGTTTTCAATTCAATGTGTCAAGGCCGCGCCACGCCGAACTGCATGGGCCGCAAAGTTTTCTTGTCTGCCTCGGCGCACAGGCTCAGGCACAAGGCCAGCATGGCGCGGGTGTCTCGTGGGTCGATGACGCCGTCGTCGAGCAGCAATCCCGAGGTGTAGAACACGTCGGCCTGGCGCTCGAACACATCCACTATTTGGGCGCTTTGTTCGTCCATCAGTGAAGCGTCGAGTGCGATGCCTTTGCGCGCTGCACCTGCCTCGGCAACGATGCGCATGGTTTGCGCGGCTTGTTCGCCGCCCATCACGGCGGTGCGTGCTTGCGGCCAACTGAACAAGAAGCGTGGCGCAAAGCCGCGTCCGCACATGCCGTAGTTGCCCGCGCCAAATGAAGCGCCACATTGAATGGTGATCTGCGGCACCGTCGCGCAGGTCACGGCTTGAATCATCTTGGAGCCGTGCTTGATCATCCCGGCTTGTTCGCTGTCGCGCCCGACCATGTAGCCGGTGGTGTTTTGCAGATAAACAATGGGGTGGCCGAGCTGGCAGCAGCGTTGAATGAAGTGCGTGGCCTTGTTCGCACCTGCCACGTCGATGGGGCCGTTGTTGCTGATGATGCCCACGGGGTGGCCGTCTATGCGCGCTTGCACACACAAGGTTTGCGGGCCGTGATCGGGCTTGAATTCCAGCAGGCTGGCATGGCCAGCGGCTGCATCGTTTGCGTTGTTCGTGGGTGCATCGACCAAGCGCAGCATCACCTCGCGCATGTCGATGGGCTGTCGCACTTCAGTGGGCATCAGGCCCAGCAAATCTTCTGCGTCATAAGCGGGTGCGATCGACGCTTTCATCTGCGGGGCTCCCCAGCCCAATTGATTCACCACATGCCGCGCGATGCCCAGCGCATGCCTGTCGTCCTCCGCCAAATACTCCCCCAGGCCCGACACGCGGGTGTGCATTTCAGCGCCGCCCAGTTCTTCTTCGGTGGCCACCTCGCCGGTGGCTGCCTTGAGCAGCGGAGGCCCGGCCAAAAAGGCACGTGAGCGGCCGCGCACCATCACCACCACGTCGCTCAAGCCTGGCATGTAGGCCCCGCCGGCGGTGCCCGAGCCGTGCTGCACGGTGATGACGGGAATGCCAGCCGCCGACAAACGCGCTAGGTTGCGAAACAGCGCGCCGCCCAGCACGAAGCCCTCTACTTTGTAGCGCATCAAGTTCGCGCCGGCGCTTTCCACCAGGTGCACGAAAGGCAGTTTGTTTTGCAGCGCAATTTCTTGCACCCGCAGAATTTTGTCCAGGCCCATGGCTTGGATGGCACCCGCGTCGATGCCCGAATCGCTCGCCACCACCATGCAGCGCACGCCACTGATGTGGCCGATGCCCGCGATCATTCCGCCGCCGGGGACGGAGCGTGCGGCATCTGCGGTGTCTTGCAGCCAACCCGCCAAGCTGCACAGCGGCAGCCACTGCGTGCCGGGGTCAAGCAGCAGCGCGATGCGGTCGCGTGGCAGCAACTGGCCGCGCTTGTCGAAGGTAGGTTTTGATTTGGCGGAGGCCATGGCCGCGCGGTTTTCGAGCGCGCGCAGTTGCGTGATTCGATCCAGCATGGCTTCGCGTCGCGCCAGAGCGCTGGCGCTGGCCGGGTTCCAACTGGCGCTGAAATTAAAGCTCATGTGTGGGCGGTCATGTGTGGACGGTCATGTGTGGAGGCTCATGCGTGCAAGCTCATGTCGCAAACACTTTCGGAACCACCGCGCGGTGAAAGCCCGCAAACGGCTTCACCGCTGTTCGCTGCTGAGCCTGAGCATCGGGCAACGCCATGGGCCAGCCCATGCGGGCTTGCGGTCGCGCGCCGTCGACGCGCAAGGTGGTTCCGCTGATGAAGTTGGCACCGGGGCTGAGCAAAAAGACGATCGCCGCCGAGACCTCAGCCTCCAGGCCAAAGCGCCCCATCGGCAGCGTCTTGCGCATGGCGCGCAGCATGTCGCCTGCGGCTTCGGGATAGTGGTCCATGCCGCTGGACGCGATGTAGCCGGGTGCCACCGCATTCACTCGCACGCCGCTCACCGCCCATTCGGCTGCGGCCGTCTCAGTCAAGCTGACCATGCCCGCGCGCGCTGCGCCGCTGTGACCCATGTTGGGCATCGATCCCCATATGTCGGCCACGATGTTGACCACATTGCCACCGTGCGCTTTCATGCTTTGCAAGTAGCACTCGCGGGCCATCAAAAAACCGCCGCTCAGGTTGCTTGCGACCACGGCGTCCCAGCCTTTGGCGCCGATGGACTCAAGCGGAGCGATGTACTGGCCGCCGGCGTTGTTGACCAGGGCGTCGATGCGGCCGTGCGCTGCGTGGATGACGCCGACGGTGGTTTTTACCGCCTCTTCGCTGCGAATGTCGCAGCTGTAAAAACTGGCCCGACCGCCGTCGCTTTCAAGTTCTGATGCGGTGCTGCGCAGCTTGTCGAGGCTGCGGCCTATCAGCACCACATGCGCCCCCAGGGCCGCCAGTTCGTGCGCCGTGCAGCGGCCAATTCCCGAGCCGCCGCCGGTGACGACAACCACCTTGTCGGCGAACAAACCCGGTGCAAAAGTAGATTGATATCGGTCTGTGGTCATGGTCGCTTTGGCGTTGACTTTGTTTGTGTTGGCGTTGGCATTTTTGGCCACTGCGTCGTTTGCGGGTGAATGAACAGCGCCATCGCGGCCGAGGTGAGATCGTCCAGCGACGATGCCTTGCGTGAGCTGTACCACTGCGCCGACCAATTGAGCGCGCCAAAGATGAGCAAGCGCGCAAGGTGCACATCTGCGAGCAGCTGGCCGTTGTCTTTCAACGCTTGCAGCACCGGCAGCCACAAGGCTTCATAAGCTGCCTGTTGACGCTTCACGGCGTTGCGCTGACGTGAGTCGAGTGAGCGCCACTCGTACAACATGACCGGAATGAAGTCGCTTCGCACGCCCAGCAACACGCCGAAATGATTGCGGATCAACAGGCTCAGCGCGGCGACGGGTTCAGCAGGGTTCAGCGGCAGCGAAGCTTGCTGCGCCAACGCGGTTTTCATGCCTTCGTCCATCACCGCGTGAAGCAAGGCTTCTTTGGACTTGAAGTGATAGAAGGGCGAGCCGGCATGCATTCCTACGGCAGCCGCGATGTCGCGTGTGGTCGTGGCGTGAAAGCCACGGCGTCGAAACAATTTGGCGGCGGCGCTGATGAGCGCGAGCCGCCGGTTGCCATCGTCGCGCTCGTCCATCGTTTTGCGCGGACGCCCTCGCGGTCGCTTGGGTGTGGGCGCAATTGCTTGGGCGATCGGCCGGACGACTGCCAGTGCGGCTGGCAGAGCGATCGACGATGTGGGTGGGCGTTGCAGTGCGGCGGTCATGGTGTCCGTAAATAACGCAAAGGCGTATTTATACAAAGCGCCCGCTTGCCAAAAGTCTATACTTTTTCGCACACGCTACGCAAGCTGCATTGGCGGCTCAGCATCAGGGACAAACCATGACACCCAACGCCAATTTGGTCTCCTACCAAGTTACCGACCGCGTCGCTGTGGTCACCATCCACCGACCGCACAGACGCAACGCGGTTGACGGCCCTACAGCCGCCGCACTGGCCGCCGGTTTTCGCCAATTTGACGCTGACACATCGGCCGATGTGGCGGTGCTGCAAGGCGAGGGCGACTGCTTTTGTGCAGGCGCCGATTTGAAGGCTTTGGCTTTGGGTCATCGCGGCACTCAGGGCAACCGCATCGAAGCCGAAGGTGACGCACCGATGGGTCCGACGCGCATGCTGTTGAGCAAGCCCGTCATCGCTGCCATTGAAGGCTTTGCCGTGGCCGGAGGCTTGGAACTGGCGCTGTGGTGCGATCTGCGCGTGATGGCCGAAGACGCGGTGATGGGTGTGTATTGCCGTCGCTTTGGCGTGCCGTTGGTGGACGGCGGCACGGTGCGACTGCCGCGTTTGATAGGTCATTCGCGCGCCATGGACTTGATCCTGACGGGCCGCGCAGTGCGCAGCGAAGAGGCCGCGAGCATCGGCTTGGCGAACCGCGTGGCACCCAAAGGGCAAGCGTTTTCTGCGGCCATGGAGTTGGCGCGTCAGTTGGTGTCGTTTCCACAAAACTGCATGCGCAACGACAGGTTGTCCGTGTTGGCGCAGTGGGGCTGCACCGAAGCCGATGCCATGCAAACCGAGACGCGCTGGGGTCTGGCTACTCTGGCCTCAGGCGAGACTGTGGAGGGGGCTGGTCGATTCAGCGCGGGTCAGGGGCGACACGGTGCCTTTGAGCTTGGCTGAGCGCGAATAATTTTGAGTACGCCGGCTCAAGCGCGCTTTGAAATTTCGTAGATCAACCATCCGCTGAAACCCAGCAGCGCTGTCACCAGGACGGCCAGTTTGAACATGCCACGTCTGGCGGCTGCCTTGCGCGCCTTCAGACGCTTTTCCGAGGTTCCGTCCTGCCAACTGCTGTTCAAGCTTTGGGTGGACGACTGAAATGTTGTCGTGCGCTCTTCGGGCTCGTCGTCCCAGTTAAAGCGTTTCGGTTTTCGGTCCATAACCGTATTTTCTAGGAACGCAACTTCGAGCGCCACAGCGCAAACGCTGTTCTTTGCGCATTTGTTTGCGCATTTGTTTGCGGATTTGTCCGCCGCCCTGTGCGTGCCTTGGCCATCACTTTGTTCAACGCCTTTTCGATTCGCGAGGCTGGCCACGCGGGTTGCCGCGTGCATGGGCGTGTGTCTGCCAAAGCGGCTTCTTGCCTTTGAGCTGGCGCTCGATGCCGTCGTTCAAGCGGCGACGCATGTCAATGACTTCTTCCACATGCCCAAACACGTTGGGAAAGCGCAAATCCAGCCACAGCCACAACGTGCAAGAGCGCAGCGCCTGTTCCATGCGCTCCAGGCGGCTGTGCTCATCCACCTCCTGTAAAAACCACGGCGTGCCTGCCTTGCCGGTGAGCGCATGGCTGTGCGTCCAGCTCAAAAATTGTTGCACCTGCGCATCGGTGCGCGAATCGACTGGTGCCTGCGCATAGGTGAAGCGTTCTTTCAGTGTCAGCGACGCCGCGCTCTCGTCCAGCTTGGCTGCCAGCTCGAGCATCTGCTCCAGCTTGGCCACTTCGAAGTGAGCGTTGTCCAGTTGCAGTTGGTCCATGAACACGCCCAACACGTCGCGCAGTTTTTTCAAGCCCAAGCGCGACGAAATGGTGGAAATGTGCCAGCCGTTCGGTGCCACGGGCGCCTTGAAATCGCGCGGCGCGCGCGGCGTTTTGGGCAGCAGTTCTTTCAGCGTTTTCGCGGCCGTGGGCTCGGCTTCGCGCAGCACGCCGACAAAGCCCTCGTCGTGCATGCCGTAACGGCCGGCGCGGCCTGCTATTTGGTGCACTTCCGATTCATTCAGCGTGCGATCGCCTTCTCCGTCGAACTTGGTCATGGTGCTGAACAGCACGCGACGTATCGGCAAATTCAAGCCCATGCCGATGGCGTCGGTGGCTACCAAAATATCCGATGCGCCGTGGGCAAAACGCTCGGCTTCGCGACGCCGCACCTCGGGCGGCAGCGCTCCGTAAATCACCGACACCGCATGCCCGCTGGCGCCAATTTGGTCGCGCAGCATCAGCACTTCGCGGCGGCTGAAAGCCACCACTGCGTCACCTTTGTGCAGCGCTGAAATGGGCACTGGGCCGGGCAGCAACTGCACATGTTGCTTGCGCTCGAAGTGACGCACTTCGACTTTTTCGCCGCAAAGGCCGAGCAGGTTTTCCAGCGCAGGCACCGCGTAGGCCGAACAAATGATGATCACTTCACTGGCCGGCACCGCCACGATCGCCTGAGTCCAGGCCCAGCCGCGATAGGGGTCAAAAATCATCTGCGCTTCGTCAATCACCGCCACTTCCATGGGCTTGTTGGTGCCCACCATTTCAATGGTGCTGGAGACCACGCGCGCGCCATCGGCCGGCACGTTTTCTTCACCGGTGAGCAGCGAACATGGCACGCCGCGCGCCACCAGGCGGTCGCGGCCTTCCAGCGCCAACAAACGCAGCGGCGCCAAATAAGCGCCGTTGACGGCTTGGGCCAAACGCTCGAACGCGGCGTGCGTCTTGCCGCTGTTGGGCGGGCCTACAAACAGCGTGATGCGGCGCTGCAAGCGTCGCGCTTTTTCGAATGTGTCGGGATAGCCTTGAAACGCCAGTTCGGTGCTCAGACCGCTTAGCGTGTCGATCTCGGCCACGCGGTGCTCCCAGCGGTCTTGCGCGCGGGTGCAGGCGGCCTTCAGGGCTTCGATCGGTTGCGGGGTGGCGCATTCCGCTTGCAATCGCGGCAACAGCGAACCCATTTGCAGCTGGTTGCAGGCCTCACTGCGCGCGACCAAGTGGTCCAGGTGCAGCGTCAGCTCGGCGGTGTGCGAATACTCCGGAGCACGACCCAACGCGTTGAGCAAAGCGGCTTGATCGCCGCTTCGGTAAAAGTCCCAGACCGGCGCTGACGGCAACGGCACGCGAAACGCCACCGGGACTTTCCAGCCCGACACTGCCCCGCAGGTCGCAAGCGGCAGTGCCTGAGTGGTCAGCCGTTCCCACAGGGCGCCCACGCGCGTAATGCCCAGTGTTTCAAGTGCAGCGGTGCGCTGCGTCATCAAAGTGCGCACGTCTTTGCCGGTGCCCACAGCCGTCAGGTGGCGCAGCGCATCGTCCATTTCCAGCGGCGCAATCCAGCGGCTGGGGCGCGCGCCTGCAGCGGACTTTTGCAGCAGGATGAAGCCGAGCTTGTCCAAATAATCTTCGAACCCCGTCGTGCCTTCTGCGATGAAATCGGCCGGTTTCACCACTTGCGGCAAGTAATAAGCCGCTTGGCGTATGGCCATCACCTCATCGTGCGTGAGGTGCGACGGAACCAAGCTGGCATGGCGCGGATGGGGCAGTCCGAAAGTGTCTGGCTTGGTGGGATTTGTGGTCATGCAGCGGGAAGGTTTGGTGCGTGAAACAGGAGGACTTGATCATAGGCTTGCAGCTTCAAACCAAGCGCGCAATCTCGTCCGCGCTGAAGCCCGCGGCCAGCCGCGCCGCAACGTTGTAGGGAGGGCGTGCGCGCGGCGCGTTGTGCTGTTCGGCCAGCACGGCGTAGTGGCTGACGGGGTCGAGGCCCGCGCGCTCGCACAGCCAGCGGTACCAATGATTGCCGATGGCCACATGCCCCACTTCGTCGCGCAGGATCACGCCCAAAATTTCAACCGCGCGCGGGTCACCTGCTTTGGCGAATTTGGCTTGCAGGGGCGGTGTGGCGTCCAGGCCGCGTGCCTCCAGGGTTCGCGGTACGAGGGCCATGCGCGCCAGCACGTCGTGGGCGGTGCGCTGCGTCATGACCCACAGGCCGTCGTGGGCGTCAAAGGCGCCGTAGTCAAAACCCAGCGTCATCAAATGCTCGCGCAGCAAGCTGAAGTGCAACGCTTCTTCGCTGGCCACGCGCAGCCAGTCGCGGTAATAGGCTGTTGGCATGTCGGCGAAGCGCCAAACGGCGTCCAGCGCCAAGTTGATGGCGTTGAATTCAATGTGGGCGATGGCGTGCAAAAGCGCAGCGCGGCCCTCCAAGGTGAACGCGCTGCGGGTGGGCACGTCTTTGGGTGACACCAAACGGGGCAGCGCAGGGCGACCGGGCAAGCCGTGCGGCGCGAGCAAGTGTTCGGCCGGATCGATATTCCACTGCGCCATCGATGCAAAGAGGGCTCGGGTTTGACTTGCTTTTTCTGCAGGATCACTCAGGCACAGCAACTCAAGGGCGCGCTCACGGAGGCTGGAAATCATCATCCTAGAATTATCAGCTTCGTCTATTCACCAAAGCACCATGGCCATTTACCAACTCGACGACCTCCACCCGCGACTGGATGAGACTGCCTGGGTGGCAGACAGCGCTCAGGTGATGGGCAACGTCGAGCTCGCGGCCAACACCAGCGTTTGGTTCGGTGTGGTGATGCGCGGCGACACTGAAGTGATCCGCGTTGGCAAAGGCTCCAACATTCAGGACAACAGCGTGGTGCACGCCGATGTGGGCTTCCCAGTGGTCATCGGTGAAAACGTCACGGTGGGACATCAAGTCATGCTGCACGGCTGCACCGTGGGCGACGGCTCGTTGATCGGGATTCAGGCGGTGTTGCTGAACGGCGCAAAAATTGGCAAGCACTGCTTGGTGGGTGCGGGTGCATTGGTCACCGAGGGCAAGGAATTCCCCGATGGCTCAATGATCATTGGCTCGCCTGCCAAAGTGGTCAAACAGCTCACGCCAGAGCAAATGGCGGGGCTGGATCGCAGTGCGGAGCACTATGTTGAAAACGCCCGCCGCTTCAAGGCGGGCCTGAAAAAGTTGGGTTGAATCTTGAGTGAGCTGCATAAATTTTTATTCGACGGCCTGCCCGTGCGCGGCATGCTGGTTCGCTTGACCGACGGTTGGCAAGAAGTGCTGCAGCGTCGCGACAAGGCCGGCACGGCGTTCGATGCGCCAGTGCGCCATTTGCTCGGTGAGATGGCAGCCGCAGGCGTACTGATGCAGTCCAACATCAAGTTCAACGGTGCATTGGTTTTGCAAATGCACGGCGACGGCCCGGTCAAGCTGGCGGTGTGCGAAGTGCAACCTGACCTGACGTTTCGCGTGACCGCCACGGTGGTGGGCGATGTTCCCGCAGAGGCGCAACTTGAAGCGCTGTTGAACCTGAACGGCAAGGGCCGCTGCGCCATCACACTGGACCCCAAGGACAAGTTTCCGGGGCAGGTGCCTTACCAAGGCGTGGTGTCGCTGCACGGAGATGCCCGTGAGCCGCTGCAAAAGCTCAGCCAAGTGCTAGAGCACTACATGCTTCAGTCCGAGCAACTGGACACCACTCTTATTCTTGCCGCTGATGACAACGTGGCCGCCGGCTTGTTGATTCAACGCTTGCCGGTACAAGGCGAAGCCAACCTGGCCGGTGCCGCGTTTGGCACACGCGCAAGCTCGGCGAATGAAGATGAGATCGGACTCAACGAAGACTACAACCGCATCGCGATGCTGGCTGCCACGCTGACCGCTGAAGAGCTGCTGTCGCTCGACGCCGACACGGTGTTGCGCCGCCTATTTTGGGAAGAAACCCTGCGCCGCTTCCCGCCAATGCGAGGTGATCTGGCCCCGCGTTTTGCCTGCACCTGCTCGCGTGAGCGTGTTGGCAGCATGTTGAAAAGTTTGGGTCGTGCCGAGGTGGACGACGTGATTCGTGAGCAAGGCCGGGTTGAAATTGGCTGCGAGTTTTGCGGGGTCAAATATCATTTTGACCCGGTCGATGTGGGCGGCCTGTTTGCCCCGTCGCAAGACCAGGCACCAGGCTCTGTGGCGATCAACTGACTCGCACAGCCATCAATTTTTGGCTGGCGGTTTTGCTATTTTTTTAGAGCTCGCCTTTTTGCCGGTGTCGCACCAGGTTGACACGTTGCACGCGTCACACAGCGGTTTGCGCGCCTGACACACGTAGCGGCCGTGCAATATCAGCCAGTGGTGGGCGTCAACCAGATACTCGGCGGGCACCCGCTTCATGAGCTTCAACTCGACCTGCAGCGGGTTGTTGCCCGGCGCCAGGCCGGTGCGGTTGCCAAGGCGAAAAATGTGCGTGTCCACCGCCATGGCGGCCTCGCCAAATGCCACGTTCAGCACCACGTTGGCGGTTTTCCGGCCCACGCCCGGCAGCGCCTCCAGCGCTTCCCGGGTTCGAGGCACGACACCGTTGTGCTGGGCTACCAAAATGCCGCAGGTGGTGAACAAGTTTTTGGCCTTGGTGCGAAAAAGGCCGATGGTGCGGATGTATTCGGTAAGCGCAGGCAGGCCCAGACTCAAGATTTTTTGCGGTGAATTGGCCACCGCAAACAAACGCCGGGTGGCTTTGTTCACACTGACGTCAGTGGCTTGTGCCGACAACAAAACGGCGGTCAAGAGCTCAAACACGCTGGTGAATTCCAGCTCGGTCACGGGTTGCGGGTTGGCCGCTTTCAGCGTGGCAAAAAACGAGTCGATGTCAGCTGAGTTCATGCGGTGTTTGGCTCAAAAAATCAAACGCTGTCCGGATTCAACGGATTCAACGGATTCAGCGTGGCAGCTTTGGCGGCCAGTTGCGCATTTCGTTCTTGCTCAGTGCGCTCGTATCTGAACTGGTGAAAGGCGTAGCGGTGCTGCGAGGTTTGCGCCTGGACATCGCTCCAGGCGGCCCAGCCTGTGCGCTGCTCGGTGATACCTGAATCGACGTCGGCATCGAGGTTGACCAGAGAGATGCAATCCACCGGGCACACCGGTATGCACAGCTCGCAGCCGGTGCACAAAACCTCGATCACGGTGTGCATGGCTTTGGGGCCGCCGACGATGCTGTCTACCGGGCAGGCTTTCAGGCACAAGGTGCAGCCTATGCACCAGGCTTCGTCAATCAGGGCCAATCGGCGTGGCCCTTCCGCGCCATTCGCTGGATTCAGCGGCTGCACGGCTTGACCAGTGATTTGCGACAAACGTGCGATGCCCTCGGCGCCGCCTGGCGGGCATTGGTTGATAGGGGCTTCACCCAGCGCGATGGCTTGCGCGTAAGCGCGGCAATCCGGGTAGCCGCAGCGCGTGCACTGCGTTTGAGGCAGCGCAGCATTCAAGGTCTCGACGAGCAAGGCGGTGGAAGTCACCGCCCAATTATCGTCATCGCCTTGGCGCTGTCACTTTGCAATTTTGCGACCGGCTGCCGGTTTGGCGAGCCGCTTGGGAACCTGCTGCACAACTTTCTTGACAACCTGTTTGGCTGCTTGTTTGGCTGGTCTCTTCGCTGCGGTTTCGGCTGCACGTTGAACCGAGGGAACGTCCGCGGGCTGCGCTTGCACAGCACCGGCTGGCCCTTGGTGTTTGGCGATGAACGCACGCACCTGTGGGTAGACGTTTTCGCGCCAGCGGCGGCCCGAAAAAATGCCGAAGTGGCCCGCGCCTTCAACGTCGTAGTGGAAGCGGCGGTCGGCCGCTACGCCGGTGCACAGATCGTGCGCGGCCTTGGTTTGCCCTGCGCCGGAGATGTCATCCAGCTCGCCTTCAACGGTGAGCAAGGCTGTGGTGGTGATGTCCTGTGGACGCACCAGCTGGCCCGACACTTCCCAAGTTCCGTTGACCAGCGCAAAGTCTTGGAAAACAGTTTTGATGGTGTCCAGGTAGTACTCGGCTGGCATGTCCAGCACGGCGTTGTACTCGTCGTAGAAGCTGCGGTGGAACTCGGCACTTTCGTCTTCGCCACGCATCAGATCGTTGAAAAAATCGTAATGCGACTTCAGATGCCTGTCCGGGTTCATCGCGATGAAACCCGTGTGCTGCAAGAAGCCCGGGTACACGCGGCGCCCGCTGCCTGCGTAGTTCACCGGAACGCGGTGAATCACATTATTTTCAAACCATTCGAACGGTTTGGTGGTGGCCAGGTTGTTGACTGCCGTGGGGCTCTTGCGTGCATCAATCGGGCCGCCCATCATGGTCATGCTGCGCGGGGTGGCTTCTCCGTTCGACGCCATCAGTGAAATCGCGGCGAGCACAGGAACGGTGGGTTGGCACACTGACATCACATTCACCGCAGGGCCTATGTGGCGGATGAATTCCTGCACGTAAGCGATGTAGTCGTCCAGGTGAAAAGCACCGTTTTCCAGGCTGACCATGCGCGCATCGGTCCAGTCGGTGATGTAGACCTTGTGGTCGCGCAACAACTCCCGCACGGTTTCACGCAGCAGAGTGGCGTGATGGCCTGACAGCGGTGCCACGACCAAAACAGTGGGCTGGGCTTTCATGCTGCTGAGCGCAACGGAGTCGTCCGTAAATCGTTTGAAGCGCAGCAGGCGGCAAAACGGTTTGGTGAGCGCTGTTTGCTGGTGCACAGCCACCTCGACGCCCTCCACCTCGACGGCAGTGATGCCGAACTCCGGCTTTTCATATTCTTTGGACAGGCGGTGCATCAATCCCAAACCGGCCGACACTCGCTGCGCCATGGGCGTGTGAGCAAAGGGTGACAGCGGGTTGCTGTAAAGCTTGGCCGATGCCGAAGCAAACTCGGCGAATGGGTGGAGCACGGCTCGCTGTGTTTCGTAGAGCTGGTACAGCATTGGAATTCCTTGGTAAAAATTTAACGCTATGTTGCGCTGCAACATTTTAGGGCGCCATTGCTTACAAAAGCGACGTTTTCTTTGGCTGTATTCGTGAGGGTGTCAGCTGTACCGGCTGTGCATACCGGTGTTATCGGCTTTCAAGCGCGAATCCTTCGCACTTATTCCCAATCTGCAGGACGCCGGACAAGACTTGTCGCATCAGTTAGGCTTTCCGGTTGATTTTTTGAAACGGACGACCGATGGCTGACTTGACTGAAATATCTGCGGTGCTCTACGCGGCAGACAGCACCGAAGGCGCGGACGGTGGTGACGGTGGTGACGGTGTGAAGGGTGACAGCGGCAATACCGGTGAGGGTGGCGCAACGGGCGCGGATGATGCCAAGGGCATTTTTGTCACCTACCCGGATTCGCCGTTCCAGTTGTTCCAGCCGTACCCGCCAGCGGGCGACCAACCTGCCGCCATTGCGCAGCTGGTCGAGGGCGTCAACGACGGTCTGACCTACCAAACCTTGCTCGGCGTGACGGGTTCAGGCAAGACCTTCACCATGGCGAACGTGATCGCGCAGCTGGGCCGCCCGGCCATCATTTTTGCGCCCAACAAAACTCTGGCGGCACAGCTTTACAGCGAATTTCGCGAGTTCTTTCCGAAGAACGCAGTGGAGTATTTCGTCAGTTACTACGACTATTACCAACCTGAGGCCTACGTACCACAGCGCGATTTATTCATTGAAAAAGACAGCTCGATCAACGAGCACATCGAACAAATGCGCCTCAGCGCCACCAAGAGTTTGCTGGAGCGCCGCGACGTGGTGATTGTGGCGAGCGTGTCTGCCATCTACGGTATTGGCGAGCCCGAGTCATACCACCAGATGGTGATGACGATGCGCGTGAAAGACAAGCTGGGTCAGCGCGACATGATTGCGCAGCTCATACGCATGCAGTACAAGCGAAACGATGTTGATTTTTCGCGCGGCAGCTTTCGGGTGCGTGGCGACACCATCGACATCTTTCCGGCCGAGCACTCAGAGCTGGCGCTGCGCATCGAGCTGTTTGACGACGAGATCGAAAGCATGCAACTGTTCGATCCGCTGACCGGCCGCATACGCCAGAAAATTCCGCGTTTCACTGTTTATCCGAGCAGCCACTACGTCACTCCGCGCGACCGCGTTGTGAGTGCCATCGACACCATCAAAGAAGAGTTGCGCACCCGCACCGCTGAGCTGGTGGGCATGGGCAAGCTGGTGGAAGCACAGCGCCTGGAACAGCGAACCCGTTTTGATCTGGAAATGCTGCAAGAAATCGGCCACTGCAAAGGCATTGAGAACTACACCCGCCATTTGTCGGGCGCTGCACCGGGCCAGCCGCCGTCCACGCTGGTGGACTATTTGTCGAAAGATGCGTTGATGTTTCTGGACGAAAGCCATGTACTCATCGGCCAATTCGGCGGCATGTACAACGGCGACCGCGCGCGCAAAACTACCTTGGTTGAATACGGTTTCCGCTTGCCGAGTGCGCTCGACAACCGGCCGCTGAAGTTCGATGAGTTCGAAGGAAAAATGCGCCAGGTGATGTTCGTCTCGGCCACGCCTGCCGCGTACGAAAAAGAGCACGCGGGCCAAGTTGTGGAGCAATTGGTTCGCCCCACCGGGCTGGTCGATCCGATCATCGAAGTGCGCCCAGCGACGCAGCAGGTAGACGACGTGCTGCAAGAAATTCGCATCCGTGTGGACATCAATGAGCGCGTGCTCATCACCACACTGACCAAACGCATGGCCGAGCAGCTTACCGATTACTTGTCGGACAACGGTGTGAAAGTACGCTACCTGCACAGCGACGTTGAGACAGTAGAGCGCGTTGAAATTTTGCGCGACCTGCGCCTGGGCACCTTCGACGTGCTGGTGGGCATCAATCTGCTGCGCGAAGGCTTGGACATTCCCGAGGTGTCGCTGGTGGCGATCTTGGACGCCGACAAAGAAGGTTTTCTGCGCTCGGAGCGCAGCCTGATCCAAACCATAGGCCGGGCCGCGCGCAACCTGAACGGCAAGGCCATTTTGTACGCCGACAAAGTAACAGAGTCGATGCGCAAAGCCATTGATGAGACAGAGCGCCGCCGCGCCAAACAAGTCGCTCACAACCTTGAGATGGGAATCACGCCGCGCAGTATCAAAAAGCACATCAAGGAATTGATCGACGGCGTTTACTCTGAGAAGTCGGGCAAAGACGACTTAAAGGCGGCCCAGTGGTCGGCCGAGGTGGAAGCGTTGTCGGAAAAAGACTTGGGCAAACGCATCAAATTGCTGGAAAAGCAGATGCTTGACCACGCGCGCAACCTCGAGTTTGAAAAGGCGGCACGTGTGCGTGACCAACTCGCTTTGCTGCGCGAGCAAGCCTTTGGAGCACCGGGCACTGACAACGTCATTCCGCTGGTGGCTTGAGCCGGCGGCTCAGCGACGATGTTTTGTCCAAGACAAAATTTCAGGGTGGTTACGGAACTTCTGCCCGCATAGCCGACCGAATCACTGGGTTTCCGCTATACTCGACTGCGTTAGTCGGAATTAAGGTGGCGAGCACTTTTTCCGGCTTCGACCGGGCGGTTGCTACCCAGAGTCCCGTCGTCTTTCAGCTCGCAAAGAGCATCAGGAGAATTTCATGCGTTTGACCACCAAAGGGCGTTTTGCCGTTACCGCCATGATCGATTTGGCACTGCGTGAGAACACCGGTCCTGTGGCATTGGCTGCTATCAGCGGCCGCCAGCAAATTTCTTTGTCCTACCTAGAGCAACTGTTTGGCAAGTTGCGCCGTCACGAACTGGTGGAGAGCACGCGCGGCCCGGGCGGCGGTTATTCGCTAGGCCGAAAATCCGAAGAAATTACCGTGGCTGACATCATCGTGGCGGTAGACGAGCCGATCGATGCCACCGGTTGTGGCGGCAAAGAAAACTGCATGGGTGATGAAACCGGCAAGTGCATGACCCACGATTTGTGGACCGCACTGAACACCAAAATGATCGAGTACCTCAACTCGATTTCGTTGCGCAAATTAGTCGAAGATCAACTGGCACGTGGTGTGTCCATCGGCGACCAGCCGATGAAGCGTGCCATCTCAACGCAGCCGGTGGTCAAGCCGATCAAGATCACCGCGCCGAATTCGGTGTTTGCCTTTGGTGCAGCTTTTTCCAAATGAAGGCTTCGCGCACCGCCTCTTCGCAAACCGCATAGAGAACACCCACCGAAGTTTTATGTTTTGACCCTGCCGCGATGTCACTTCGCGTCATTCAGCAAACTCTCTTTATGAACAGTACCCCTCACTTCCCCACCTACCTTGACTACGCGTCGACCAACCCAGTTGATCAACGGGTGGTTGACGCGATGATTCCCTGGCTGCGCGAGCACTTCGGGAACCCAGCCTCACGCAGCCACGCCTGGGGTTGGGAAGCCGAAGCCATCGTAGAAAAATCACGGGAGCAAGTTGCCGCGCTCATCAACGCAGATCCTCGCGAAATAGTCTGGACGTCTGGCGCCACGGAGTCGATCAATCTGGCGTTGAAAGGCGCCGCGCAGTTTTACAAGTCGCGCGGCAAACACATCATCACGCTGAAGACAGAACACAAGGCGGTGCTCGACAGCGTCCGTGAGCTGGAGCGGCAAGGTTTCGATGCCACGTACTTGGACGTGGAAGCCGACGGTTTGGTCGATTTCGACAAGCTTCAAGCTGCAATTCGGCCCGACACTATCTTGATTTCAGTGCTGTTCGTGAACAATGAAATCGGTGTGATCCAAGACATCCCTGCTATCGGAAAATTGTGCCGTGAGCGCGGCATTATTTTTCATGTGGACGCGGCTCAAGCCACCGGCAAAGTGACCATTGACGTGACGACCATGCCCATCGACCTGATGAGCTTGGCTTCACACAAAACCTACGGCCCCAAAGGCGTGGGCGCTTTGTATGTATGCCGCAAACCGCGGGTCCGAATTGAAGCCCAAATGCACGGCGGCGGTCATGAGCGGGGCATGCGGTCGGGCAGCTTGGCCACGCACCAGATTGTTGGTATGGGCGAGGCCTACCGCATTGCAAAATTGGAAATGGGCGTAGAAATCGAGCGCATTCGCATGTTGCAACAACGCCTGATTTCCGGCTTGTCGGGCATGGAGCAAACCTTCTTGAATGGTCACGCTGAAAAGCGCGTGCCTCACAACGTGAACATGTCGTTCAACTTTGTGGAAGGTGAGTCGCTGATCATGGGAATCAAGGGCATTGCGGTGTCAAGTGGATCAGCCTGCACCTCGGCCAGCTTGGAGCCCAGTTACGTCCTGCGTGCCTTGGGCCGCAGCGATGAATTGGCGCATTCGTCATTGCGCATGTCGATAGGGCGCTGGACCACTGTTGAAGAAATTGACTTCGTGATTGCCACTTTGAAAGACCGCGTGGCCAAGCTGCGCGACCTGTCGCCGCTGTGGGACATGTACAAAGACGGAATCGACATCAGCACCATTCAATGGGCCGCTCATTGAACGTGTTGAATCCGAAGATCGGACCTTGAATGAAACTGGAGAAATGACATGGCATACAGCGAAAAAGTAGTCGAGCATTACGAAAATCCGCGCAACGTCGGATCGTTCGACAAGGGCGACGATTCGGTGGGCACCGGCATGGTTGGTGCACCGGCTTGCGGTGACGTGATGAAGCTGCAAATCAAGGTGAACCCTGTCACCGGTTTGATTGAAGATGCAAAGTTCAAAACCTACGGCTGTGGTTCGGCCATCGCCTCCAGTTCGCTCGTCACCGAGTGGGTCAAGGGCAAGTCTTTAGACGAGGCGTTGGAAATCAAGAACACGCACATCGCCGAAGAGCTGGCGTTGCCGCCTGTGAAGATCCATTGCTCGATCCTGGCCGAAGATGCGATCAAAGCAGCAGTGAGTGATTACAAGGCCAAGGCTGCATTGACCGCTGCGGCGCACACGTCCGAAGTCGCAGCGCACTAGCACCATGGCCGTCACACTGAGCGAAGCCGCAGCGCGTCATGTCACCCGCTACATCACGAAGCGCGGCAAGGGCGTGGGTGTGCGCTTGGGTGTGAAAACCACCGGCTGCTCGGGTTTGGCCTACAAGCTGGAATATGCGGACGACGTCGCCCCCGAGGACGTTGTCTTCGAAGGCCATGGCGTGAAAGTGTTGATCGACCCCAAAAGCCTTCCTTATTTAGACGGCACCGAGCTCGATTTCGTACGCGAGGGGCTGAATGAAGGCTTCAAGTTCCACAACCCGCGCGAGAAAGATCGCTGCGGCTGCGGTGAATCTTTTCGGGTTTGACGGTGCAAGCAGCTTCATAAGCTCGCGGTGAGCGCCAGAAAAGTGCGACCTCGGTCGCGTTTTTTTTGTTTGTTCCTTGTCCGTTTTTTGAACCATGAACCTCCACAGCACTGACTTTGAATTATTTGCCACGCCTGCAACTTCTGCCTTTGACCGCGCAGCACTGGATGTCGCCTGGAGAGCCTTGCAAGCCAAAGTTCACCCCGACAAATTTGTCGCCGAGGGTGCCGCTGCGCAGCGCGTCGCCATGCAATGGGCGGTTCGTGTGAATGAGGCTTATCAACGCCTGCAAGATCCGCTGCGCCGAGCGACCTACCTGTGTGAACTGAACGGCGAACCTATCAATGCGGAGAACAACACCGCGATGCCGACGCCGTTTTTGATTCAGCAAATGGAATGGCGCGAAGCCTTGGACGATGCGCATGCGTTGAGTGCTGTCAAAGCACTCGCGTCCGAGGTTGCAACGCACCGAAAAGCCTCATTGGCGGATTTGCAAATCACGATCGACGAGAAGCAAGACTACGCGGCTGCGGCCCAACAAATCAGAGCGCTCATGTTCATGGAGCGCTTTGAGGCCGATGTCGATCGGCGCCTGGAAGCCTTAGGACACTAACGACATGGCGCTACTTCAAATTTCAGAACCTGGCGGCGCGCCCGATCCGCATCAGCGGCGTATCGCGGTGGGCATCGACCTGGGCACGACGCACTCATTGGTGGCGGCAGTGCGCAACAGCGTGGCGGAGTGCTTGCCCGACGCCAGCGGTCGCGTGATCTTGCCGTCCGCGGTGCGCTACCTGGAGGCGGGACGGCGACAAATTGGCCATGACGCAATGAACGAAGCGGCTGCTGACCCACGCAACACCATCACTTCAGTGAAGCGATTCATGGGTCGCGGCTTGGCTGATGTGAAAGACCGTGCCAAGTTGCCGTATGACTTTGTCGACACGCCGGGCATGGTGCAAATCCAAACTGTGGACGGCATCAAATCCCCAGTACAGGTGTCTGCCGAAATCTTGGCGACCTTGCGCTTCAGGGCTGAAGACAGCTTTGACGACGAACTGTTTGGTGCGGTGGTCACGGTGCCGGCCTACTTCGACGATGCGCAGCGCCAAGCCACCAAGGACGCGGCGCAACTGGCCGGGCTGAACGTGCTGCGCCTCATCAACGAACCCACCGCCGCTGCCATCGCCTACGGTTTGGAAAACGGCTCGGAAGGGCTCTACGCCATTTACGATCTGGGCGGTGGAACCTTTGATATCTCGCTGCTGCGCTTGACGGCCGGCGTGTTTGAGGTGGTGGCCACTGGCGGCGATTCGGCACTGGGCGGCGATGATTTCGACCACTTGCTGGCCGAATGGGCCTTGGCACAAGCCGGGCTAACTGCCGAATCTGCCCAAGACAAGCGAGCCGTTTTAGTGGCTGCGCGAGCTGCCAAAGAAAAGCTTTCCAGCACTGATCACGCGACCTTGGCTTGCCCGATGGGCAGCACGGAGTTGTCGGTTCGTGTCACACGCGAACAGTTTGAAACACTGGGCTTGGAGCTGCTTGCACGCACCGTCACAGCGCTTCGTAAAGTGTTGCGCGATGCCAAGGCCGACAAGGCCGATGTGCAAGGTGTGGTGATGGTGGGTGGTTCAACCCGCATGCCGATGGTGCAAGCAGCCGTTGCTGAATTTTTTGGCAAACCCCCGCTCACCAACCTGAACCCGGACGAAGTTGTGGCCTTGGGCGCTGCTATCCAAGCCAATGCTCTGGCGGGCAACGTTGGTGCCAATGATTTGCTTCTGCTCGACGTGATCCCGTTGTCGCTGGGTTTGGAAACGATGGGCGGTTTGGTCGAACGCATCATCCCGCGCAACAGCACCATTCCGACTGCGCGCGGTCAAGACTTCACCACCTTCAAAGACGGGCAAACCGCACTCGCCGTGCATGTGGTGCAAGGCGAGCGTGAGCTGGTGTCTGACTGCCGCTCGCTGGCCCGCTTCGAGCTGCGCGGTATTCCACCCATGGTGGCCGGAGCAGCGCGCATCCGCGTGAGTTTCCAGGTCGATGCCGATGGGCTGCTGGCAGTCAGCGCACGCGAAGAAGTCTCAGGCGTGCAAGCGTCCATCACTGTGAAGCCCAGCTACGGTTTGAGCGATGAAGAAGTGGCGAGGATGCTGACCGAGAGCTTCAGCACGGCCGAAGGCGACATGCGCCTGCGCAGCCTGCGTGAGTCGGGCGTGGAGGCCGAGCGCATGTTGTTGGCGACGCGCGCCGCCTTGGTGGCGGATGGCGATTTACTGAGCGAAGCCGAGAGCCAGTCGATTCAGTCGCTGCTTCTGGCACTGGAAGCCAGCAGAGAAGGCGAAGATCACCACGTCATCGACGCAGTCGTCGAAGCCTTGGCCAAGGGCACGGAATCGTTTGCCGCAGAGCGCATGAACCGGGGCATACGCCGGGCGCTTTCAGGCCGGCGCGTTGAAGATGTTTAATAGATATTCCAGCTGAATTCCCATGCCCATCATCAAAATCCTGCCCCACCCGGAGTACTGCCCTCAAGGCACACAAATCGAAGCGCCTGCGGGCACGTCGGTGTGCGAGGCGATGCTGGAAAACGGCATCAACATCGAGCACGCCTGCGAGCTGAGTTGTGCTTGCACCACTTGTCACATCGTGGTGCGTGAAGGGTTCAAATCGTTGGGCGAAATGGACGAAGTGGAAGAAGATTTGCTAGACCGCGCTTGGGGGTTGGAACCACTGTCGCGCCTTTCGTGCCAAGCCATCTTGTCGCAGGCTGATGTGACGGTAGAAATACCAAAGTACACGATCAACCATGCGAAAGAGAAAAGTTGAGCCAGCGACTTTTACAGATTCGGCTTGGTCAAGAAAAAGAAGCCATGCCGAACCGGTCCGGTTCGTCCCGCTCCCTCAAGCCGCCGCTTCAATCTTCGCGTGCCGTGCGTACAGGAAGTCCAGCACTTGCTTGCGGTGCTTTACATAGCGCGCATCGTCGGACAACGCCACTCTGTTTCGCGGGCGTTCCAAGGTCACGGTCAAAATTTCGCCGATGGTCGCTGCAGGCCCGTTGGTCATCATCACGATGCGGTCCGACAGCAAAACCGCTTCGTCCACATCGTGCGTCACCATCACCACGGTGCTGTGGGTGCGATCCACGATTTTCAACAACTCGTCTTGCAGATGCGCACGGGTCAGCGCATCCAGCGCTCCAAACGGCTCGTCCATTAGCAGCACTTTCGGTTCCATGGCCAAGGCGCGTGCAAGTCCCACTCGCTGTTTCATACCTCCCGACATTTCGTGGGGCCGCTTGGTGAGCGCGTGGCCCATGCCGACTAGCTCTAGTGCGGCCTGAGAGCGCGCGTTGAGCTGGGCTTTGGATTCTTTTGCACCAAATACGCGCTCGACCGCGAGGTGCACGTTTTTGAAGCAGGTGAGCCACGGCAACAGAGAATGGTTCTGAAATACCACAGCGCGCTGCGGCCCGGGTGATGCGATTTCGCGGTTGTCGCACAGCAAGGTACCGCCGCTGGGCAAGGTGAGGCCGGCAATCAAGTTCAGCAGGGTCGATTTGCCGCAGCCAGAATGGCCAATCAAGGTGACGAACTCGCCCTTTTCTACGCTCAGATTGATGTCGTGCAGCGCGTGGAAGCGACCTTTGCGGCTGGCGAAAACCATCTCCGCGTTTTCAACTTGGATGAAGCGGTTCATGGCTTGAATTCCCTTTCAAACTTCTTCGTAGGTGAAGCGCTTGGCAATGCTGACGAGCAGCCACTCCAGCAGCAAGCCCACCACGCCGATCACGAAGATAGCGATCAATATGTGTTTGACGTTGAGGTTGTTCCATTCGTCCCACACCCAAAAGCCAATGCCCACGCCACCCGTCAACATTTCAGCGGCCACGATCACCAACCACGCCGTTCCCACGCTCAAACGCACACCGGTCAGCATGTAAGGCAAAACAGCAGGAAAGAGGATGCGCGTCATCACCTTCCACTCGCTCAGGTTCAAGACCCGCGCGACATTGAGATAGTCGGCAGGTACGCGTTGCACTCCTACCGCGGTGTTGATGATCATGGGCCAAATGGAGCAAATAAAGATGGTCCAGATGGCGGCCGGGTTGGCCGCTTTGAACACCAGCAGGCCTATGGGCAACCAAGCCAGCGGCGATACCGGACGCAGCAAGCTGATCAGGGGCGACACCATGGCATTCAGCACTTTGAAACGGCCTATCAGAAAGCCGGCCGGTATGCCCACCAGCGCAGCCAAACCGAAGCCCACGGCCACGCGCTCCAGAGAGAATAAGATGTTCCATCCTATGCCTTGGTCGTTTGGGCCCTTGTTATAAAAAGGGTCAGAAAAAACGACGATGGCTTCTTGAAACGTCGCCCAAGGCGTCGGGAAGGTGGTGCTTTTCATGGTCAGCAGTGCCCAAATTCCAATTAAGAGTGCGACTCCGAAAATTGGAGGCAGAAGCTTGAGCGCCAAGCCGTTCCAGTCAAACGGAATTTGCGCTCGCTTGGCTTCGTGGATAGGCACAACGTCAACAACTGCTACTGACTCTGCAAGCGAAGTCACCGCCGACATGTGCGCTGCGCGGTCTGTAGCGCCGGCATCAGACGGTGAATGAAAAACAGCACTGACCATTGCGATCTCCGGTGACTTTAAAGACTGAATCAATTGCACGCTGACGGCCAGAAGTCTTGTGGACTCGGAGGCTGAGCACAGTCAAGCCTTGACGGTAAAACCGTCGGCGTATTTTTTTGGGTCTTTGCCGTCCCACACCGCGCCGTCGATCATCTTGCTGGTGCGCATCACGTCCTTGGGCACGCTGACCTTCATGGCGCTGGCAACTTGTTTGTACAGCTCAATCTGGTTGATCTGTTTGGCCACTGTCAAGTAGTCAGGATGGTCTTTGACCAGGCCCCAGCGCTTGTGTTGGGTCAGGAACCACATGCCGTCGGACAAGTACGGGAAGTTCACCGCGCCGTCGTTGAAGAACTTCATGTGGTTTGGGTCGTCCCAGGTCTTGCCCATGCCGTTTTGATAGCGGCCCAAGATGCGTTGGTTGATCACGTCGACGCTGGTGTTGACATAGCTCTTGTCGGCAATGGTTTCTGCCATTTTGTTTTTGTTGCCCAGGCTGGCGTCAATCCACTTACCCGCTTCCATGATGGCCATCATCACGGCTCGCGCAGTGTTCGGGTTTTGTTTGACAAAGTCAGCGGTGGTGCCCAAAACCTTCTCTGGGTGGTCTTTCCAAATGTCTTGCGTGGTAACGGCGGTGATGCCTATGCCGTCGGCAATCGCGCGGTGATTCCATGGCTCGCCCACGCAGTAGCCGTCCATGTTGCCCACGCGCATGTTCGCCACCATTTGCGGCGGCGGCACCGTGATCACTTTGGCGTCTTTGATCGGGTTGATGCCGTAGCTGGCCATCCAGTAGTACAACCACATGGCATGAGTGCCGGTGGGGAAAGTTTGCGCGAAGGTGTATTCGCGTTTTTCGCTGGCCATCAATTTGGCCAAACCGGGACCGTCCACCGCGCCTTTCTCGGCGAGTTTTTTCGACAGCGTGATGGCCTGACCGTTGTTGCTCAGGGTCATCAAGACAGCCATGTCTTTCTTCGGCCCGCTCACACCCAAGTGGACACCGTAAATCAGGCCGTACAGCACGTGCGCCATGTCAAGCTCCCCGTTCACCAACTTGTCGCGCACACCCGCCCACGACGCTTCTTTGGTAGGGATGATTTTCACGCCGTACTTTTTGTCGAAGCCCAATACCGACGCCATCACCACCGACGCGCAATCGGTCAAGGGAATAAAGCCTATGCGCACTTCTTCTTTTTCTGGTTTGTCCGATCCCTGCGCGTACACGGCGCTTTGCAGGCCCGGAATCAAACCGGTTGCGGTTGCTGTGGTGGCCGCAGCCGCAGCCGCCTTGATAACGGTGCGACGGCCCATGTCGGGCTTTCCAAACAAAGGACGGTTCATGACGATGCCTGGCTTTCTTTTGGGGTAAAAAAACATAAAGGCGTCCGCACAAATTCAGGGAAGCCTGAATTGGTGGGGACGCCGTCGTCGTGTACTTTTATAGCTTCAACGCCAGCAGTGGCGAAGAGCGGTATGTTGAAGAGATCGCCGTTGATCTCAAGCTCGAGTCAAGCAATATGCGCGCCATGTCAACTGGGCGAACGGGAGCACAGGTTTTGTGCGCTGGTCCGACCAAATCCGAATACGGCTTGCGGGCTTTTTGTTTTTATTGCGCCTGGAGTGAACCGTACTGGCTCGGCGCTCGAAATTTACGCGAGTAAATCAGCCACGTCCAAAATCCGCTGTGCCACGTCGGCGAGCTTCAAACCTCTGTCCATCGCGGTCTTGCGAAGCTTGGCATAGGCGTCGGCTTCGCTCAGCGACTGACGGCTCATCAAGATGCCTTTGGCGCGGTCAATGGTTTTTCGGTCGGACAACTGGCTGCGCGCGTCGAGCAACTCACTGCGCATTGCTTCTTCGTGTTGGAAGCGTGCCAGCGCCACATCCAGCACCGGCTTGACTCGGTCGGCTGCCAACCCCGCAACCACGTAGGCGGTCACGCCTGCGGCGATTGCGTCTCGGACATGTGTCGTGTCATCGTCATTGGTGAACAACACAATGGGGCGGCGTGCATCGCGCGTGGCCATGACTACATGTTCCAGCGTGTCGCGCGCTGCGCTCTCGGCGTCGACAATGATCATGTCGGGGCTGATCTGCGACAACCTGTCTGGCAAAAACACATCGGAGGGCAGCACTGCCACGATGTTGTAGCCGTTTTGCAGCAAGCCGATGCGCAGGCAGCGCGAGCGTTCGGCCTCGGCGTCGGATTGCACGTCGCCCAACTCAGGTGCGACGATCACGATGCGAAGTGCTCCGTTCAGGCTCATGTAAATGACCCATGCAAATATCGCGCCACCTACACTCTGGACATGCTCATTCTCGGTATCGAATCTTCATGTGACGAAACCGGCGTCGCGCTGGTGCGCTGCGAGATCTCCAGCGCAGCAGCTGTCAATGCCGGTTCCGTCGTTCCGACACCGACGCTGCTCGCGCACTCTCTGCACAGCCAAGTGGCCATGCACGCCGCCTACGGCGGTGTGGTGCCCGAATTGGCATCGCGTGACCACATACGGCGTGTGCTGCCGCTTACGACGCAGGTCATGAATGAAGCCAAGGTCGATTTGGCGGACATCGACCTGATCGCTTTCACTCGCGGTCCCGGCCTGGCGGGCGCGCTGTTGGTGGGTGCCGGCGTGGCTTGCAGCTTGGCCGCTTCGCTGAACAAACCGGTGGTCGGCATTCACCACTTGGAAGGGCACTTGCTGTCGCCGTTTTTAAGCACAGATCCGCCCGAATTCCCGTTTCTCGCTTTGCTGGTGTCGGGCGGACACACCCAGTTGATGCACGTGAATGGTGTGGGAGCCTACGAGTTGCTGGGCGAGACCATCGACGACGCAGCTGGTGAGGCTTTTGACAAGTCGGCCAAGATGCTCGGTCTGAGCTATCCGGGCGGGCCGGCTTTGGCAAAGCTGGCCGAGCAAGGCGACCCTTCGGCCTTCAGCTTGCCGCGACCCTTACTGCACAGCGGAACTCTTGATTTTTCATTTGCCGGTTTGAAAACTGCCGTGCGCACGCAGGTCATGAAGTTCGGCGATGTGCCCAGCGCGCAAGCCAAAGCAAACTTGGCTGCCGCGACCCAACAGGCCATCGTGGATGTGCTGGTACGCAAAACTTTGGCGGCCCTGCGCAGCACGGGCTTGAGGCGAGTGGTCGTTGCCGGTGGCGTAGGTGCCAACAGCGAACTTAGGCGATTGCTCAACATCGAATGTGGGCAGCGTCAGATCAAGGTTCATTACCCCGAACTGGCGCTGTGCACCGATAACGGCGCGATGATCGCGCTGGCTGCGGCGATGCGCGCGCAGCGCGGTTTGACCGAGCCGTTGGCAGGTCATGCCTTTAGCGTGCTTCCGCGCTGGCCGCTGAGCAACGTCAGTTCACGTTGACTTGTGTCTCGCCCAAGGCGACGCGCTTGCTCAACACCAAGGTCAACACGCCGTCAGTCAAGGTGGCTTGAGCGGAGGTGGCGTCCACTTCGGCGGGCAAGCTCACGGTGCGCGCGTAATTCGGCGCCGTGCGTTCACGGTAAAGCATGCGTGAGCTGGCTCCTGACCCCGCGGCGTCGCTGGCAGGCGCAGCATCTGCGAGCGTCTGCAAAGTCAGCTTGCGACCTTCCACGGTAACTTTCAACTGCGGCTTTCTCACACCGGGGACGTCAAACATCACCGTGTACGCAATGTCTGTTTCGCTGACATCCATGCTCGCAGAGCGCGTGGCAACCTCGGCACCAGTTGTTTCGAAGACGCGAGCCAAGGACTCGTCCAGCGCCCGTTGCCTCAGGCGGCCTACTACAGGGCTTTGATCGATGCGGCCGAAGCCTGAGCGTGCTGAATGGGCAGGATGGGCAAAAGCAAATTCAAACATGTTGAGCTCCAAAATCAAACGGTCGCGGCACCATGCTGCAACCCAAGCCGGTCACTTTGGAGTGGCATTTTTGTTTTCAAGGGACTTGAATTTGATGAACCTATGTTGAATCAGGACCTGCCTTTTTGCTGAATCATCGATTGCGCCAATCAGTTTCAGAGCCGATCGCCGTGGCGGCCAAGCTCATCAAATTCGAGCCAGCTCCGTCGGGTTTGCAAATCGCCTTGCACCGCTGGTGCGCTAAGTGAGGCAACGACTGCTTTGGCTGCGGCTTTCGCACGGCGGGGTCCTTTTCGAGGCTTGCAACGGAGCCAAACAGCAGGTGCAAGATGCCACTGCCCGCAGCATGGGAGCTCGAGGTCGCGTCGGGCTACAATCGCGGGCGTTATCCGGTGAGGGTTTCAATCGGAATAACAAAAAAGCACGGCGCTGGTCGGTTTCACCGGTGTCCGCAAGTCCAACATGAAGCCGCGACCGCTTGAACAGTGGCGTGGGCCCTCCACAGGAAACACCATGACCGCTACCGTCGCCGAAAAAGCCCTGATCGTTAAAGACAACGCGCGCAGCGCCAATGACACCGGGTCGCCTGAAGTTCAGGTGGCCTTGCTCACTGCGCGCATCAACGAGCTGACCCCTCACTTCAAAACCCACATGAAGGACCACCATGGTCGCCGTGGTTTGTTGAAGATGGTCAACACTCGCAAGAGCCTGTTGAAGTACCTGAAAGACCGCGACGCCCCGCGCTACACCGCACTGATCCAGAAGTTGGGTCTGCGCAAGTAATCGGCAGGACAAGACAAGAGCCTGTCTGGCCCAAACCAGCACAGGCTCTTTGTTCTTTTGAATGATGATTTGAGTTGGGGAGCTGAGCACCCACTGATGACGATGTGTCATTCCACCAGCGCTTTTCACCGAGCCCTGCCGGAATGGCATCGCGCCAGGATGCGGCAGTTCCGGGGCTTTTTAGCGCTGCCCATTTGTGTGTTGTCAAAGCGCTAGAAACTTTGTCAAAGACTGGCGTCGCCCTTCGGGCCGCGACGCAAACAACCGGAGTTTGAAATGAGCATGTTCCACAAAGTCACCAAGACCTTCCAATGGGGCCCTCACACCGTGGTGATGGAAACCGGCGAAATCGCCCGCCAAGCCGGCGGCGCTGTGTTGGTCAACATCCACGACACCGTGGTGCTTGCCACGGTGGTGGCTGCAAAAAACGCCAAGCCAGGTCAAGACTTTTTCCCGCTGACGGTGGATTACCTAGAGAAGACGTACGCCGCCGGCAAAATTCCGGGAAGCTTCTTCAAACGTGAAGGTCGCCCCAGCGAGTTGGAAACCCTGACTTCGCGTTTGATCGATCGCCCTCTGCGGCCGCTGTTCCCCGAAGGCTTCTACAACGAAGTGCAAGTTGTTGTGCATGTCATGTCGCTGAACCCGGAAGTCTCGGCCGACATCGCCGCGCTGATAGGTTCCAGCGCCGCACTGGCCATCTCGGGCATTCCTTTCCACGGCCCCATTGGCGCTGCCCGTGTGGGCTACGTGAACGGCGCTTACGTGCTGAACCCGGGCAAAACGCAGCTGCTTGAATCCACCATGGATCTGATCGTCGCGGGCACCGATACCGGCGTGTTGATGGTCGAGTCAGAGGCCCAGCAACTGAGCGAAGAAGTCATGCTCGGCGGCATCGCATACGGTCATGACCAGTGCAAGGTGGCGATCGCCGCCATCAACGATTTGGTGCGCGACGCTGGCAAACCAGCCTGGGATTGGGTGGCCCCGGCGAAAGACGAAGCCTTCATTGCCAGGGTCAAGGCGCTGGCAGACGGTCCGTTGCGCGCTGCCTATCAAATCCGCTCTAAGCAAGCGCGTACCCAGGCCACGCGAGAAGTCACTGCCGCCACCGGCGTTTCACTGAAAGCCGAGGGTATGGACTTTGACAAGGTCAAGCTCGACAACGTGCTGTTCGACATCGAAGCCAGCATCGTGCGCGCCCAAATTTTGGCGGGCGAGCCTCGCATTGACGGCCGCGACACGCGCACCGTGCGCCAGATCGAAATCCGCAACAGCGTGTTGCCACGCGTTCACGGCTCATCGCTGTTCACGCGCGGTGAAACGCAGGCTTTGGTTGCAGCCACCCTGGGCACCGATCGCGATTCGCAAAAGATCGACGCCTTGGCCGGTGAATTCACTGAGCACTTCATGCTGCACTACAACATGCCTCCGTTCGCCACCGGCGAAACCGGACGTGTGGGCACGCCCAAGCGCCGCGAGATTGGCCACGGTCGCTTGGCCAAGCGCGCTTTGGTGGCGGTGTTGCCAGACAAAGTTGACTTCCCTTACTCCATGCGCGTGGTCTCGGAAATCACAGAGTCCAACGGTTCCTCGTCAATGGCTTCGGTCTGCGGCGGTTGCTTGGCTTTGATGGACGCGGGTGTGCCTTTGAAGGCACACGTGGCCGGCATTGCCATGGGCCTGATCAAAGACGGCAACCGTTTTGCAGTGCTCACCGACATCCTTGGCGACGAAGATCATCTGGGCGACATGGACTTCAAGGTGGCTGGCACGTCCACGGGCGTCACTGCCTTGCAAATGGACATCAAGATCCAAGGGATCACCAAGGAAATCATGCAGGTCGCGTTGGCGCAAGCCAAAGAAGCGCGCTTGCACATCTTGGGTTGCATGATGGAGTCGATGGGTGTGGCCAAGGCCGAGGTGTCGCAGTTCGCACCGCGCCTGTTCACAATGAAAATCAATCCCGAAAAAATTCGTGACGTCATCGGCAAAGGCGGCGCTGTCATTCGCGCGTTGACCGAAGAAACCGGTACGCAAATCAACATCGCGGAAGACGGCACCATCACGATCGCTTCAACCGACAACGACAAAGCGGCGTACGCCAAAAAGCGCATTGAAGAGATCACCGCTGAAGTTGAAATTGGCAAGATCTACGAAGGTCCTGTCACCAAGATTTTGGACTTCGGCGCGCTCATCAATTTGCTGCCCGGCAAGGACGGTTTGCTGCACATCAGCCAAATCGCCCACCAGCGCGTGGAGAAGGTCACCGACTTCTTGAAAGAAGGCCAGATCGTCCGGGTAAAGGTCATGGAAACCGACGAGAAAGGTCGGGTCAAGCTGTCTATGAAAGCGCTGATTGATCGCGATCAGGCTCCAGCATTGCAGCCCAATCCGAACGAAGGTGGACATAACTGATTTCGGATCGCTGAAGCTGCGCCAATGAAAGCCGTACAGATCAGCCACTTCGGCGAACCCGAAGTGCTCCAACTTACCGAACGCCCAAGGCCTGTGCCAGGTGCGGCTGAGGTGTTGATACGAGTGGCCGCATCTGGCGTGAACCGGCCTGATGTGCTGCAACGCAAAGGCCTGTATCCCGTACCGCCTGGAGCCTCTGATTTGCCTGGCTTGGAAGTTGCCGGAACCATTGCCAGTGGCGACGCGGCTGCAATGGCGGTGGCTGGTTTCAAAGTGGGTGATCGTGTTTGTGCCTTGGTGGCAGGTGGCGGTTATGCGGAGTGGTGCGTAGCCCCCGTTGGACAGTGCCTGTCAGTGCCGGGAAATTTGACGGACATAGAAGCTGCCAGCCTGCCCGAGACCTTCTTTACCGTCTGGTCGAACGTGTTTGACCGCGCTCGCTTAAAGACCGGCGAAACGCTGTTAATTCAAGGCGGCAGCAGCGGCATCGGCGTCACCGCAATTCAGATGGCCAAAGCATCAGGCGCCACGGTCATTGTCACAGTGGGTTCTGACGACAAGGCGGCTGCGTGTTTGGCTCTGGGTGCCGACCACGCCATCAACTATCGCAATCAGGATTTCGCAGTTGAGGCGCGTCGGCTTACGGCCGATCGCGGTGTAGACGTTGTCTTGGACATGGTTGCCGGCAGTTATGTCGCGCGCGAATTGACTTGCATGGCCGAGGATGGGCGCTTGGTCATCATCGCGGTGCAGGGTGGCATCGAAGCGCAGATTGATGCCGGCTTGGTGCTTCGGCGCCGGTTGACGATCACTGGTTCTACCCTGCGACCTCGGCCGTTGGCGTTCAAGGCTGCGATTGCTGCGTCATTGCAAAAGCAAGTCTGGCCGTGGCTGCAGTCTGGCGAAATCAAGCCTGTGATTTATCAAGTGTTTCCCGCGGCTCTGGCTGCGCATGCGCACACCTTGATGGAATCGAATCGGCATATCGGTAAATTGGTACTGACATGGTGAACGTCGTGGCCGCACGCTATTTGGCTTTGCCTTCGCGCCGCAACCTGGTGGTCGGCAACTGGAAGATGAACGGCAACCGCGCCGCCAATGCCGATCTGCTCGGGGCTTTGTGTTCAGCGGGCCCATTCAACGGCGATGTGGCTGTGTGTGCGCCGTTCCCTTATTTGGCCGACGTGAACTTGGCCTTGCAAGGCAGTCATTTGGCTTGGGGCGCGCAAGATTGTTCGGCTCACGAAAACGGCGCCTTCACTGGCGAAGTATCTGCTGCAATGCTGAACGAATTTGCCTGCACTTATGTGCTGGTCGGCCACTCAGAACGCCGCGCCATGCATGCGGAGTCCGACCAATTGGTTGCGGACAAAGCCAAGATTGCGCTGTCTCACGGATTGACGCCCATCGTGTGTGTGGGCGAAACCTTGGCGGAGCGCGAAGCTGGGCTCACCGATGCGGTGGTCAAACGCCAGTTGTCTGTGGTCATTCACACCTTGGCCCATTGCATCTCGCAAGTGGTGGTGGCCTATGAGCCAGTCTGGGCCATAGGAACGGGCAAAACTGCGTCGCCACAGCAGGCGCAGACGGTGCACGCGGTTCTGCGCGCCCAACTGCGAGCGGCCACGGAGAAAGCGTCGCAGATGCAAATCTTGTACGGAGGCAGTGTGAAGGCCGACAACGCACAGGAACTTTTTTCGCGACCCGACATAGACGGCGGGTTGATCGGAGGGGCTTCCCTCAAGGCAGCAGACTTCTGCGCCATTTGCAATGCGATGGGCTCGACTCCTTTGTGAGCGTGCCCCAGATTTTTGGAGCTTGAAGAAATGAATTGGATGTTGAATTTGGTGGTGGCAGTGCAGATTTTGTCGGCGCTGACCATGATTGGTTTGGTGCTGGTGCAACACGGCAAAGGCGCAGATATGGGCGCGTCATTTGGCAGTGGTGCCTCGGGTAGTTTGTTTGGTGCCACTGGGAGTGCTAACTTTTTATCGCGTTCTACTGCCGCCTGCGCTGCAGTCTTTTTTGCTTGCACGCTGGCGTTGGCCTACATCGCCAACGACCGCACCCGCACGTCTGCTGGAAGCGTACTGGATCGCCCAAGCTTGGTCGCACCAGCCTCCTCCGCTCCAGCCGCGTTGCCTGCCTCTGGCGCGGCGCAAATCCCTGGCGCTTCTTCGGTGGTGGCTCCGGCGCAGCCCGTGCTCCCTGCCGCTGCATCGGCATCGGGTGCGGGTGCCATTCCAAACAAGTGACCGTCCGGCAAGTTGCCTGACAAACAGTCGTGTCAGTGCTTATGTTGCAGTGCAGCGAAGAACATCAAAACGCCGTTCTTTGAGGTTAGAATTCGAGGTTGTTTTAGAAGGCGATTCCTCACGCCATCCAGAGCACTTCCAGAGAATTTTTAGCGACTATTCGAGTCGGCCGACGTGGTGAAATTGGTAGACACGCTATCTTGAGGTGGTAGTGGCGAAAGCTTTGCGAGTTCGAGTCTCGCCGTCGGCACCAAGTACCTGATTTCTCTGAGCCGGGTGAGCTCAGCAGAACGAGCATAGAGCCCACATAACCATGAACTTGGAACCCTACCTGCCAGTGATTTTGTTCATCTTGGTCGGTGTGGCGGTTGGCGTACTGCCTCAGGCTATTGGTTTTATGTTCGGCCCAAACCGGCCAGACGCTGCCAAAAATTCACCTTACGAATGCGGCTTCGAAGCATTCGAAGACGCCCGCATGAAGTTCGATGTGCGGTACTACCTGGTGGCAATCCTATTCATCTTGTTCGACCTGGAAATTGCTTTTCTTTTCCCTTGGGCGGTGTCGCTTCGCGAAATCGGGCCTACTGGGTTTTGGGCAATGATGGTTTTTCTAGGCATTCTGGTTGTGGGCTTCGTCTACGAATGGAAAAAAGGTGCCTTGGACTGGGAATGAGGATCTCGAGCGGTATGGGAACAACATCGTGGGCATGACATTGTGGGAATAGAAGGCGTACTCAAAGAAGGTTTCGTCACCACCAGCCTTGACACTGTCATCAACTGGTCTAAGACGGGATCCTTGTGGCCCATGACCTTCGGCTTGGCGTGCTGCGCAGTGGAAATGATGCACGCCGGTGCGGCGCGTTACGACATTGACCGCTTCGGCATGCTGTTTCGGCCGAGCCCTCGCCAAAGCGATTTAATGATCGTGGCCGGAACCTTGTGCAACAAGATGGCGCCCGCACTTCGCAAGGTTTATGACCAAATGGCCGAGCCTCGCTGGGTGTTGAGTATGGGCTCTTGTGCCAACGGGGGTGGCTACTACCACTACAGCTATTCGGTAGTGCGCGGCTGCGACCGCATCGTGCCGGTCGACGTTTATGTTCCTGGTTGTCCGCCCACAGCAGAAGCTCTGCTGTACGGCATCTTGCAGTTGCAGTCCAAGATTCGCCGCGAAAACACGATTGCTCGCTGACATGGCCGATTCCGTCGCTTCATCAGCACCTGCGCCTGCAATTGCCCCAACGGCCACGCCGCCTGTCATGAGCTTGACCCGCTTGCAAACCTTGCAAGTGGCGATTGAATCGGTACTGGGTGCGCGCGTGAAAAAACTCGTCTGCGACCGAGGCGAACTCACCCTTACCGTGTTGCAAGGCGATTACCTAGCATGTGCCGTCGCCCTTCGCGACGACCCTTCGCTGAAGTTCGAGCAACTGCTGGATGTTTGTGGCGTCGACTACTCCAGCTACAAAGACCAGGACTGGGAGGGATTGCGCTTTTGCGTGGTTTCCCATTTGTTGTCGGTCAGCCAAAACTGGCGTTTGCGCTTGAAGGTGTTCTGTATCGACGACGAAATGCCGACAGTTGCTTCCTTGAACGATGTGTGGAGCTCAGCCAACTGGTTTGAACGCGAGGCATTCGACCTTTACGGAATTATTTTCGAAGGGCATCTTGACCTGCGTCGCATCCTTACCGACTACGGATTCATCGGCCACCCGTTCCGCAAAGACTTCCCGACTTCGGGCTATGTCGAAATGCGTTACGACGCCGAGCAAAAACGAGTGATTTACCAGCCCGTGACCATAGAACCACGCGACATCACGCCGCGCATCATTCGCGAATACAACTACGGAGGAAAGCACTGATGTCGCGAACCGTGGTCATAGCTTTGCCCCTCCTCAAGGAGGCAACACCAGTTGACTGGCAAAACCGGATCGGTGGCGTTCTGATGATTTCCTGGGCTTGGCTTGGGTCACTTTGTCTGGAGTGCACCTTGGAGCGCAGTGATGGCTGAGATTAAGAACTACACGCTTAATTTCGGCCCTCAGCACCCTGCAGCGCACGGCGTTTTGCGCCTCGTGCTGGAGTTGGACGGCGAGGTCATACAGCGCGCCGACCCCCACATTGGTTTGTTGCACCGCGCCACTGAAAAACTCGCCGAGAGCAAAACCTACATTCAGTCCTTGCCCTACATGGACAGGCTCGATTACGTGTCAATGATGTGCAACGAGCACGCCTATTGTTTGGCCATCGAGCGGTTGATGGGTGTGACGGTGCCGGAAAGGGCGCAGTACATCCGCGTCATGTTCAGCGAAATCACCCGGGTCATGAACCACCTGATGTGGTTGGGTGCGCACGGGTTGGACTGCGGCGCGATGAATGTGTTCATTTACTGCTTCAGGGAACGCGAAGACCTGTTTGACATGTACGAGGCCGCATCGGGCGCGCGCATGCATGCGGCCTACTTCAGGCCGGGCGGTGTCTACCGTGACCTGCCCGAGCAAATGCCGCAGTACAAAGCGTCGAAAGTTCGCAACGCCAAGATCATGTCGTCGCTCAACGAAAACCGCCAGGGCTCGTTGCTTGATTTCATCGCCGACTTCGCGTCACGTTTCCCCAAGTGCATTGACGATTACGAAACTCTGCTCACCGACAACCGCATTTGGAAACAGCGCACCGTTGGCATCGGCGTTGTCACGCCCGAGCGCGCGTTGAATTTGGGCTTTACGGGGCCGATGCTGCGTGGTTCGGGCATTGAATGGGACTTGCGCAAAAAGCAGCCTTACGATGTCTACGACCGCATGGATTTCGACATCCCAGTGGGCGTCAACGGCGACACCTACGACCGCTATTTGGTGCGCGTTGAAGAGATGCGCCAGTCCAATCGCATCATTCAACAATGTGTGGCTTGGCTCAAGGCAAACCCCGGCCCTGTCATTACCGACAACCACAAAGTGGCTCCGCCTTCACGCCTGGAAATGAAATCCAGCATGGAAGAGTTGATCCACCATTTCAAGTTGTTTACCGAAGGCTTCCACGTGCCGGAAGGCGAGGCTTACGCGGCAGTCGAACACCCCAAAGGCGAGTTCGGCATCTACATCGTCAGTGACGGTGCCAACAAACCTTATCGATTGAAAATTCGGGCTCCTGGCTTCTCGCATTTGGCGGCCCTGGACGAAATGGCGCGGGGTCACATGATCGCCGACGCGGTGGCGGTAATCGGCACCATGGACATTGTGTTTGGGGAGATAGACCGTTGAGTGCCGTGATGACAGGGGCGAGAGCAACTCCTTCCGCCGGTTTTTCAGAAACCACGCTCGAGCGTTTTGCGTTTGAAGTAGCAAAGTACCCCAACGACCAAGCGCAGTCGGCGGTGATGGCTTGCTTGGCCATAATCCAGCAAGAACAGGGGTATGTGTCAGCTGAAAGCGAGCAACTGGTGGCGACGTATTTGGGGATGCCGCCCATCGCCGTTCACGAAGTCACCACCTTCTACAACATGTACAACCAGCGTCCGCTGGGTCAGTTCAAGTTGAATGTGTGTACCAATTTACCGTGCCAGTTGCGCAACGGCGAGTCTGCCTTGGTCTACCTTTGCAAACGCTTGGGTGTGGAAGAGGGCGGTACGACCGTCGACGGCCGCTTCACCGTGCAAAAAAGCGAATGCCTCGGCGCTTGCGCCGACGCGCCTGTGCTGCTGGTAAACGATCGCCAAATGTGCAGTTACATGACGCCCGACAGGCTCGACGACCTGATCGAGTTGATTCAAAAACAGCCTGAAGTTCAGCCCCGCGCTGAGAGCAAACACCATGCTTGACCTGTCTCAATTCCAAACCGATGGCAGCTTGAGCTGCTTCCACGGCCGGCACATCAAGCCGCAAATTTATGCTGACTTGAACGGCCGGAACTGGCGCTTGCAAGACTATGTGGCGCGCGGTGGTTACCAGGCCTTGCGCAAGATTTTGGGTGCGGACGGCGGCGAGGTCATGACGCCTGAACAGGTAGTTGCCGAAGTGAAGGCCTCGGGTCTTCGCGGCCGCGGTGGTGCCGGTTTCCCGACCGGCTTGAAGTGGAGCTTCATGCCGCGCATGTACCCCGGCGCAAAGTACTTGGTCTGCAATTCAGACGAAGGCGAACCTGGTACTTGCAAAGACCGCGACATCTTGATGTTCAACCCGCACATCGTGATTGAAGGCATGGCCATTGCCGCGTACGCCATGGGCATCAGCGTGGGCTACAACTACATCCACGGCGAAATTTTTGACGCCTATGAGCGATTCGAAGCAGCGCTCGAAGAAGCCCGCTCCGCTGGTTTTCTCGGCGACAAATTAATGGGCTCGGCCTTCAACTTCCAACTGCATGCGGCGCATGGCTTCGGGGCCTACATTTGCGGTGAAGAAACGGCTTTGCTCGAATCTTTAGAAGGCAAAAAAGGTCAACCTCGCTACAAGCCACCATTTCCCGCGAGCTACGGTTTGTACGGCAAGCCCACCACCATCAACAACACCGAAACCTTTGCGGCGGTGCCCTGGATTATTCGCAACGGCGGTGCGCCTTACCTCGAGATTGGCAAACCCAACAACGGCGGCACCAAGATTTATTCGGTCTCGGGCGATGTCGAAAAGCCGGGCAACTTTGAAGTCCCGCTGGGCACGCCGTTCCCGGTGTTGTTGGAGTTAGCCGGGGGCGTCCGTCAGGGCAGAACGCTCAAGGCGGTAATTCCTGGAGGTTCATCCGCGCCCATCCTGCCGGCAGCCACCATGATGGACGTGACCATGGATTACGACAGCATCGCCAAAGCGGGCTCGATGTTGGGTTCAGGCGCCGTGATCGTGATCGACGATTCGCGTTGCATGGTGAAAAGCCTGCTGCGCTTGAGCTACTTTTACAGCCACGAAAGTTGCGGCCAATGCACCCCTTGTCGCGAAGGCACCGGTTGGTTGCACCGCATGGTGCACCGCATTGAGCACGGGCAAGGTCGCATGGAAGACATCGACCTGCTCAACTCGGTGGCGGACAACATTCAGGGGCGCACGATTTGCGCTTTGGGTGACGCGGCCGCCATGCCAGTCCGCGCGATGATCAAGCACTTCCGCGATGAGTTTGTGCATCACGTGCAACATAAAACCTGCGTCGTTCCGGCCTACGTCTAATTCCTTCCGCACACGCAAACCCATGATTGAAATCCAACTCGACGGGCAAAAAGTAGAGGTTGCAGAAGGCAGCATGGTCATGCACGCGGCTGACCAGGCGGGCACATACATTCCGCATTTTTGTTATCACAAGAAGTTGAGCATCGCGGCGAATTGCCGTATGTGTCTGGTCGACGTCGAAAAAGCGCCTAAGCCGATGCCGGCCTGTGCCACGCCCGTGACGCAGGGCATGATTGTTCGCACCAAGAGCGACAAAGCCCTGAAGGCTCAGCAAAGCGTGATGGAGTTTTTACTCATCAATCACCCTTTGGACTGCCCTATTTGCGACCAAGGCGGCGAGTGCCAATTGCAAGACTTGGCGGTCGGCTACGGCGGCTCTACTTCGCGCTACACCGAAGAAAAGCGCGTCGTGTATCACAAAGACGTGGGACCTCTGATCTCCATGCAGGAAATGAGCCGATGCATCCACTGCACTCGCTGCGTGCGGTTTGGCCAAGAGGTGGCGGGGGTGATGGAGTTGGGCATGATTCACCGCGGTGAGCATTCGGAAATCACCACCGTTGTCGGTGAAACCATCGACTCCGAGCTGTCGGGAAACATGATCGACATTTGCCCAGTGGGCGCGCTCACCAGCAAGCCTTTCCGCTATAGCGCCCGCACCTGGGAGTTGTCGCGCCGCAAATCGATCAGTCCGCACGACAGCACTGGTGCCAATCTGATTATTCAAGTGAAGAACAACAAGGTCATGCGTGTAGTGCCCTTGGAAAACGAAGAAGTCAATGAATGCTGGATCGCTGACCGCGACCGATTTTCCTACGAGGCAGTCAACAGCGACGAGCGCTTGACTGAACCCATGGTCAAGCAAGGCGGTGAGTGGAAAACCACCGACTGGACTACCGCGCTCGAGTACGTGGCCCGTAGCCTGACTCAAATCAAAACCGAATTTGGTGCCCACAGCATCGGCGCATTGGGCTCCGCCCACAGCACCACCGAAGAGCTTCATTTGCTCGCCAAGATCGTGCGCGGTTTGGGCAGCGACAACATTGACTTCCGCGCCCGCCATGCCGATTTTTCGGCACCCGTTGAAATCGGAACGGCGCGCTGGCTGGGCAGGTCCATCGCGTCACTGTCGAGCTTGCAGCGCGTTTTGGTGGTGGGCTCTTTCTTGCGCAAAGACCATCCGCTGTTCGCGCAGCGCATACGCCAAGCGACCAAGAAGGGCGCCAAGGTACACAGCCTGAACGCCGCGCACGACGATTGGTTGATGACGATGTCGGCGGGCATCACGGCAGCGCCGAGTGCGTGGCTGGCCTCGCTGGCGGAAATCGCCGCAGCGATCGCTGCGGCCACAGACGTCAAGTCACCCGTAGAGATCGCGCCAACGCAGGCCGCCAAGGACATCGCAGCGTCCATGCTGACGGGCGAGCGCAAAGCCGTCTTGCTCGGCAATGCAGCCGCTCAACACCCACAGGCCAGCCAATTGCTGGCGCTCGCCAACTGGATCGCCGCCGCAACCGGTGCCAGCGCCGGCTACCTCACTGAAGCCGCTAACACCGTCGGAGCGCAATTGGTGAATGCCGTTCCTTCAGCGAGCGGCTTAAACGCCGGTCAGATGTTGGGTGGTGCGCTGAAGGCTTGCGTGTTGATGAATGTCGAGCCTGCTTTTGATGCCGCCAATCCGAGTGCAGCGATAAGTGCCTTGGCGTCGGCCAAGATGGTGGTCGCGCTCACGTCGTTCAAAACTGCCGCGCTCGACTGTGCCGATGTGCTGCTGCCAATTGCGCCGTTCACCGAAACCTCCGGCACCTTCGTCAACGCTGAAGGTCGCATTCAAAGTTTTCACGGCGTGGTGAAACCTTTGGGCGACACCCGACCCGCCTGGAAGGCGCTGCGGGTGCTGGGCAACATGTTGGGCATTGCGGGTTTCAATTTTGAAACATCGGAAGATGTGCGCACCGAGGCGTTGGGAGATGTGTCGACATTGACATCGCGCTTGAACAACACGAGCGCAGCAGCCGTCGAATTGGTTTTGCCGCCAAGCGGCCTAGAGCGCATCGCCGATGTGCCCATCTACGCAACCGATGCTTTAGTGCGCCGGGCTGCGGGACTGCAGCACACCGCCGATGCGGCTGGTTTGGCTGTATCGGTGTCCTCTGCCGTGTGGTCAGAGCTCGGCTTGAGCGCAGGTGATTTGGTTCGGGTCAAGCAAATTGAAGCGCAGGCCACTTTGCCCGTCAAGCTCGATGCCAGCTTGGCGCCCACCGCTGTGCGGGTACCTGCAGGACACGTTGCGAGCTCATCGTTGGGTCCGATGTTCGGCACCTTGACGGTTGAGAAAGTCTGAGTCGATGCTGGCTGACTTCACTACCTTTGGCAGCTCACTGCTGGGCGGCGCATGGCCTGTCGTTTGGACGCTGGCCAAGATCGTGGCCCTCATCATCCCGTTGATGTTGTGTGTGGCTTACCTCACTTTGTGGGAACGCAAAGCAATTGCCAGAACGCAAATCAGGCCCGGTCCTAACCGCGTCGGACCTTTGGGTTTGTTGCAACCGATTGCTGACGCAGTGAAGTTGATTTTCAAAGAAATCATCGTCCCCACTGCAGCCAACAAGGCCCTGTTTTTTCTTGGCCCTGTGATGACCATCATGCCGGCACTGGCCGCATGGGCAGTGATCCCTTTCGGCCCTGAGGTCGTGCTGGCCAACATCAGCGCGGGCTTGCTTTTCGTGATGGCCATTACTTCGCTGGAGGTCTACGGCGTCATCATTGCCGGTTGGGCGTCCAACTCCAAGTACGCCTTTTTGGGGGCGCTTCGCGCCTCTGCGCAAATGGTGAGTTACGAGATTGCCATCGGTTTCGCGCTGGTGGTGGTGCTTATGGTCACTGGCAGTTTGAACATGACTGACATCGTGTTGGGCCAAGACAAGGGCCAGTTCGCCAGCATGGGCCTGAGCCTGTTGTCGTGGAATTGGCTGCCGCTGTTTCCCATCTTCGTGGTGTATTTCATTTCGGGTCTGGCTGAGACCAACCGCCATCCGTTTGACGTGGTCGAGGGCGAATCTGAAATCGTCGCCGGTCACATGGTCGAATATTCAGGCATGGCGTTTGCCATGTTCTTCTTGGCTGAATACGCCAACATGATTCTCATTTCGACGCTGGCCGTAGTGATGTTCCTCGGCGGCTGGCTTTCACCGTTTGATATTGCGCCCTTCAACTGGATTCCCGGTTGGATCTGGATGGCCATCAAGACCTTCATGGTGGTGACGGTCTTCTTGTGGGTGCGCGCCAGCTTTCCGCGCTTTCGCTACGACCAGATCATGCGCTTGGGCTGGAAGATTTTCATCCCCGTCACCTTGGTGTGGCTGGTGGTCGTGGGGCTGTGGATACAGTCGCCATGGAACATTTGGAATTTGGGTTGAAGGGACTGAACATGACGGCTGTCGCTTCTATCAAGAATGTGTTCTCCAGCTTTTTGCTGCTGGAGTTGCTGAAGGGCATGGCGCTGACTGGGCGTCACTTTTGGTCGCGAAAAATCACGGTGCAATTCCCTGAAGAAAAAACACCACAAAGCCCGCGCTTTCGTGGCCTGCATGCCCTGCGTCGCTACGACAACGGCGAAGAGCGTTGCATCGCCTGCAAGCTCTGCGAGGCGGTGTGCCCTGCCATGGCCATCACGATTGAATCGGAAGTTCGAGACGATGGTTCGCGCCGCACCACGCGTTACGACATCGACTTGACCAAATGCATCTTCTGCGGTTTCTGCGAGGAAAGTTGCCCGGTCGACTCCATCGTTGAAACCCACATTTTTGAGTACCACGGCGAAAAGCGCGGTGACCTTTATTTCACCAAAGACATGCTGCTCGCCGTCGGCGATCGATACGAAAAAGAAATCTCCGCCAGCAAGGAGGCCGACGCCCGCTACCGTTGAGCCCGTGGTTTCAGGCTCACTTCCGGTTGGCCCGTTCGCTTGATCGAACCGGCTTGTCGGCCTGGCGTCTCAAAATTCTATGAACACGACCACCGCGCTCTTCTACTCTTTCTCTGCAGTGCTGTTGTTTGCCGCGTTTCGCGTCATCACCGCTCGCACCCCGGTTTACGCTGCGCTGTACTTGGTGTTGGCATTTTTCTCGGCTTCTTGCATTTGGATTTTGCTCAGCGCAGAGTTCTTGGCTATCTCTCTGGTGCTCGTTTACGTTGGCGCGGTGATGGTGCTTTTCCTGTTTGTCGTGATGATGCTTGACATCAACGTCGACGGACTGCGCGAAGACTTTTGGAAGCACTTCCCACTTGCAGGTTTGGTCGGCGTAATCATTGCGCTGGAAATGTCAGCGGTGCTGTTGGGTGGTTTTCGCCTGCGTGATGCGCCCGTGGCCGACGCTGCTGCGCTCAAGTTGGGCAACACCAAGATGCTCGGCATCGAGATCTACTCCAAGTATTTATACCCTCTGCAATTGGCGGCCGTGCTGCTGCTGGTGGCGATCATTGCGGCCATCGCGCTAACTTTGCGCAAGCGCAAAGATTCGAAGTACGTGAACCCCGCCGATCAGGTCAAAGTTCGGGCCGCCGACCGCGTTCGCTTGGTCAAGATGGCGCCCACGGTGGAATCGTTGCCCTATGCAACCGCAGTAGCAGTTGCGGCCGAACACGCATCGAGCAAGCCCGGCGGAGCCAAAGCATGAACGCTCTGAGTCTTGGCCCCATCACACTCGGGCACTTTTTATCGCTGGGTTCCATTTTGTTTGCGCTTGCTGTAATCGGCATTTTCCTGAACCGCAAAAACCTCATCGTGCTATTGATGGCGATCGAGTTGATGTTGCTGGCGGTAAATATGAACTTCGTCGCTATTTCGCACTATCTCGGCGACATGGCGGGCCAAGTGTTTGTGTTCTTCATCCTCACCGTGGCGGCGGCCGAATCGGCCATCGGTTTGGCAATTTTGGTGGTGCTGTTTCGTAACCGTGCTTCGATCAATGTGGACGAGTTGGACGCCCTGAAGGGCTGACCACAGCGTCCTCTCACATCGCCCGTAAAGCTCCGACGCACCCACGCACTGTCTTTGACCATGTCCGCACAACTCTCACAAACCACGCTTTTGGCAGTGCCGCTCGCGCCCCTATTGGGCTGCCTGATTGCCGGGTTTTTAGGCCAAAAAATTGGCCGTCGGGCCACACACACTGCCGCCATATCGGGTGTGCTCGTTGCGTTCGTGTTGTCGGCCATGACCTTGAAATCCGTCGTCACCGACGGTGCCCGCTTCAACGCCACGCTTTATGAGTGGATGGTGCTGGGCGGGCTGAAGATGGAAATCGGCTTTTTGGTCGACGGCCTCACCGCCATGATGATGTGCGTGGTGACCTTCGTGTCGCTCATGGTTCACATCTACACCATCGGCTACATGGAACACGAAGACGGCTATCAACGCTTCTTCAGCTACATCTCGCTGTTCACATTCGCCATGCTGATGCTCGTGATGAGCAACAACATGCTGCAACTGTTTTTTGGTTGGGAAGCTGTGGGCCTGGTGTCTTATTTGCTCATCGGTTTTTACTACAGCAAACCCACCGCAATCGCCGCCAACATGAAGGCGTTTTTGGTGAACCGAGTCGGTGACTTCGGCTTCATCTTGGGCATTGGTTTGATCGTCGCTTTTGGCGGCAGCCTGAACTACACCGAGGTGTTTGCCAAAGGCCCAGAGTTGGCCAAGCTCACGTTGCCCGGCACCGATTGGATGCTGGTCACTGTGGCCTGCATATGCCTGTTCATCGGCGCGATGGGCAAGAGCGCGCAGTTCCCCCTGCATGTATGGCTGCCTGATTCGATGGAAGGCCCCACGCCCATCTCTGCGCTCATCCACGCGGCCACGATGGTCACGGCGGGCATCTTCATGGTGGCGCGGATGTCACCGCTCTTCGAGTTGTCAGACACGGCGCTGAGCTTTATCTTGGTGATCGGCTCCATCACAGCGTTGTTCATGGGCTTTTTGGGCATCATTCAAAACGACATCAAGCGCGTGGTTGCGTACTCAACGCTCAGCCAGTTGGGTTACATGACGGTCGCTTTGGGTGCATCTGCCTATTCGGTGGCGGTGTTTCATTTGATGACGCACGCCTTTTTCAAAGCGCTGCTTTTCCTGGCCGCGGGCTCGGTGATCATCGGCATGCACCACGACCAGGACATACGCAACATGGGCGGCCTGCGCAAGTACATGCCCATCACCTGGATCACCGCGCTGCTGGGCTCCTTGGCGCTGATCGGCACGCCGCTTTTCTCGGGCTTCTACAGCAAGGACAGCATCATCGAAGCGCTGCACGCCACGCACATCGCGGGCGCTGGTTTTGCCTACTTTGCGGCGATGGCGGGCGTGTTCGTGACGGCTTTCTATTCCTTTCGCATGTACTTTTTGGTGTTCCACGGCAAAGAGCGCTTCCACCACAAAGCCTTTCCAGGTGAGCACGATGCGCACTCATCGCACGACGCTCATGACGACCATGGCCACGCCGAAGTGCATACGCCGCGCGAGTCATCCTGGGTCGTCACCATGCCTCTGCTGCTGCTGGCCGTGCCATCGGTGGTGATTGGCTTCATGACTGTGGGCCCCATGTTGTTTGGTGACTTCTTCAAAGATGCCATCGTGGTTGACTCGGTGCACCACGGAGCCATGGAAGAGCTTGCCAAAAATTTCCACGGTGCCGCCGCCATGGCCCTGCACGGTCTGACTGCACCGCCGTTTTGGCTTGCCCTGTCAGGTGTGTTCATGGCCTATGTGTTTTACATGGTCAAACCTGAGATTCCGACGGCGATTCAAGCGCGCTTCGGTTTTGTTTATCGCTTGCTCGACAACAAGTACTACCTCGACTGGTTCAACGAACACGTGATCGCCAAAGGTGCCCGCAAGTTGGGTCAGGGCCTTTGGAAGGGCGGTGACGTGGGCGTGATCGACGGTCTGATGGTGAACGGATCGGCCCGCTTGGTGGGCGGCGTGTCAGCGGTGGTGCGGCGCGTTCAAACAGGCTATTTGTATTGGTACGCGCTGGTGATGATTTTGGGCGTCATGGGGTTGATGACGTGGCAGTTGTGGCCCTACTTGGGCGTTTTGACGGGGCGCTGATGGGCATGCATCCCAGCAAGACAACGGGTCACGTACGGAGAACAAGAACATGGGTTTGTTGAGCGTTGCCATCTGGCTGCCGATACTGTCGGGCATGCTGCTGCTGGCTGTGGGCCGCGATGATCAGGCGCACACCGTGCGCTGGATCGCGCTGGTGGCGGCAACTGTCAGCTTTGCCTTCACCGTGCCGCTCATCACAGGCTTCGATGCGACTACCGCGTCTATGCAATTTCAGGAAAACCTCGCCTGGATAGAGCGCTTCAATGTGCGCTACCGCTTGGGCGTCGACGGCATTTCAGTGTGGCTGGTGCTGCTCACGTCGTTCACGACGGTCATTGTGGTGATTTCGGCATGGGAGGTTATTACCGATCGAGTCAATCAGTACATGGGCGCGTTTTTGATCTTGTCCGGCATCATGGTGGGTGTCTTCTCGTCGCTCGACGGCTTGCTGTTTTACGTGTTTTTCGAAGCCACTTTGATCCCGATGTACATCATCATCGGCATATGGGGCGGCCCGAACCGGGTTTACGCAGCGTTCAAGTTTTTCCTCTACACGCTGGCCGGTTCGCTGTTGATGCTGATTGCGTTGATTTACCTG
>JBBRGA010000007.1:0-46808 GCA_038241115.1 Burkholderiales bacterium | reverse complement strand
CCGGGCCTGGGCCTCATTGACGGAGAGGTCATTCGGTTTGCGCTCCAGGGTCAATTGCAAAGCGACGGCAGCCGCTACAAGGTGCCGCAGATGGGCTGGAACCAGGTCATCCAAACGCAGGCGCACGCGATGTGGGCGGGTGTTGCGGACAACGCCTACTTTTACTTTGTTCACAGTTTTTACGCGCGCCCGACCCACAGCCAACACAGCGCCGGCGAGACCGATTACGGAACGCGCTTTACCTGCGCGTTGGCCCGAGATAACATTTTCGCCACGCAGTTCCATCCCGAAAAAAGCGCAGACCAAGGCTTGCAGCTGTACCGCAACTTCCTTCACTGGAACCCTTGACTTCGTTTCGGTCCACATCCCACCCTGACGCCCACGGCCATGCTGCTGATCCCTGCCATCGACCTCAAAGACGGTAAGTGCGTTCGCCTGAAACAAGGCGACATGAACGAGTCCACCACCTTCGGCGAAGACCCTGCCGCCATGGCGCGCCGCTGGGTCAACGCCGGAGCCAGGCGCCTGCATTTAGTGGACTTGAACGGTGCCTTCGCCGGCAAACCGGTGAACGAAGCGGCGGTGAAAGCCATCTTGGCAGAAGTGGGCGACGAAATCCCGGTGCAACTCGGCGGCGGCATTCGCGACCTGGACACCATCGAGCGCTATCTGGACGACGGCCTGAGCTTCATCATCATCGGCACCGCCGCTGTCAAAAGTCCCGGCTTCCTGAAAGACGCCTGCAGCGCCTTTGGTGGCCACATCATCGTCGGCCTGGACGCCAAGGACGGCAAGGTGGCCACTGACGGCTGGAGCAAGCTCACCGGTCACGAGGTGGTGGACCTGGCGAAGAAGTTTCAAGACTACGGCGTGGAAGGCGTGATCTACACCGACATCGGCCGCGACGGCATGCTCAGCGGCATCAACATCGACGCCACTGTAAAGCTGGCACGCGCCCTGACGATTCCGGTCATTGCCTCAGGCGGCTTGTCAAACATTGGCGACATTGAGCAGCTCTGCGCCGTGGAAGACCAAGGCGTCGAAGGCGTGATTTGTGGCCGCGCCATCTACAGCGGCGACTTGGACTTTGCGGTGGCGCAAGCGCGTGCGGACGCGCTGCGAATTTGACTGTGCTGGCCAAACGAATCATTCCTTGCCTTGACGTCACCGGCGGTCGCGTCGTGAAGGGGGTCAACTTTCTTGAGTTGCGCGACGCTGGGGATCCAGTGGAAATTGCCGCCCGTTACAACGACCAAGGGGCAGACGAGCTCACTTTCCTGGACATCACCGCCACCAGCGACGGCCGCGATTTGATCCTTCACATCATCGAAGCGGTGGCCTCCAAAGTCTTTATTCCTTTGACGGTGGGCGGCGGCGTTCGGGTGGTGGAAGACGTGCGCCGCTTGCTCAACGCCGGGGCTGACAAGGTCAGCTTCAACTCCGCCGCCATCGCCAATCCGCAAGTCATCCGCGACGCCTCGGCCAAGTACGGGGCGCAGGCCATCGTCGTGGCCATCGATGCGAAACGTCGTGTGAATCCGGCCTCTGAATCGGAGCCAGGTTGGGACGTTTTCAGCCACGGCGGTCGTCAAAACACCGGAATTGATGCGCTGGCTTGGGCCCGGCAAATGGCCGAGTGTGGTGCTGGCGAAATCTTGCTTACCAGCATGGACCGAGACGGCACAAAAATCGGCTTTGATCTGGAATTGACGCGTGCCGTGAGCGACGCCGTGAACGTACCCGTCATCGCCTCGGGCGGCGTGGGCAACTTGCAGCATTTGGCTGACGGCATTCGTTTGGGCGGTGCCGACGCGGTGCTGGCGGCCAGCATTTTTCACTATGGTGAATTCACTGTGGGCCAAGCCAAAGCGCTCATGGCGCAGCAGGGAATCGCGGTGCGTTTGTGATGGCTCGTGTGACCGCCTCAGTGACCCCACAAGTCCTCGCACAAGTCCCGGCACAAGTCCCGGCACAAACAAGCGTCAAGCGACCCGTCGCATCTTTGCCCAACGAGGTGCGCATCATTGGCGGGCGCTGGAAGCGCTGCAAATTGCCGGTGGCCAACCGCCCCGGCTTGCGTCCCACACCCGATCGCGTTCGAGAGACGCTGTTCAATTGGTTGGGCCAGAATTTGTCGGGCTGGCGCTGTCTGGATGCGTTTGCGGGCAGCGGCGCATTGGGCTTTGAAGCCGCGTCACGCGGTGCGGCTGAGGTGACTTTGCTGGAGCGTGATCTTGTGCTCGCGCGCAGTTTGGGCGTCTCCAAGACGCGTTTGAAAGTGGACGTACTCAAGGTGGAATGTGCCGATGCCTTGGCGTGGATGCAGCGCTGCGCACCTGCTTCGTTTGAGCTGGCCTTCATCGACCCTCCGTTTGACAGCGAGCTGAGCTTGCCGGCCCTGAAAGCCGCCGCTCGCGTGGTGGTGGCCGACGGCTTTGTTTACTTGGAAAGCAGTCGCGCTTACGGTGACGTTGAGCTGTTGCCGCTGGGTTTCAAGCTCCACCGTCACGCTCGCGCTGGAGCCGTCCACGCTCACTTGCTACAGCGCGGCTGACAGCGCTGGCAGTGGCTGGGCATCAGGCTGTACGGGCAATCAGAAAACCGCACTGCCCACAGCCCTAAACTGCACCCCCTGCCTCGCAGAACAGGAGCCCACATGACAACTGTCACAAAACTTACCGCTGTCTATCCCGGCACCTTTGACCCGATGACTTTGGGTCATGAAGACCTGATGCGCCGGGCCAGCCGTTTGTTTGAGCGCCTCATCGTGGCAGTGGCCGCAGGCCACCACAAACGCACCATGTTCACCATCGACGAACGCCTGGAAATTGCGCAAGAGCTGGCGGCCAAGTACCCGAACATTGAAGTCATTCCGTTCAGAGGCTTGCTGCGCGACTTCGTTGTCGACATGGGCGGCAAAGTCGTGGTTCGAGGTCTGCGCGCGGTGAGCGACTTCGAGTACGAATTCCAAATGGCCGGCATGAACCGCCAGCTCATGCCCGACGTGGAAACCGTGTTTCTCACACCCAGCGACCAGTTTCAATTTGTCTCAGGCACCTTTGTGCGCGAGATCGCCAGCCTGGGAGGTGACGTGTCGAAGTTTGTGTCGCCGTCGGTGCTGGACCGTTTGAAATCACGCGTCAAAACGGTCGAGGCGTAAGGACCCGTCATGGCACTGCTTATTACGGACGAGTGCATCAACTGCGACGTGTGCGAGCCTGAGTGCCCAAACCAGGCCATCTACATGGGCGTAGAAATTTACGAGATTGACCCCGATAAATGCACCGAATGCGTCGGCCATTTTGACGAACCGCAGTGCGTGCAAGTCTGCCCGGTGGCTTGCATTCCGCTTCACCCCGACCACATCGAATCCAAAGAAACACTGTGGGCGAAGTACCGGCGTTTGCAGCAAAGTGCTGGTGCCGCTTCGGTTGCGGCGGTTGTGACGCCCGCCGCGAGTTGATCGACTAGACCTGTTTTTTTTGCGTTTTTGCAGCGGCTTTGGTTCTGGCCTTCTTGGGTTTGTCGCCCGCCACTTTCTTTACTTGCTTCTTTTGGCGCTTGCCCTTGTCTTGGGCTTTGGCCGGCTCAGACGCCGCTGCGGGGCGCGAGTTGAATCCGCTGGCAGTGTTGGGTTTTTGGGCAGCTTCGCGCGCTTTGCGTTCACGCTCCAGAGCATCGGCGCGCCTCTTGTCTGCCGCCGTCGTGGCCAGTGACTCCGCGCGTTGCGCTTCGGTTCGGGTGTCGCTGGCGTCGATTTGTCTACCGTCTTTGCAAGGGTTTTGCGAGTAGGTGTTGCCGTCGGGCCCGCAGCGATACACCGCGGCCTGCGCAAACGCGACGGACGTCGTCAACAAGAAGAGGCAGGCAAGCGCAAGACGTTTCATTCAACAGGCTCCGAATCGGGTTTTGGGGGTTTGGGCGGCTGGGGAAGCACGGGCGGCTTGGGCTTGGGCGGTTTGGCATGCACCTTGGACATGGCGCGTTCCATGTCGCAGGCCAAGATCATGTCCAGAACGTTCACCGTTTTTTCGCTGACGATTGCAATCGCTTCGCGCTCTGCCAGCGGCGGTTTGCGCAACACGTAGTTCACCACTTCGGCCTTCACGCCGGGATGGCCTATGCCCAAACGCAGACGCCAATAGTCGGCGCTACCAAGTTGGGCGTGGATGTCTTTCAGGCCGTTGTGACCCGCGTGGCTGCCGCCAAATTTCATCTTTGCCTGGCCGGGCGGTAAATCCAGTTCGTCGTGGACCACCAAGATTTCAGCGGGTTCAATTTTGAAGAATCGCGCCAGCGCTGCGACCGACTTGCCCGACAAATTCATAAATGTCATCGGCTGCAACAACCACAGCGGGCCGTCGGGACGATTCGGTAAATTCACCCGCGCCATCAAACCGAAGTAGCTGCGCTCGGCAACCAAGCGCGCGCCAAGCGCGAGTGCCACTTCGTCGATGAACCAAAACCCGGCGTTGTGGCGGGTCGCCTCGTATTCAGGGCCGGGGTTCCCCAGGCCAACCAGCAGTCGAATCATCATCAGAGTATCTCGTGCGTTGCGTGCCAAAGCGCGCCTCGTCCGTGCGGTCTCACTGGCATACCGCGTTGTCACCCAAGAAAAAGCCTCGCTTTGGCGAGGCTTTTTCATCAACAAGCAGAGGAATTACTTCTTGTTTTGCTTCTCGGTTTTCTTCGCCTTGGTGGCCGGCGCGGCGGCCACGACGACGACGGCTGCCGCCTCTTCTTCGGCAGCCAGCATCGACACCGACACGATCACCGGGTTCGGCTTGCCCTGGGTCATGACCTTGATGCCTTCGGCCAATGTGATGTCGTTGGCGTGCAGCGCTTGGCCCTTGGCCAGGTTGCCCAAGTCCACCGTCAAGAACTCAGGCAATTGCGAGGCCAGACAAGAAATGCGCAACTCGTTGACCACATGGTTGACGACGCATTTGTCGACCTTCACGGCAGGCGAATTTTCTTCGTTGATGAAGTGCAAAGGCACTTTTTTCGTGACCTTGGTGGTCGCGTCGACGCGCTGAAAATCGATGTGCAAAATAATCGGACGGAAGGGATGAACCTGGTGGTCACGCAGCAGCACCTGTTCGGTTTTGCCGTTCAATTCCATGTCGAGAATCGATGAGTGAAAGGCCTCTTTCTTCAACGCGAAAAACAGAGCGTTGTGATCAAGTTCGATCATGGCCGGCTCGCCCGCGCCATAAACAATTCCGGGAACCTTGTTGGCAATTCGCAGGCGGCGGCTCGCTCCGGTCCCCTGCAAACTGCGCTCAAAAGCGACAAATTTCATATGTAACTCCAAAAAATAAAGAAGCCCCGCGACCAGGCGCTTCCGTGAAATGGAACCTTTGGGTTGCCCCGCCAGTTCCGGCAAAAAGAGAAGGGCCCCGAAGGGCCGCCCGCTCTAATCCTTAAAACTTAATCCTTGAGACTCAGTTTCTAAAAATTGCTGTTTTGCTCGGCAAACAGCGAAGTCACTGACTCGCCGTCAGAGATGCGGCGGATCGTTTCAGCAAATAAAAATGCCACTGAAAGCTGACGCACTTTGGGGCAGTTCTTGACTTCGTCGCTGGCCGGGATGGTGTTGGTGATCACCACCTCGTCGAGTTGAGATGCTTTGATGCGCTCCAGCGCCGGGCCTGAAAAAACTGCGTGTGTGCAGTAGGCATAAACGCTTTTTGCGCCGCGCTCTTTCAATACTTCGGCGGCCTTCACCAAGGTGCCGGCTGTGTCCGTCATGTCATCCATGATGACGCAGGTGCGGCCGTCAATTTCACCGATCACGTGCATCACTTCCGACACGTTCGCTTTGGGCCGACGTTTGTCGATGATGGCCAAATCGCAGCCCAGTTGCTTGGCCAGCGCGCGGGCACGAACCACACCGCCCACATCGGGAGAAACCACCACCAAGTCGGGGTACCGTTTGCTTTGCAGGTCAGACAACAGAACCGGTGAGGCGTAGATGTTGTCCACCGGGATGTTGAAAAAGCCTTGTATCTGGTCGGCGTGCAGATCCATGGTCAGCAAGCGCTCAACGCCCACGGCTTCCAGCAAGTTGGCCACCACCTTGGCGCTGATCGGCACACGGGTCGAGCGTGGCCGGCGGTCTTGGCGCGCGTAACCAAAGTACGGAATCACCGCGGTGACGCGCCGCGCAGATGCGCGTTTGAGCGCGTCGACCATGATGCACAGCTCCATCAAATTCTCATTTGTGGGCGCGCATGTGGGTTGCACCACGAAGATGTCGCGGGCACGCACGTTTTGCAGAATCTCGATGTCCACCTCGCCGTCCGAGAATCGGCCGACGCGCGCTTTGCCCAACTCGATGCCGAGTTGAGAGGCGATTTCCTGGGCCAGCGCCGGGTTGGCGTTGCCGGTGAACAGCACAGTGTTGAAAAGCACTTTCCCTCCGTCGAGGCTTTGTTGCGGAAGCATGTTGCTTCCTTTCAGTCCAGCCCCGGAATCGGCCTTAAGAGGCGCCGGGAATAAAAAAACTGGCAGGGGAAGAAGGATTCGAACCTTCGCATGTCGGAATCAAAATCCGATGCCTTAACCAACTTGGCGACTCCCCTACACCGGCCTGCAAATCTGAGTTGTCAAGAACAACTAAAAATTCGCAGGCCACAAACTTTTCCCCTCTCGGCTCACATCGCTGGACACCGTTGATCACCAGTCCAGCAGCGGATGCTGTTGCAAGTTACTGCAAATTCTTGCGACCCACGTGCTTGGCAATGAGCTACACACTGCTAAAAACGTTGAGTTTTGAAGCTCAAAAGTGTTCTCGTCGCATTCCGCAAAAACCGCACTTCCCGATCCTGTCATTCGGCTGTTGCCGAAGGCGGTTTCGAGAAGCTCGGCCGCTTGCGCAACCTCTCGGCACTGCTTTTCAGCCACTGCTTGCAAGCCGTTACTGCCAAATTCTAACAAGCGTTTGCTTTGAAGCGTTGCCTGTTTGGCGTGTGCAGTGAAGCTTTCGAGTGTAGCAGTCGGCGCGTTTCGAACAAGGGCCGAGTCGCCGAATACGACACGCGTTTCCACGCTGGCAGCGGGTTTGACCACCGCGAAGCGGCGTTGCGGCAAGTTCAAGGGCGTAAGTTTTTCACCGACACCTTCTACCCAAGCGTTGTGCCCACCCAAAAAAAACGGCACATCCGCTCCCAATTTCAAGCCCAAAGGCAGTAACTTGGACAGAGGCCAGTTCAAGCCCCACAGCCGGTTCAAGGCGAGCAAAGTGGATGCCGCATCTGAACTGCCACCGCCCATGCCTGCACCCCAAGGCACGTTCTTGGCAATCGAAATATCGGCTCCCATCGATACGGCCGCTTCGGCTTGCAGCAAGCGCGCAGCGCGCAGGCAGAGGTCGTCCGATGGCAGCGCCGCGGTCAGATCGTGCCGAGAAATCAGTGTGTCGCTGCGCCGCTCGAAGTGCAAGGTATCGCACCAATCAATCAACATGAACACCGACTGCAGCAAGTGATAACCATCTGGTCGCTGGCCGGTGATGTGCAAAAACAAATTCAGTTTGGCAGGCGCCGGCACGTCAAACAAGGCCTTCATGCTCATGGCCTGTCCAACTTCACACGCACCGTGACGCCGGGCATGGTTTGGCTGGTGTTTGTTAAAGATGCTGCGCGCCGTGCGCTGACCCAAGCGTCAGAAAACTGCGTCAGGTTCACCGCCCATCCCAGTTGTGCAAACTCAGACGTCGAGCTTGTGGCGGTGACAGGCGCACTGGGCCAAGGGCGGCCGCGCAGCCAGTCAAAAAAGGCGGCGATCGGCAGTTCCTCGCCCAGCAACACGCGGGTCATGGCGTTCAAGTCGGCGTAAGTCGATGTGCCTTGAGGCGTCGTCACGGCCACGCTGCCGGGCTCCCAGCGCGCGCGGGCCAAGGTGGTGCCCAACGGCGTGTTCAGGTCCAGACGACCGCGCTCGCCATTGCCGCTCAACTCAAATGCAGCCGAAATCGAAGTCTCTCGCGTACTTTCGCGCGCATTTGTTGTTGCCCCGGCGTTGGCTGCATCGACGCCGTCTATACGTACGGTCATGCGTCCGCTGAGAACGGTGATGCTTGGGTCAATTACCGAAGCGGGTGGAGCCGTTGCGCAGGCACCCAGTCCGCAAGCCAACAAGGCTGCAGAGGCCCTGCGCCGCCAGCTCACAAATCAACCTTCAGCCGGGCCAGGGTTTCGGTCAGCACCTCGTTGCTGGCATCGCGCTTCTGTGCGTCGCGCAATACTTTGCGCGCTTCTTCACGGTCGCCGTTGACCCACAGCACCTCGCCCAAATGCGCAGCGATCTCGACATCGGGGCGCGATTGATAGGCCCCGCGCAACAAGCGCAGCGACTCGGCTCGGTTGCCCAAGCGGTATTCCACCCAACCCAGGCTGTCGGTGATGAAGGGTTCGCCGGGCGCTATTTCCAGCGCCTTCAGGATCAAGGCTTTGGCTTCAGGAAGGCGCAAATTTCGTTCAGCCAGCGAGTAGCCGAGCGCATTGTGTGCATGCTGATGGTCGGGTTTGAGCGCCATCACGCGGCGCAGCAACCGCTCCATCTCGTCCAAGCGGTTGAGCTTCTCCGCGATCATGGATTCTTCGTAAATCAAATCGATGTCGTCGGCATATTTTTGGTTGGCCGCTTTCAACAAGCTGGCCGCCTCAGCCCACATTTTTTGCTCACGCAGCAATTGAACTTCCGCCAAGAGTTTCGCGCGGGCGTCAGTCTCACTCAGCTCGGGTGTTTTGCGGATCAGTTCGCGCGCTTGACTCACATTGCCCTGTTTGGCCAGCAGTGACGCGCGCCGCGTTTGCACGGCCAGTGCTTGCGCCGGGTTGGTGATCTTGTTCAGCCACGCCTCGGCCGCAGCGCTGTCTTTTTGTTGCTCAGCGGCTTGCGCCAGCATCAGCCAAGCCTGCGTCAAGCCTTGGTCGGGCGCGGGTGTCTCGTCGCCGTCATCTGCTGTTGAGTCGATTTGTGCGCGCGGTGATGACGCACTCGAGGCGTTGGTCGCGGCCTCCGTCAGGCTCACAAATCGAGTCAAGGAAACGGTGGCGTCTTTCGGCTGTCGCAGCTCGAGCTGCAGCGCTCCCTGCATCAGCCAAGGTGCTGCTTGCTGAGGTTGGTTGCGCGTGACGGCTTCGGTCTGCACGAGCGCGTCGGCCAGTCGTTGCGAGCCGGTCAGGACGCGCGAATACACCAGCCGAACCTCATCGTTCTGAGGCTTGTTTTTCAAAAAACTTTGCACCACTGCTTCTGCACCCACGGTGGCGGGCATCATCTCCAGCGCCAGCAGCGCGGACGCCTCGCCGCCGGGGTCTTGTGCGTGGGCACGCTGCGCCAAGGCAAGCGCGCCCGGCGCATCACCCGCCATCAAAAGGCTGCGTCCTTGAGTGACCACCACTGCGTTTTGCACGGCGGGCGGATTGGTTGGGCCAGCGAAGGGGCGCAGAGCCTGCTCTACGGTTTTTGCCGCCACGCCGCGATCAGCAGCCCGACTGAAAAATCGCGGTAAACCGTTGATTTGCGCGACCACTTCAGTGGCCGGCGCGATGTTGAGCAGCGACCTCATCACCTCAGCCGTCTCAGGCACCCGGTTCAGGATCACCAGCAACTGAATCACGTAGCGATGCGCTTCTACAGAGGTTGGCAAGGCCGCTCGCCACGCGACGGCGGCGGCCAGGGCCTGGTCTCCGGCGCGGCCCTGCAGCGCGATGTCTGTGGCGCGGCGAAACAGCTGCGGGTCTTTGGATTTACGCGCCGCATCGAGAAGCACTTGGTAGGCGGTGCCCGCTTCACCCGAACGCAGCTCAATTTCACCGATCAGCAGTTGGTAGAACAGTGCGGCGTCGAGTTTGGAGTTGTCAATTTCTGACGCCGCAGGTGCGGTCGCCACTTGGGCCTCGCTTGCGGGGATCTTTGGTGGTGTCTGCGCCTGCGCTGACGACGAAAAAACCGCCGCAAAACCCAACAAGGAGCCCAAGGCGAAACACACGTTTCGCAGTGTTCCGTTGACGCCGCGCTTCACGTGTTGAACGACCGGTGGGCGGGTGTGAAAAGGTGCTGGCATCGACAACTCCATTGGCTGAATTTCATTCTAGTGGTCGGGCTGCGTACAGAGGCGATGACGAACACCTTGCCCTGCGTGGCTTCGCTCCGTGCGATCCGCTTTCGTCGTGATAATTCCGCGCATGCCTGAATTGCCAGAAGTTGAAACCACGCGTCTGAGCTTTGCGCAGCGCATAGAAGGTGCCCGCGTGATGGATGTGCGCATCGGCAAACCGCTGCGCTGGCCGCTGGGCTGCGATGTGCTGTCGCTGCGCCACAGCAACGTGGGAGCCGTGGTGCGACGAGGCAAATACTTGTGGCTGCCGCTGCTGCAGCCGCAATCGCAAAATCGAGCGCCCGAGCAGGTGCACAGCGACACTGGAGGCTTGCTCATGCATTTGGGTATGTCAGGCTCTTTGGCTTTCAGCGAACAAGTGTCCGACCCCGGCAAGCACGATCACTTCGACTTGGTCACGACACGTGGAACGCTGCGCCTCACCGACCCGCGTCGCTTCGGTGCGGTGGTGTGGTCACCCAGCTTAAGCACCGGCAGCGCTGCCAAGTTGACAGCGAATCTAGGCGTCGAGCCGTTTGACGCAGCGTTCACCGGAGGCCAACTTCATGCGGGCCTGAAACGACGAAAAGTGGCCATCAAAACCGCCCTGCTGGCGGGAGACATCGTCGTTGGAGCCGGCAATATTTACGCCTGCGAAGCACTTTTCACCGCAGGCATAGACCCGCGTCTGCGCAGCGACAAGCTCAGCAAACCGCGCAGCGAGCGCCTGTGCCATGCCGTGCGTTCGACGCTGGCGCAGGCTTTGCGCCTGGGCGGCTCTACCCTGCGCGACTTTCGCGATGCGCACGGCATGTCGGGTGAGTTTCAGTCGCATGCGAATGTGTACGGCCGCGCGGGTGAGCCTTGTCACGTATGCGCCGCGCCCATACGCAAAATTGTTCAAGGTCAGCGCTCGACGTTTTTTTGCGCGGTTTGCCAACGGCGTTGAGGCGAACGGCTCATTGGTTGTGATTGAGTTGGCGCAAGCGCACAAAACTCTGCGTTAGCAAATGTGTAGTCGCGTGGATGCGCCTCAGTGCTGGGCTACGATATTTTTCTATGCAAGTTTTCTGCCCGCGCCTTTCTACACACTGGTTCGACTTCCCATGACGGATGTTTTTGTCCGTGAGCTCGACCAGCTGAGCGCGTGGCGAGCGCAGGGCGTTTTGCACATTGACGCGTTGTCGCGGTACCTGCAGGCGCACGACTTGCTCGACGCGGCCGGCGACCCTGCGCTCAGCGGCCTTCGGCATCGCCTTGAAAACGAAAAGCTGGTGGTGGCTTTTGTGGCCGAGTTTTCGCGCGGCAAGTCCGAGCTCATCAACGCGATCTTCTTTGCCGACCTCGGCCAGCGGGTCATGCCTGCAGCGCCCGGACGCACCACGATGTGCCCGGTTGAGTTGGGCTTTGATCCACAAGCTGCTCCCGCCTTGGCCCTGTTGCCGATAGCCACCCGGCTGCAGGGCACACCGCTGAGCGACTTGCGAAATCTGCCCGACAGCTGGACCCACAGGGCGCTGGATGCGCAGTCGCCCGACCTGCTGAAGCAGGCCCTGTCGGAGGTCACCCGCACGCTGTGGGTCAGCCGCCAAGAGGCGCGCGATCTGGGATTTTGGGACGACGCACGACCGCACGACAACCCGCCGCAAGATGCCAACGGCCGTGTCGAGGTGCCGGCTTGGCGACACGCCCTCATCAACTACCCCCACCCGTTGTTGCGACAAGGTTTGGTGGTGCTCGACACACCGGGCTTGAACGCCCTGGGCGCGGAGCCTGAATTGACGCTGGGCTTGTTGCCCAGCGCCCACGCCACCGTTTTCATCTTGGGCGCCGATACCGGCGTGACCCATTCCGACATGGAAATCTGGCGCGATCATTTGGGCGCTCACGCGATGGCGCGCTTTGTGGTGCTCAACAAAATCGACGCGCTCGCCGATCCGTTGGTGTCTGCCGCAGAGGTGTCGCGGCAAATTGCCGCGCAGCAAGAAAGCACAGCCCAGATCCTGAACATGCCGACCTCGCGCGTGTTCCCGCTGTCGGCGCGGCAAGCCTTGACGGCTCGCGTGCTTTGCGACGCTGCGGGTCTGCAAGCCAGCCGCTTGCCTGCCCTGGAGGCCGCGTTGGCCGAGCAACTGATGCCGCAGCGCCGCGCGGTGCTGTCGCAAAACTTGATCGAGGTAAGCCGCTACATCGAGAACTTGGTGGTGCGCCGGCTCGGCGAAAGCCGCCGTCAGTTGGCCGAGCAGACGCTGGAGCTGCGAGGCCTGCGGGGCAAGAGCAGCGAGAAAGTCGGGCGCATTCTGGGGCGCGTGCGCAGCGACGTGGCCGAGTTTGAAATGTGCACCACCAGCTTGCAGGCCATGCGAACAGTGCACGCGCGCATGGTCAAAGCCTTGCAGGCGGACCTGTCGAGTGAGCGTTTGCGGGAAGAACTGCGAACGCTGCAGCGCGAATTCGGCGCATCGGTCATCAAGTGGGGCACCAAAAAGTCTTTTGCTGAGATGTGTCTTCGCCTGCGCAAGTCCCTGCGGGCAGCGCAAGGACAGAGTTCTGAGATCAGCGAGATGCTGAGCGCGTCCTTCCTTCGATTGAACGCCAATTACGGGTTCTCTTTGATGCTGCCCGAGGCGGTGGCGATGGAGCGCTACTCGGCCGAGCTTCAGCAAATCGAGAACGGCTACGTTCAGTACCTGGGTCTGTCGCATGCCTATCGTCTGTCGCAGCCGCGATTCGTCGAGCAGTTTTGCCAAATGCTTTTGTCCAAGCTGCGCGTTGTGTTCGAAACCGCCAGTTCCGAGCTGGAGCTGTGGAATAAAAATGCGACAGCCCAGGTCGACAGCCAGTTGCGCGAGCGCCGCCTTGACTTCCGCAGCCGCTATGTCGCGTTGGAGCGCATTCAATCGGCCACGGGAGAACTCGAGACGCGCTTGAGCGAGTTCGAGGCCATTGACGCTGATTTGCAAGAAAAGCTCGGCTGCGTGCGCGCTCTGACGCGAGCGTTGCAAACTCATTCAGCTGCGCCACCGTCTGCCAAATTCACCCACGACCTTGACATTGACCTTGGCCTTGACTTGGATCTGAGCCGGGACTTCACCGTCGAGCGGCGTCAAGCTTGAATCAGCCTGATTTTTCCGAACGCGTGATCGCGTGGCAGCGGGTGCATGGCCGCCACAGTCTGCCTTGGCAAAACACGCGTGATCCTTATCGCGTGTGGCTGTCCGAGATCATGTTGCAGCAAACCCAGGTCAGCACGGTGCTGGGCTACTACGCGCGCTTCCTGGAAAAATTTGCCGACGTGCAGGCGCTGGCCGCCGCACCTTTGGACGACGTGTTTGCGCTGTGGAGTGGACTGGGTTACTACAGCCGCGCGCGCAACATGCACCGCTGCGCACAGGCGGTGGTGGCCGACCACGGCGGCGCGTTTCCGCCCAGCAGCGCGGCGCTGCAAACGCTGCCCGGCATAGGCCGCTCGACAGCTGCGGCGATAGCCGCGTTTTGCTTCAGTGAACGTGTGGCCATCCTGGACGGAAACGTAAAGCGCGTGCTCACACGCGTGCTGGCCTTTGACGGCGACCTGAGTGTCTCGAGCCAGGAACGCGCGCTGTGGGCGCAAGCCACCGAGCTGCTTCCATTGAGAGGCGTCGAGGCCTACACCCAGGGTTTGATGGACTTGGGTGCGACCTTGTGCACCGCCAGATCGCCGCAGTGTTTGCTGTGCCCGGTGCAACCCAACTGCGCTGCGCTGCGGATGGGTCAGCCCGAGCGGTTTCCGGTCAAAACCCGCAAGCTCAAACGCAGCAAGCGTGAGCATGTGTGGCTGTGGCTGAGCTGGAAAGAGCAAGTGTGGTTAATGCAGCGACCCGAGACCGGTGTGTGGGCAGGGCTGTGGAGCTTGCCGGAACTGGCTTCGCACAAGGCACTTGATGCGCTTGCTCAGGCTCGGCCCGGTGCCTGGCCTGGAAATGCCGAGCACCTGCCCAGCTTCACCCACACGCTGACTCACTTGGACTGGACGCTGCACCCCGTGCGCTGGACCTTGCCCCGGCGCACAAGCCCGGCGCGCGCAGGTGCCATCAGCGAGTTGTGCAGCAGTTCGGCGGGGTTGGGCAAGTGGTGCAAGCTGGAAGAGGCACTGGCCATGGGCCTGCCTGCGCCGCTTCGCAAGTTGCTGGCTTGACGTTCAACGGCGGGCGTCGAGCTCGCGGTGACGGATCAACGTGACCGCTCTGGCAGCAAAGCACTTCGAGAGCTGCTCGACGAAATAAACCGACCGGTGTTGCCCGCCTGTGCAACCTATGGCCACCGTCAGGTAGCTGCGCTGATCGGCTTCAAAAGCAGGCAACCAGCGCGTCAAAAAAGTCTCGATTTGCCCCAGCATTTCAATGACTTCGGGCTGGGCCGCGAGGTACTGCGCGACGTCGGCATCGCGCCCGGTTTGGTGGCGCATCTCGGGGATGTAGTGCGGATTGGGCAGGACGCGCACATCGAACACATAGTCAGCGTCCAGCGGCACACCGTGCTTGAAAGCGAACGACTCAAACACCAGGGTCAGCTTGGAGCCGCTGGCTTTGACCAAGTCGCCGATCCAGGTGCGCAACTGCGGCGCTCGCAGTTGGCTGGTGTCGATGACAGTGGACACTTCCCGCAGCTCGGCCAGCAGCTCGCGCTCTAGCTCGATGGCATCGACCAGTGCGCGATTGCCGCTGGGTTCGTGGTCAGACTGCCGGCGGTCAGTGACTTCTTTGAGCTCTGGTCCCTGCTGAAGCCCGTCCTCGTTTGTAGATCCATTTCCATTCCCATTCCTTTGCCGTTGAGCCTGCCCCCGATCCGCGGCCTCTTGCGTGAGCGGATGAGGGCGCCGAGTTTCAGAAAAACGGCGCACCAGCGCATCGGTGCTGGCGTCTAAAAAAACGGCTTGAACCGACACGCCTTCACGGCGAAGTTGGTCAATCAGAGGCAACAAAAAAGGCAGCGAGCCCGCGCTGCGGACATCGATGGCGATGGCCACACGTCGCGCAAGGCGTTCACGCTCGAGTTTCAAAAAATCGCGCAGCAATTCGGGCGGCAGGTTGTCGACGCAAAAGAAGCCTGCGTCTTCAAGGGCGTGCAGCGCCACCGATTTTCCCGATCCCGAGATGCCGGTGACCAGCACCAGCTCGCGCTTGCTCGCGCTGCCACTGTCATCTGCGGTCAGGTCGGCCCAATGGGTTTGCGTCATTGTTTGGCCTTGGGGTTCAATTTTTTGGCTGTCGTTCTGGTTGTCGCTTTGGCCGTTGTTTCGGCTTCTGTTTGGGTCTCGGCTGCTACGTCGACACTCCCTCCGAGCAGCTCCAGTGCGTGCGCCAGGCTGGTGCCGGATGTACGTTCGCCGCCAAGCATGCGGGCAATCTCACCCACGCGTGCCTCGCCGTCCAAGGCATGAACCTCGCTCTGCGTGCGCCCTTCGCGCATGCGCTTGGAAACCACCAAATGGTGATCGGCACAAGCGGCCACTTGCGGCAGATGCGTCACCGCCATGACCTGCCGGTCGCGGCCCAACTGCTTCATCAAAAGCCCCACGGTTTCGGCCACCGCGCCGCCCACGCCGGCGTCGATCTCGTCGAATATCAAAGTGCCCGAGCTGCCCAATTCGCTGGTGGTCACGGCAATGGCCAAGGCGATGCGCGACAACTCTCCGCCTGAAGCCACTTTGGACAAAGGCCGCGGCGTGCTGCCCGCGTGGCCTGCGACCAAAAACTCGGCCGACTCCATGCCAAAACTTTGCGGCACGTCCGACGCCGTCAATGCAATCTCAAATTGACCTCCGGCCATCCCCAGTTGCTGCATGGCCAGCGTGACTTTGGCGGCCAATTGAGGAGCCGCTTTTCGGCGCGCCGTTGACACCAGCTTGGCGCGCGCCTGGAATGTCGACCGGGCTGCCTCAAGGGCCTGCTGCATTGCGCCCAGATCGCTTGCCGCATCGAGTGCGCGCAATTCGTCTTTCCACTGCGCCCACAAGGCGGGCAGTTCGGCCGCCGGCCTGCGGTAGCGCCGCGCTAGGCTGATCCACGCGGCCAAGCGCTCGTCCAGCTCGCGAAGGCGTTCGGGCTCTAACTCGGTGTGGTGCAAATAGCTGCTCAGCGTGTGGCCGGCGTCTTGCAGCTGCGCCTGCGCGCCCTGCAACACCTCGATCACCGACGCCAGTTGCGCATCGAAAGCAGACACTTCCTGCAAGGCATCGGTGGCACGCGCGGTCAACGCCTCGGCGTTGTCGTCGGCTTCGGTGACAGCACTCAGCGCGGTTCGTGCGGCATCTATCAAAGACTGTGCATTCGACAGGCGTTGATGCTCGGCACTCAACTCCGCCCATTCGTTTTCGCCCGGCGACAGCTTGCCCATTTCGCCAATTTGCCAACTGAGCCGCTCGCGTTCGCGGTCTAAATCGGCATGCTGGCCTTGCGCTTTTTTGAGCGCATCACCGGCTTGTTTCCACAGCGCCCAAGCCTGCGCCATCGGTGCGGTTTGCACGCCGGCGTAGGCGTCCAGCAAGTCTCGCACCGACGCTGGGCGTGTGAGGCTTTGCCATGCGTGCTGGCCGTGAATGTCCACCAAGTGATCGGAGGCTTCGCGCAGTTGCGCCAAGGTGGCGCCGCTGCCGTTGATCCAGGCGCGGCTCTTGCCTTGGGCATCGATGTGGCGGCGCATCAAGAGCGTCTTGCCTTCATCGATGCCTGAATCTGAACCTGTCTCGAAACCTGCATCACGCAGCCATTCGTTCAGCGATGGGGGCGAGTCGAATTCGGCAGTGATTTCAGCGCGCGCCGCGCCTTCGCGCACCACGCCCGCGTCGCCCCGGCTGCCCAGTGCCAACTGCAGTGCGTCGATCAAGATGGACTTGCCCGCGCCGGTTTCACCGGTCAGCACCATGAAGCCCGCGCGCATGTTGACTTCCAGCGAAGTGACGATCACAAAGTCACGCAGGGACAAGCTTCTGAGCATTTGGTTTTAGGCCAGTTGAACGGGCGTCAGGCCGCGCCGCGATTCCAGTGCAGCTTGCCGCGCAGCGTGGCGTAGTAGCTCCAACCGAGTGGGTGCAAAAAGTGAACCTGGTGCACCGAGCGGCGTACTGTGATGCGGTCGCCTTGCATCAGGCTGGCCAGGCTTTGCATGTCGAAGTTGACGCTCGCGTCCCGACCGTTGACGATGTGAATGCTGATCTCACCAGCGTCGGGCAGCACGATGGGTCGGTTTGACAAATCGTGAGGCGCAATCGGCGCCAACACCCAGCCCGCAATGCCGGGGTGCAAGATGGGTCCGCCTGCCGACAGCGCGTAAGCGGTGGAGCCCGTGGGCGACGCCACGATCAAGCCGTCGGCACGCATGTGAGTCACGCTTTCCTCGCCGCAGCGCACCTCCAACTCCACCATGCTGGCGCTCACGCCCCGGCTGACCACCACATCGTTCAGGGCATAGCCTTCAAAGATGGTTTCGGCGTCGCGCCACACGCCGCCTTCCAGCATGGTGCGACGTTCCTCGACGTAGTCGCCGGCGAGCATCGGTTTCAGGGCCTGCGCGTAGTGGTCCATCGCCACATCGGTGATGAAGCCCAAGCGCCCTTGGTTGATGCCCACCAAAGGCGTGCCAAAGCGGGCCAACTGGCGGGCGATGCCAAGCATGGTGCCGTCGCCGCCCACCACCACGGCGATGTCACAGCGCTGACCAATTTCAGCCGGTGTCAGCGCACCGTGATCGCTGATGCCGGTGTTCAGCGCCGTGTCGCGTTCAAGTGAAACCTCCAAGCCTTGGGCAATCAAGAACTGCGCAATCTCACCAAGCACGCTGCGCATGCTGGTGGAGCTGCCCGCGTTCGAGGCGATGGCCGAATTGGAGGCGTTGGAGACGTTGGAGACGTTGTATTTGCCCACCAACGCGGCGTGTTTGAAGCGACTTGCCATGAAGAATTACACCACAGCGACCCCACCGCACACACGGCGCAACGCCTGCCAAATGGGGCCTGCGCGGGCTGCCGCCTACAATGAAATCGACCATGGACGACCGCGCAAAAACCTTACTGAAGACCCTTGTCGAGCGCTACATCGCTGACGGCGTGCCGGTGGGTTCACGCACCTTGTCGCGTGCCTCTGGTCTGGATTTGTCGTCGGCCACCATCCGCAACGTGATGGCCGATTTGGAAGACCTCGGCCTCATCGCCAGCCCTCACACGAGCGCCGGCCGCATACCCACGGCGCGCGGCTACAGGCTGTTTGTCGACACCATGCTGACCGCGCAGCCGCTGCAGTTTGGTGCGGCCGCGCAAACCCTGCAATTCGGCTCCGGCGCACCGGTGGAGCCGCACCTTCAACACGACCAGCCGCAGCGCGTGATCGCCAACGCCGCGCAGCTGCTTTCCAGTCTGTCCAGCTTTGTGGGTGTGGTCACCGCGCCGCGCAAGGTCAGCGTGTTTCACCACATCGAATTCATGCGCCTCAGCGAGCGCCGCGTGCTGGTGATCTTGGTGGCGCCCGACGGCGATGTGCAAAACCGCGTCATCTTTACCGCGCAGGACTACACCCAAACCCAGTTGGTTGAGGCCAGCAACTACCTCACCGCCACCTACGCTGGACTGACGATAGAGGCAGTGCGCGAGCGCCTGAAGACCGAAGTCGACCAGCTGCGCGGTGAGATCGCCACCCTCATGCAAGCCGCCGTGCAGGCCGGCAGCGACGCCATGGCCGACAGCCAAGAGCAAGTCGTCATCAGCGGCGAGCGCAACTTGCTGACGGTTCAAGACTTTTCCAGCGACATGGGCAGTCTGCGCAAACTGTTCGATTTGTTCGAGCAAAAAACCCAGCTCATGCGTTTGCTGGAAGGCAGCAGCCGGGCTGAAGGCGTGCGCATCTACATCGGCGGCGAAAGCATGGTGGTGCCGTTTGAAGAGTTGTCCGTCGTGTCGTCGCCCTACGTGGTGGACGGCCAGGTGGTCGGCACCTTGGGCGTCATCGGCCCCACCCGCATGGCCTACGACCGCATGATCCAAATCGTCGACATCACCTCTCGATTGGTGAGCAATGCGCTGAGCTCGAAGTAGCTTTCGAAGTGAGCGTCGATGTAAGCAGCGAAGTAAGCGGCGACGCGGTGAAACTGAAGTGCGCAAGCCCGCGAGCATGTCGCCTGCATACAATCCGCCGCTCGGGCCGTTAGCTCAGTTGGTTAGAGCAGAGGACTCATAATCCTTTGGTCGTAGGTTCAAGTCCTACACGGCCTACCAATTGAATCAAGAGCAGCGACGACTCAAAGTGCTGCCGTAAGTTGACATCGCGTCGGCTTCTTGCTTTGCAGATGGCTCGGCGCTATGTTCCAGCACGTGATGAGGCGAGGGATCGCATCCAATGCGGCGACTGTTTCGCTGATCGACACATCCAAGCGTCGCGGCGGCGGCCATTCGACGAAATCGTTCTGTGAAAACTGACCCGTTTGAACGGAGCCCGACATGCAAGCGACTGTCCGGTGGATCTGATTGACAGCCTCAAGCAGCAAAGTTAACGTCATCAGGACACCTGAGCGGTCGCTCACGGTGAGCGTCAACCGAGGAATGAAGATGGCCAAGCTTTACGCGATTTACCAGCAGCCGGCGGACACCGCTGCATTCGACAGCTATTACTTCAACAAGCACGTGCCTCTGGCCAAAACGATTCCTGGCTTGCTGAGCTATGAAGTAACACGTGGTGATGTCATGGGAATGGCGGGCAAGCACAGCGTCTACCTGGTGGCTACTTTGGAATTTGAATCACTGCCTGCGATTGGAGCCGCGATGGCTTCGCCTCAGGGACAAGCCACTGCCGCGGATCTGGCCAATTTCGCATCGGCCGGAGTGGACGTGATGATGGGTGAAACCCACGTCGTTTGAATGCGGCGGGTGCGCAAAATGTTGTTCGAGCTTCCTGTCGCCCCGTCACGGCCCGACACGAAAGCTGAACGCACCGCAGTTGCGGCCGGCGCGCGATGTCGGTCAGCGCGTTTCCTCTTCAACGTCAGGCCGCTGAAGTGCCACTTGTAGTTGTCCTCACGTTGAGGCTGATCGCGTGCAGCGCGGTCAGTTACTTCGTTTGGCGTTCGGTCGGCGCCACTGGCCTTGCCGTTTGTGCGCCGTTGTTCGGGATTGCACTTGCACGACCCGTCATCGGCGTGATCGAAGAGTCGGTCCTCTTTGCAAAGAGGCTTGCTTATAGCGAGCTCGATGGGCGGCACTACGCGCATCGCGGTTTCAGCATGGACATCACCGAGGATTCAACGCTCGGCCTGTGGATCAAGACAGCTGACGCCCGAAAGGTGCTTCCTGGCCTGCCGGGCGATTTGGTTCTTGAGCGGATGTTCCCGCAGGGCCTGCGGATCGTTTCTTTTCCAAAATCTTCGAGGGGTGCTGTTCGCATGAATGTGGACGCACTCGCGACTTATCTGGACAAGTCCACCGATGCAAGTTCGCTGAAATTCAGGCTGTGGCTGCGCCGCGAAGTTCTGTTCCCGGCGAATATTCGGAAATCGAGAAGTCAACCCGTGAGCGCAGTGACGCAGTGAATGCACTGACCCACAGTCGCACAGTCGCACAGTCGCGCAGTCGCACGTACGCGCGGATGGTGCGTGTTGAGTGTTGCAACTTAAGCACCGCAACTTAAGCACCGCAACTTAAGAACTGCAACTTAAGAACTGCGACCCGCGACCCGCGTGTCACCGCATCACTGCGGCGCAGTGATGCGCTGCGCGAGGGCCACCAAGCTGGCATCGCTGTCCGCCGGGCCGAGCAGACTGATACCCAGCGGCGCACCTTGCCTTGTGGCCAACGGCAGGCTCAGTTGCGGGAAGCCTGAGAGCACCGAGATGCACAACATTCGGATGGCGCTGTTGCGGTAGTTTTCCAGGCCTGCTTCGTCGTCGCTGATGCGCGGTGCCACATCGGGCATGGTGGGCATCAGCAGCACGCCGTCGTTGCCCAGCAAGGCAGTCAAGTGGGCGCGGAAGGCGTTGCGGAAGGCTGTGGCTGATGCAACTTGCGCGTCCGTGACTTGTGCCGACCAGCCAAAGCGCGCCGCCACGCCCGGCCCCAGTGGCGGCTGATAGCGGGTGATCAGCGGGCCGTCGGTGGCCCAGGCTTCGCGGCCTTGCAGGTAGCGGAAGTTCCAGTACATGGTGTCGAAGCTGTCCAGCACTGCCTCCACTGGCGCGGCGGCGCCTAGCAGTGCTTCGGTATGCGCGCGCGGCGCGGCCAACGCCTCGGTGACTTCGGGCGTCAGCAAACCCCACACGTCGGTGGGCAGCAGCAGGCGAACAGATGCCGGCAGCGGTGCGGCATCGGCCCCCAACAACACCGCGGCCACGCGGGCGAAGGTCGGCACGTCACGGGCAAACCAGCCGCAGGTGTCGAAGCTCGGTGACAAGTCGAGCGCGCCTTGCAGGCTGACGCGGCCGTGAGTAGGCCGCAGCCCGACGAGGCCGCAGTGGCTGGCAGGTGCGCGAACACTGCCGCCGGTGTCGGTGCCCAAGGCAAAGTCGCACAGCCGGTTGGACACGGCGGAGGCCGAGCCCGACGACGAGCCGCCGCTGATGCGCTCAGGCGCGGCGCCGTTGATGGGTGAGCCGAAGTGGGCGTTCTGCCCGTTCATCGAGAACGCTAGTTCGTCGGTGATGGTCTTGCCCACGAAGCGCGCACCGGCGTCCAGCAGTCGCTGCACTGTGGGTGCCGTGTGTGTCTTGATGCCCGACATCGCCAGCAGGAAAGGTTGGCCGCCGCTGGTGGGATACCCCGCCAGGTCGAACAGGTCTTTCACGCCGAAGCTCAGCCCCGAAAGTGGGCCGGTGGCGGCGTTCGGCACGGCCGCCTCGGGGTAGGGCATGAAGGCGTGGGCGGTGTCGTTGATCATGGGCATCGGGGGCTCTATTCAGGAGTCGATTCAAACGTGGTGTCAAAGCGTCGCGGAGGTCGCGGCTGTTGCTGCGGTGGCCGCGCTGGCATCAGTGCGCAGGCAGCGTGCCGAATGGCCAGGCGCCAGGCTGACAGGTTCAGGGCGGGTGTTGCGGCAGTCTTCAGTGGCGAACAGGCAGCGCGCGGCAAAAGCGCAACCCACCGGCAGTGCTGACAGATCGGGCGGTGCGCCCGCAATGCTCTGTAGCCGCTGGCCCGGCGCCAGCGCACCATGCGCGCGGCCGCGCAGCAGGGCCTGCGTGTAGGGGTGGCGAGGCGCGCGCAGCAGCGTGCGTGCGGTGCCTTCTTCAACGATTCGGCCGGCGTACATCACGGCAATGCGGTCCGCCACTTCCAGCGCCGCTCCGATGTCGTGCGTGACGAACAGCACCGCCAGGCCCATCTCACGCTGCAATTCACGCAGCAGCAGCAGGATCTGAATTTGCACGGTCGCGTCCAGCGCCGTGGTGGGTTCGTCAGCGAGCAGCAGCTGCGGCTGACAGGCCAGTGCCAGCGCGATCATGGCGCGCTGGCGCATGCCGCCACTCATCTCGTGCGGGAAGGCCTGCAGCCGCCGTTCGGGGCTGGGAATGCGCACCCTCTCGAACAGCTGCAGCGCGCGGGCATGTGCCTGCGAGGCGCTGACGTTTTCGTGGCGGCGGATGCTCTCGATGATCTGCGCACCGACGGTGTAGACCGGGTCCAGCGCCAGCAATGGCTCCTGAAAAATCATCGCGGCCACCTTGCCCCGGTAAGCGGCCAAGGCCTTGGGCGACAAGGCCAGCACGTCTTGGTCGCCGACACGAACCTGGCCGCTGACGACTGTCTGCTTGGGCGGGTGCAGGCGCAGCAAAGAACGCAGCGTGACACTCTTGCCCGAGCCGCTTTCGCCGATGAGTGCCAGCACTTCGCCGCGCTGCAGCTGCAGGCTGACGCCGCTCACAGCCGGCACCGGCTTGCGCCCGCCGGTGAAGGTGACGCTCAGGTTTTGGATGTCGACGAAAGGTGCAGTCATAGGGGCGCCGCGAGGCCTGCAACAAGTTGCGAGAAGCGGGAATTCGTGGATGTGTGAGTCGTGGTTCTCATGCTGCAACTTGAAGCGCCGGTGCTGGTGCGCATGCTGGCGCCGATGCGGGTGCGGCGCTGTGACCGCTGTCCGCTTCAAACATCAAGCAGGCCACAGCGTGCTGGCCCGCGCTGGTCGCCAGCTTGGGTTCACGCACCGAACACACCGGCTGCGCGTGTGGGCAGCGGGTGTGAAAACGGCAGCCCGGCGGCGGGGAGATGGGGTTGGGCGGGTCACCGGCCAGCGGGGGCGTTTCGGTGCGCCGGTCGGGGTCCATCGACGGCATCGAATTCAGCAGCGCTCGCGTGTAAGGGTGGCGTGGATGCTTGAACAGCGCCTCGCTGTCGCCCACTTCCACCACCTGGCCCAGGTACATCACCAGCACCCGGTTCGAGATGCTGCGCACCACATTCAGGTCGTGGCTGATGAAGACGTAGGTCAGGCCGAAATCGTCTTTCAAGTCCAGCAGCAGGTTCAGCACCTGCGCTTCGACCGACTTGTCCAGCGCCGACACGGCTTCGTCCAGGATCACCAGCCGCGGCTGCAGCGCCAATGCCCGCGCGATGTTCACGCGCTGTCGCTGGCCGCCTGAGAGTTCGTGCGGGTAGCGCTGCGCAAAGCGCGACGGCTCCAGCCCTACGCGGGTCAGCAGGTCATTGGCGCGCGCGACTGCCGCCGCGCGCACCAGTCCGTGCACCTGCGGGCCAAAGGCGATGCTGTCTTGCACAGTGAGACGCGGGTTGAGCGAGGCGTAGCTGTCCTGGAACACCATCTGCGTTTGGCGCCGAAATTCTTTCAGCGGCAGGTCGCGGCTTCCCACCGTGCGGGCGTCGAAGATGACCTCGCCGCTGTCGGGTGTGATCAGCTGCATCAGCAACCTGGCCGTGGTGCTTTTGCCGCAGCCCGATTCGCCCACCACGCCCAGCGTTTCGCCTTTGGCCACGCTGAAACTCACGCCGTCGACAGCACGCACCACGCCGCCTAACTTCCCGGCCCCGAGCACACCGCCCTTCAAAGGGAAGTGCTTGACCAGACCGCGCACGTCGAGCAGCGGCTGCGCAGGGCCACCGATGTCGTTGACATCGGTGGTGTCGCTGATTGCAATCTGCGCCGTCACGATTTGATTTCCATCGCGCTGCGCAAGCCGTCGGACAGCAGGTTGAAGCCGATGCTGGTGAAGAAAATCATGACGCCGGGCAGCGCGGCGATCCACGGCTGCACATAAATGGCAGTGCGCAGCGTGTTCAGCATCAAGCCCCATTCCGGCTCGGGCGGCTTCACGCCCAAGCCCAGAAAGCTCAGGCCAGACGCCAGGATCATGCTCACTGCGATCAGGCTGGTGGCGTAGACAAACACCGGGCCCATGACGTTGCCCAGCACGTGAACGCGCACGATGGTGAAGGCGCCGGCGCCGGACGCGCGCGCCGCCTCTACAAAGTCGCGGCTGCGCACTTGAGTGGTGACGCTCTCGGCCACGCGCGTCAGCGGCGGGATGAACACCACCGTCAACGAGATCAGCGAATTGGTGATGCCCGCACCCAACGCGCCACTTAGCGCAATGGCCAGCAGCACCGACGGGAAGGCGTAAAACACGTCGACGGTGCGCATCACAACAGTGTTCACAAAACCCCCGGCATAACCGGCCAGCACGCCCAGGGCGGTGCCGATGAAAAAGGCCATCACCACCGGTGTGATGCCCATGAACAGCGACAAGCGCGCGCCCACCATCAGGCGCGACAACATGTCGCGGCCCAGCTCGTCACTGCCGAGTAGATAGCCCGGCGAGCCGATGGGCTGCAGCCGTTTGAGCATCGACGCGGCGTAGGGGTCGGCCGGGGCCAGCATGGGGCCGAAAACCACCAGCACCAGCAGCGCGGAGATCATGGCTGCGGCGATCAGCGCAGCAGGATCACGTACGAAGCGACTGCCCACAGTCTGCCAATAGCCGGGACTGGGTTTGGGGCTGTGTTCGGGGCCGCTCTCGGGCCGCAGTGGTGTGGCCAGCGTGGTGGTGTTCATCGCACGATGCGGGGATCGAGCAGCCCCTGCACAACATCCACCAGCAGGTTGAGCATCACAAAAAACATCGCCAACACCAGGATGCTGCCCTGCAGCAGCGGCAGGTCACGCTGGAAGATGGCGCTATTCAGCAAGAAACCCGCACCGGGCCACGAGAACACTGTCTCGATCAGGATGCTGCCGCCCAACAGATAGCCCAGTTGCAGGCCCATCACGGCCAGTGCCGTGGGCGCCGCGTTTTTCACCACGTGCCGAAAAATGCCCAAGTCGGTCAGGCCCTTGGCACGCAGGCCGACGATGAATTCCTGGGTCAGGATGTCGGCCACCAGCGCGCGCACGGTGCGCGCGATGATGCCCATCGGGATGACGCTCATCGTCACCGCTGGCAGCAACAGGTGCTTCAAATGCGCAACATCCCACGCCCATTCGCCCGAGCCACCTTCGCCTGCGCCGCCCGGTGGCAACCAGCCCAGTTGCACCGAAAACACGATGACCAGCACCATGCCCAGCCAGTAGTGCGGAACGCTGACACCCAAGACCGCCGTGACGGACGCCAATCGGTCCAGCAGCGAATTGCGGAAGTACCCCGCCACGAAACCGAAGAAACCACCAAACACAAAACCGATGAGCGTGGCAAACAGCGCCAACCGCAACGTGTTCTGCACCGCCCTGAACACCTCGCTGGCCACCGTGCGGCCGCTGGCGATGCTGGTGCCCAGGTCGCCGTGCAGCGCGCGCCAGACCCAGCCTGCAAACTGCTCGGGATAGCTGCGGTCGAAACCGTAGAGTGTGCGCATCTGTGCCTGCAATTCGCCCGAGGCATCGGGCGGCAGGATCGACACCAGCGGGTCGCCCGGCGCCAGGTGCACGAGCGCAAAACACACCAGCGCCACGCCCAGCATGATGGGCAGGGTGTAGAGCAGGCGACGCAGCAAAAACGCGAACATCTGCGCCGGTTCAGTCGACGGTCATGGTCGCAATGTCGATGAACCAGCTGCGCGGTTGCACCACGTTTTTCACTTTCGCGCTCATGGCGCGCGGGCCGACATCATGGGCGATCCATATGAACGGGGCTTCTTCCACAATGCGGGCGTGCAACTTGGACAACGCCAAGTCACGACCCTTGTCGTCGAAGGTATTGCGGGCCTCGGCAATCAGCTTGTCGAATTCGTCGTTGCCGTAGTAACCCCAGTTGTTGCTGACGGGCGGGAAAGTCTTGGTGCTGGTGAAACGCACCATGGCGAAGAACGGGTCCATGGCCGCGAAGCTGACGTTGATGGCGTTGGCGCCATTGGCCGACGGGTCTTTGGCGCCCTTGCGCCAGTTGGTGAACAGCGTGTTCCATTCGATGACGTCGAACTGCACGTCAAAGCCGCACTGCTTCAAACTTTGCTGCACAAATTCATTCATCGGCAGCGGTTGCATCTGGCCCGAGCCGCTGGCCGAAATCTGTACCTTCACCTTCAGCGGCTTGGCGGTGCTGAAGCCGGCTTCGGCCATCAGCTTTTGCGCGGCGGGCACGTCGTAGCGGATGTCGAACTTGGGGTTGCCGTACCACGGATGCGTCGGCGGCACGGTGCCTTTCGGCACACCCATCATCCCGCCCAGCAGCTTCAGCAAACCAGTACGGTCCACACACAGGTTGGCGGCCTGACGCACGCGCTTGTCCAGCCACGGCGAGCCTTCCGCGAAGCTCAGCTGCCAGGGCCACACATGCGGCTGCTGGTTGAAATAGATCTTGTTGCCGCGTGAGGTGATGGCGCCCATGGCGTCCGGCGAAGGGGCTTCGATCCAGTCCACCTGCCCCGACAACAAAGCCGCCGTGCGGGCGTTTGCTTCGGGCATGGGCAGCATGACCACGCGGTCAATTTTGGGCGTGCGCTTTGGGTCCCAGTAGGTTTTGTTGGCGACCACTTCCAACCGCTCGCGCGGCACAAACTTGCTCATCTTGAAAGGGCCGGTGCCAGAAGCATCCGCCGCGAAGGCAGCCCAGGCGGTTTTGGCCTTGTCGGCCGGTGTGGCGCCCGAAGCTGCGTCGAATTTCTTTTGCCAATGCGCGGGGCTGGCCATGAACAGGTTGGTCAGGTTCAGCGGCAGAAAGGCATCGGGTTCGCTGGTGGTCAGCTCGACCGTCAATGCATCGATCTTGCGGGCGCTGCGCAGCGTGGGCATGCGTGAAGCAGTGACGCCGACCTGGCTGGCGTCAAAGAATATGGCTTCCTTGTCGAGCACCTTGCGCACGTTCCACACCACGGTGTCAGCGTCAAAGGCCGAACCGTCGTGGAACTTCACTCCCGGGCGCAGTTTGAAGATCCACTTGGTCTTGTCCTTGGCGTCTGCCGCCCAGCTCAGTGCGAGGCCAGGAATCACCACGCTCGGCGCGTCAGCCTTGCTCAGGTCCCACTGCGTCAGTCCGTCGTACATGGGGATGCCTGTGAATCGGTTGCCCTCAAAGCCCTGGTCAGGTTGACCGAGCGTGCGCGGAATGTCAGCCGCCGTCATGGCGATGCGCAGCAGCTTTTCCTGCGCCTGCGCCTGACTGGACAGCAGCACTGCAATGGCCAGCGCGGCCAAGGAAAGAGGGGTTCGGTTTGAAGGCTTCATCAGATCTCCAGATTGGCTACAAGCAAGGGAACGCAGTGGCTTGCGCAAGTGGCATGCCAGCCTGTCCGTTTGCGGCAGCTCGACATTGTTGACAGCAGGATTCGATTTCCAAGCACCGCCGCGCGGTTTACCCGCCTGGCAGGCACAGACCGACAACGCAAAAAAGTGCGTCGCGAAAAAAATGCACAGTATCAGTGCTTAAAACGCACCGAATAAGCGGTTTCACGCACCGAAATGAGGTGTTTTGCAAAATAGAAAATAAGTTGTACCTTCGTTAAAGATGCGGGCTCCTGATAAGCCAGCGCCGGAGAAACGGGCTCCAGAGACGTCGGCAATTGCCGGGGCGCGCAGACGGCGCTGTCGAAGCTGTCACGCAAAACATCACCGCTTGCAGTCGCGGCAGCGTGAACGGTGTGACGGCGTTGCGACGCCACGCTGCTCGGAACAAACGCTTGGGATGCACAAAAACGCTGCGCTGGCCCAATAAAAATACGCCGCGCTGAGTGCGCCACGGGCGCTTTGAGGTCAATGAACTGGCCCGATCGGATGCAGCGCAGACCGGGACTTACAACAAACGCTGAGTCAAAAGTTTTTGTCAACGATCCGGCAATCGACGGCGTTGGTAAACCATGCATAGCGTGGCTGGGGGCGGTTTAAGCAACCCCCACGAAACGCCAAGCCGAGATCAATTGCCGCCGTGAAATATTTTTTGGCACTGGCCTCGTGATTCCCATCTTTGTTTTATCAACTCGAAAGTCATCATCATGAACAAAATTCTCAGCGCCCTTCTGGTTGCCGCAATCGCTTCTTTCGGCGTGAGTGCACAAGCTGCTTCGCATGCAGCAGCCGCTCCTGCTGCTGCCGCTGCGCCAGCCGCTGCAGCCGCTCCTGCTGCTGCCGCTGCCGCCAAGCCAGCCAAAAAAGCAAAGAAAGCCAAGCGCTCGATGAAGAAAAAAGCAGCGCCAGCAGCCAAGTAATTCTTCGTTGAGGCTCCTGAGTCGAAGTTCTTTAGGCGAACTTCGGCGGTAAATGGAAAAAAAAAGCAGGTGCGTAGCACCTGCTTTTTTTATGCTTTGAACCATTTCTCTCTGCATGCCCGAAAACTTCAGTTTGGGCTGGTAGAGCAAGGTTGTCAGCGGCGCGGGCTCGAAGTGATGCTGAACCGTGATCGCAAGAAATCGCTTCTTTAAAAGTAAACCACTGAATCCTCAGGCATCTCGGTCGGCTCGTGTTGAGCGGCAGGTGTCGGCGCAGCTGGGCGTTTAAGACTTCCAGCGCCGCCACAAATCGCTGGCATGGATCAAGCCTGAGACGCTCAGGAACAGCGCCGTGACGCCACCGCTTTGACCCAGTAGAGCATTGCGCAGCGCGAACATCAAGCAAAGTCCTGACAGCAAATTGGCGGCGAACTCTCGAGGGGCGACGCCTTTGCCTGTGAAGCGGAAGTAAGCCGTCAATGCCAAGCCCTCAAGCAAAGTAATGGCGATGATGAGTTCAATAAGGCGTGGACCCGCCAACAACTCGCTCAAGATGTGATGACCTGTCGCGCTGTTTGTGCCTCCATCACCAGCAAAAACGAGCCGTTCTGGCGCAAATCAACGCCGCAAAGGCTCATGCCTTGGCCAGGCCCAACAGATGCGCCATGTCTTTGAAGAAGATGCGAACGTGGGCCATGGGCTTTTTGCGCACCAGTTCTTTGTTCATGTACGACTCGAAGGTGAGTTGTTGAACATCGCGGTCTTCGCAAATTTTGACGAAGCTCTCGCGGCGCTTTTCGTTCGCGTACCAAAACCACTGCATGACGGCCAAGACACGAAACACAGTTCCGTGCTTTTTCATGAAAGTTTTACGCGCCAATTTAAGTGAGCGCACGTCGCCAGTTTGCAGCAACGCCTGCACCGATTCCGCCGCCAAGCGGCCGCCGTACATGGCGTAATAAATGCCTTCGCCAGAAGCTGACGCCACCACGCCGGCAGCGTCTCCGGCCAGCACCACGTCGCGGCCGTTGTCCCATCGGGGCAACGGCTTCATGGGCAGCGGCGCGCCCTCGCGGCGCAATGTCTCCCAGTCGGACATGCCTGCGGTTTCACGAAGCTTGGCCACCGAACCGCGCAACGAAAAACCCTTGTCGGCGCTGCCTGTGCCTACGCTGAGCGTATTGCCGTGTGGGAAAACCCATCCGTAAAAATCGGGTGACACCGAACCTCGGTAGTACACATCGCAGCGCGAGGCGTCGTAGTCGGCACTTTTCACTTCGGGTGCCTTGATGATCTCGTGGTACGCAAAAACGTACTTGGTGCGTTCAGCGCCCTTGACCTGTTGGCTGGCCACTTTGGACTTCGCACCATCGGCCCCGATGATGCTGCGGGCACGTACTTGAGTGGGCACGCCGAAGCCTTTGGTGGCAGCTTCGCGTTGCTCGTAGTGAACGATGCTCATGCCGTCAGCGTCGCGTGTAATTTTGTCAAACGTGCCAACGCGTCGAACCGCTCCGCTTTCAGCCGCGCGCACTCGCAGCCATTCGTCGAAATGCTCGCGGTCGACCATGCCCACAAAGCCGTTGTCGATGGGAATGTCCACCCGGTTGTCTTTGGGCGAAATCATGCGCGCCGAGCGGGCTTTGGCCACCAACATGCTGTCGGGAATCTCGAAGTCTTTGATGGCGCGCGGCGGTATCGCGCCGCCGCAAGGCTTGATTCGCCCGGCTCGGTCGAGCAGCAACACGCTGCGACCTTGGCGCGCCAAGTCGTGCGCGGCGGTAGCACCCGCTGGGCCGCCGCCCACCACGACAACGTCGTAGGTCTCCAACGGCAGCTGGTTTTGTACAGCGAGCTGAGGAGAGGTCTGTGCAGAGAATTCAGTCATGACGTACACCTTGAAATGGAGCTGAAATTCAGGACGACAGACCCGCAGCGCTGCGCAAAGCAAGCGCGCTGACCATCATTCCCAAGACGAAAAGCGGCACACCGAAGCCGCTGTACCAAATGGCCCGTGCGGAGGGCTCTTGTAAAAATCGCCGCATCATCAAGCCCTGAAACACAATGAGTGCCGACACGATGGCAGCGTGCACAGGCTGGCCCCAGTTCAGCAGCAAACCCACCACGACGAATTGCGGCAAGACCATGAAAGCGCAGGCAGTTTGAGCAGCGCGTTGCACGCCGAGCTGCACCGGCAGCGAACGCACGCCCATGACGCGGTCGCCTTCGACAGCTTTAAAGTCGTTCAGCGTCATGATCCCGTGGGCACCTGCGCTGTAAAGGCCGGCCAATATCAACGAACGCACATCGGGCATCACGCCACCTGCCATCACTGCGGCGCCCGTTACCCAGGCCAAACCCTCGTAGCAAAGACCACAGGCCGCATTGCCCCACCAGCCGTTCAGTTTCAAACGAACGGGCGGCATGCTGTAAGCCCACGCCAGCACCAGGCCAGCCACCGCAGCGCCGAACCCCCAAGGGCCCAGCAGCGTGGCCACCACAAGCGACAAAACAGTCCACAAAATGGCGATGTACAAGCCCCAGGTGCCTGGCATGCGGCCTGAAGGGATGGGGCGGTTCGGCTCGTTGATGGCGTCCACATGCCGGTCAAACCAGTCGTTTGACGCTTGGCTGCAGGCGCAAACCATAGGCCCGGCCAAGACGATGCCGGTGACGATCAGAGGCCACTTTCCTTGCGGGCTCACGCCGGACGCCACGACTCCGCAACCAAATGCCCACATTGGCGGAAACCATGTGATGGGCTTGAGCAATTCGGCCACCACCGGCAATCGTGGCATGGGCATCAGATGGGACGACAACATAAGATTCATTTTGAACTTGACACTCTGAAGTGTCAACTCAAACTTACACTATGTTTTCCCGGGGCGCGCGTGAACGAGACCATCCCGGCTCGTTCGCGTCGCTTATTCGCTGCGCGACTACTTTTCGTTGTCGGACAGCGGGTCGCTCATGCCGTATCGGCGCATCTTGACGTAGAGGCTCTGCCGCGACAAACCCAACATTTCGGCGGCGGCGGCGCGGTTGTCTCGCGTCAAGTCGAGGGCAGATTCAATGCACAGCTGCTCGATCAAGTCGCTGGTTTCGCCGACGATGTCCTTCATGGGAACGCGCCCCACCAACTCGGCCATTTGACCGGCCGAGCGCGGCAGTTCTTTGTCTCCTTTCGCGAGCGCTGAACGGCGTCGGCTCACATCGCGAATCATGAAACCCAGCATCGTGCCGCCACCCTCATGTGCCAAGGTGGCGGAAATTTCAATGTCAGTCACCGACCCGTGATCGTCGCGCAGGCTGGTTGGGAACAAACGGATCGATCCACGCTGGCGCAAAGTGGCCAGCAGCACATTCAACTCAACGCCAGTGCGTCCAATCCAGCGCCCGAGCGACTCGCCCGTGACCTGTGATTCAGCGGTCAGGTGCACCAGTTCCAAAAATGCATCGTTGGCCGAAACAATCTGGCCTTCGGCGTCCGTCACGACCACGCAGTCGGGCGAGCTTTGGACCAGTTTCAGAAGCGCGACCTGGACGCCCGAACTCACGCTCGGTTCAGCGGCTTCCGCTTGGGTCCGGGTCAACCGAACCACCATCAGTGAACCCACCTCTTGGCGGAACAACGAACCGGCAATGTTTAGCAAGGTACCGCCAAGGTGTGCGCGGACGTCCTCTGATTTGCCGCTGGTGCGGACCGCAGCCAGCATGGTTTGAACGGCTTCGGTGTCCCGCTCGTCCAGCCCGAAAGGAAATAGATTGCCCACCAGTTTTGCTAATTTGTCTCCGAAGAGCCGCAGCGCCGCTGGGTTGGCTTCCACCACTTTTTGAGTCGCCGCGTCGATGATCAACACGCCGTCTGATGCCGTTTGAAACAGGTGCCGGTTGCGCGATTGGGTGTCTCGAAGACGCCAGTTGTCTTGCAGGGCCTCTTGTTGCGCGTCGACAAGCTTTTGCTGCAATTCAGATATGGCACTGAGGTCGCGTCCAAACACCACCGAGCGGCCTAAGGATTGGGTCTTGTCAGAGTCACTGACCTTCACTGCGCAGTAAGACAACATCAATTCCGCGCCGCGCCCGCTGGTTTGATTTATTTGCCGCCAGCGGGGGGCTGCGCCTGAGTCCGCGTCCCGCAGCAGCGCTGCAACTTTGCCGCGACTGTCTTTGGTAACCGTCTGTGCCAATGGCTTGCCTACCCAACTTTCACATTTCTCAATACCGAAGCTGTCCAAGCCGTAAGCCACATCGCAGACGATGCCTTCTGCGTCCACCACCAATGCCAAGTCGGCGCAACTCGCTACCAAGCGTGAAACAGAGTCGGCGGACAGTTCAGAAAATGTGGTGGCGGGATCGGCAAATAACGACATGCAAAAACGTCAGCTCCTTCCTTTGAGTGGACGGCCTAGATGAAGGGGCCACATCGCGGGCGCCCTCATCGAGACACCACGCGCTTGCCGATCAGGATTTCTGCCTGAACGGGCGCGTCTTTGGCGTCCACTGCGGTGCAATCGGCACCCACGGTCTGAACAAGCTCAGGACTTTCGAGAAATACGGGGCCGCCTACCATGACGCCTACGTTTTTATTCCGTGACACCTGCCGCACGGTGGTGATGCAGTCTTTGAGCCAGTCAAGGCGGGTCTCACTGCCTACCGAAAAGCCGATCACGTCGAACCATTCAGACCGCGCCATGTCGACTGCGTTGGTGAGCGAAATGATGTTGCCACTGGCCACTTCCCAGCCCGATCGGCCAAAGAATTCAGCCACCATCGACAGACCGAAGGTGTGTTGATCGCCGGGCGCCGGCATCAACAACACGCGCCGCGCGTTGGCTGGAAACTGAACTTCGCTGCCAAAAGCGGGGCTGAGTTCTTGCAACAGCAGCTGAAGGCGGCCCAGTCCTACCGTGACGGCCGTGAAGTCGCAGCGATCATCGTCCCACAAAGCGCCCAGTTGTTTTGCGGCTGGGGCCAGCAAATCGAGGTAGACCACTTCTACCGACATGCCTTTCAAGCGAATGCCGCTGATGCACTCGTGTATCGGCAGATCTTCACGACCCAGTACCAGTTCCACGAAAGCGAGCACCTCTTGCTCGGTCGGTGCAGGACACAAGCTCACCAACGGCAACACGCCTGTAGGCGCTGCGCGGTGCGCCTCCAGCAATCGAGGAATCACTTCCGACTCCAAAGTTCTGACGAGTTGCGTCATGCGCAATTCGGCGGCTTCGCGCGATTGCCCGGTACGGGTCCAATCCGCAGAATCCGTGTTGAAGGGCAATTTGTGCTCTCGCAGCGCAATTTCTGGCCGCGTTTCGTCGTCCGTCGCGCGTTCTTGTGTCAAAGCGCCTTGCGTGGGTTGAGCCATGTGAGGTCTCCTTGCGCCAGCGAGTCTGGACACGTCGGACATTTGCACTGCTTGGAAGCTGCGTATGTGGGAGGTGGCTGCCCGCGCTGAGCGGTCAATTGCAAAGGATGCCCGGTAAAAGCCCGAGCTCGTGAGGACCACAGATCTGTCCAAGACAAAAGGGTAACTCACGCCAATGACACTGTCGAGCGGGGAAGTCCTTACTGTCGCCGGTTGGCGAACGGGCACGCAGAACGCAATTGACCCATGCGTCTGCTGCGCAACTGCGTTCTTTCTTGCTGGCGACTTCGCGAGTGACGACATCACAAACCCCTTGGGGACCCACGACCCAACGGGCCAATGCCACGTCGGTGCTCAGTTGGCGCCAGCCGAGGAAAACTCTCAATCGGAAAGCGCCGAACGAATAGTCGTCTACCGGGTAAGTACTGTCAAGTTTAATTTACGTCAATTTAAGTTGACACATTGCGCTTAGCGCCTTAAATTTAAGGCATGACTCAAAGCAATACATCCACCGTTTCCGGTAAAGAGGGTTCCGCAGGCACAGCGCGTTCGCCGCTTTACACGCCCGCGGAACGGGTGCGCCGCGATGAATCGGTCTGGACACTCGTGCAGGGCGTGTTGGCACCTGTTCAGTTTTTGGTGTTCTTGATCAGCTTGAGTTTGGTGCTGCGCTATTTGTACAACGGTGAAGGTCAGACCCTGGCCATCTGGTCTGTCGTGGTCAAAACCATCACGCTCTACACGATCATGATCACAGGATGCATCTGGGAAAAAGTCGTTTTTGGGCGCTATCTGTTCGCGCCCGCTTTCTTTTGGGAAGACGTATTCAGCATGCTGGTGCTGGCCTTGCATACGGCCTACCTCGTGGCTTTGTTCACCGGGAAGCTGCAAAGCCAGGCGCTGATGTATCTGGCTTTGGCGGCTTACGCGACATACGTGGTCAACGCGGCGCAATTCATCTGGAAGCTGCGGTTGGCGCGCCTGGACATGGCGCGTCTCGACAAGGACCACAGCGAAAAACAAAAGACGCAATCCGCGTTTTCAACCGCAGCGGCCGCATGAGCTCTCAAAACGTGATCGCCATCAAGCCCGTGGCCGACCTCGGCTGCGCCGATGCGCCAGTGCTCAAGGAGCGCGGCCAACGCGAAGTTTTTTGCGGGCTGACCGGCATCATTTGGCTGCACCGAAAAATCCAGGATGCCTTCTTTTTGGTGGTCGGCTCGCGCACTTGCGCCCACCTGATTCAGTCGGCCGCAGGCGTCATGATTTTTGCAGAGCCGCGTTTCGCCACGGCCATCATTGATGAGCGCGATCTGGCCGGTTTGGCCGATTGCAATGAAGAGCTTGACCGCGTAGTCACCCGCCTGCTGGAGCGCCGTCCCGAAATCAAGTTGCTGTTCTTGGTGGGCTCATGCCCTTCAGAAGTCATCAAGTTGGACCTCTCGCGTGCGGCGTCGCGCTTGTCGGCGCGCTTCATGCCGAAAGTCCGCCTACTCAACTATTCGGGCAGCGGCATCGAGACCACCTTCACCCAAGGCGAAGACGCATGCCTGGCCGCGATGGTTCCGGTCTTGCCTGCGGCTGAAACGGCCGCCCCTGTTGCGCTGTTGATCGTGGGCGCTCTGGCCGATGTGGTGGAAGACCAGTTCGCGCGCATGTTTGTGCAAATGGGCATTCAAGGCGTGCGATTTTTCCCACCGCGCAACAGCGCCGATATGCCCGCGGTCGGCCCAAACACGGTCTTCTTGCTTGCGCAACCGTTTTTGGCGGACACCGCCCGTGCGTTGGAAGCGCGTGGCGCTACCCGATTGAGTGCGCCGTTCCCGCTGGGCGCAGAGGGCACCACGCAGTGGCTTCAAGCGGCGGCCACTCGCTTCGATGTATCGCAGGACCGCTTCGCCAAAGTCTGCGCACCGGGGCAACAACGTGCTGCAACGGCACTCGCCAAATTGCGCTCTCAATTGGCCGGCAAGCGAGTTTTCTTCTTCCCCGATTCGCAGCTTGAAATCCCGATTGCGCGGTTTTTGTCGCGGGAACTGGGCATGCAGCTGGTTGAAGTGGGCACACCGTATTTGCACCGCCAGCATTTGGCTGAAGAGCTGGCCATGCTGCCCGCAGGCACCGTTCTGTCTGAAGGCCAGCATGTTGAGAATCAGCTCGACCGTTGCCGCGCGGCGCGACCCGACATCGTCGTGTGTGGACTGGGCTTGGCCAATCCGTTGGAAGCCGAAGGCCTGACGACCAAATGGGCCATCGAATTGGTGTTCACGCCGATTCATGGCTACGACCAGGCGGCCGATTTGGCTGAACTGTTTGCGCGGCCATTGCTGCGCCGCTTGAAGATCGGCGGCATTGCAAAGCCTCAGGTCCAAGCGGTTTCTGAAAATCAGCTGCTGGAAGCTTGAGGAAGTCACGCATGCAGCTCACCTTGTGGACTTACGAAGGCCCGCCGCACGTCGGCGCGATGCGCATTGCAACCGCCATGGAAGGCGTGCATTACGTTTTGCACGCACCGCAGGGCGACACCTACGCCGACTTGCTTTTCACGATGATTGAACGCTTGCCCAAGCGTCCGCCGGTCACTTACACCACCTTCCAGGCGCGGGATTTGGGGGGCGACACCGCCGAGCTGTTCAAAACCGCTGCCCGCGACGCCTTTGAGCGCTTCAAGCCCCAAGCGATGATGGTGGGCGCGTCGTGCACCGCAGAGTTGATTCAAGACGATCCGGGCGGCTTGTGCAAAGCACTCGACCTCCCGATTCCTGTGGTCGCCCTGGAGCTGCCGTCGTATCAGCGCAAAGAAAATTGGGGCGCGTCCGAAACTTTCTACCAAATGGTTCGCGCCTTGGCCGGCCCGACGGCAGCAACTTACGGCGCAGCGCGCCCGGCGCGGGCCGAAGGGCAGCGTCCACGTTGCAACATTCTTGGCCCTGCGGCATTGGGGTTTCGTCACCGCGACGACCTGCGCGAAATCAGCGGCCTGCTCACGCAAATGGGCATCGACATCAACGTCGTGGCGCCGCTCGGTGCCACGCCTGCCGATTTGGCGCGCCTGGGAGATGCCGACTTCAACGTCGTGCTGTATCCCGAAATCGCAACGCTTACCGCCACGTGGTTGACGCGCACTTTTGGGCAGCCTGCCACCAAGGTGATTCCCATTGGCACCGGTGCCACGCGTGACTTCATTCTTGAAGTCGCGGCACTCGCCCAGATCGACCCCGCCACTACGCTGGCCGCTTCGGAGTCGCGTGCCGCTTGGTACGCAAAGTCGGTGGACTCCACCTACCTCACGCACAAGCGCGTTTTCGTGTTTGGTGATGCCACTCACGCCGTGGCAGCAGCCCGCGTTGCGAGTGAAGAAATGGGTTTCACGGTCGTCGGCATCGGCACTTACAGCCGCGAATTTGCGCGCGACGTGCGCGAGGCCGCCAAGCGCTACGGCGTTGAAGCGCTCATCAGCGATGACTATCTGGAAATCGAAGCCCGTATCGCCGAATTGCAACCTGAGCTGGTGCTTGGCACGCAAATGGAGCGCCATATTGCCAAGCGTCTGGGCGTGCCTTGTGCGGTGATTTCAGCGCCAGTGCACGTGCAAGATTTTCCGGCACGCTACTCTCCGCAAATGGGCGTCGAAGGCGCGGCCGTGTTGTTTGACACGTGGGTGCATCCGCTGATGATGGGCTTGGAAGAGCACCTCATCGGCATGTTCCGTGGTGACGCCGAGTTTCATGAAGACGCCGCGCCGTCGCACCTCGGCGGACACGTCCGCAGTGCTTTGCCAGCCAACGTGCCGGCCAGTGTGCCGGCCAATGCGCCCGATCTGTTTGTCGCACCCGCTCAGGTCGTGGTCGACGCGCCTGAGTTGCTTGCGACAGTGCGCGTGACATCGGCCCATGAAGGAGCCTGTGAGCCAGCGGCTGAGGAGCCGCAGCGGCAGCACTTGCAGGAAAACACAGGTGCTGGGAACCCAGCCACAACGCCCGCTCCGTGGGCACTCGACGCCGAGCTGGAGTTGAAAAAAATACCGTTCTTTGTGCGCGGTAAAGCGCGCCGCAACACGGAGCGCTATGCCGACCTGCACCGCGTTCCTGTCATCACCATCGAGACTTTGTATGACGCAAAAGCCCACTTCGCTCGCTGAGCGGAACACCCCGATCCGGGTCGTGCTGATCACAATGGACACACACGTGTCCAGTGCCACTGACCGCGCACGCAAGACTTTGCTGCGCGAAATGCCAGGTTTGCAGTTGTCCCTGCACGCGGCGTCGGAATACACCGGCGATCTTGACGCGACGGCGCGCTGTGTTGCCGACATCGAGCAAGGCGACATCATCGTGACCGCCACGGTGTTTTTGGAGGACCACTTCCTGCCCATCTTGCCCGCGCTGCAAGCAAGGCGCGATGCCTGTGACGCCATGATTTGCATGGTGTCGGCCGGCGAAGTTGTCAAGCTCACCAAGCTTGGCAAGTTCGACATGAGCAAGCCCGCCAGCGGCCCCATGGCAATGCTGAAAAAACTGCGCGGCAGCAACAAAGAAGGCGGCAAAGACAAGCCCAGCGCCGGCGGCGCTGCGCAAATGAAAATGCTGCGCCGCATTCCGCAGATGCTGCGTTTCATACCCGGCACGGCGCAGGACGTGCGGTCTTACTTTTTGACGATGCAATATTGGCTGGGTGGCTCGGAAGAGAACATGGCCAACATGGTTCGTTTTTTGGTGGATCGCTACGCTGACGGCGACCGCAAGGCGCTGCGCGGTGCAGCCAAAGCTGCCGCGCCGGTTGAGTATCCGGATGTCGGCGTCTACCACCCGCGAATGGAGCGTCGCTTGTCCGCGAACGCTTCCGATTTGCCTCGTCTGGCGGTTGAGCAAAAGGGCACAGTCGGCTTGCTGTTGTTGCGCTCTTACTTGTTGGCGGGCAACGCGGGTCACTACGACTGGGTGATTTCAGCGATGGAAGCACAGGGCCTGCGCGTGCTGCCGGTGTTTGCAGCCGGCCTGGATGCACGTCCGGCCATCGAAAGTTTTTTCATGCAGAGCGGCCAAGTGGCGGTGGATGCGGTGGTCTCGCTCACCGGCTTTTCGCTGGTGGGTGGCCCGGCTTACAACGACGCGAAGGCGGCAGAAGAAGTGCTGGCGCATCTGGACGTGCCGTACATCGCCGCGCACCCGGTGGAATTTCAAACGCTCGACCAATGGGGCGGATCGCCGCGCGGTTTGTTGCCTGTGGAAAGCACCATCATGGTGGCCATTCCTGAGCTTGACGGCGGCACCAGCCCGACCGTGTTCGGTGGCCGCGCCGGCGCGCCGGGCGTCACTTGCACGGGCTGTCACCACGCCTGCACATTCAAGGCCACCGACAACGCACAAGACATGCAAACCTGCCCTGAGCGGGCCATCATGCTGGCCGCTCGCACTGGCAAGTTGATCGCGCTGCGCCGGGTCGAGCGTGCAGAGCGCAAAGTGGCGGTGGTGGTGTTCAACTTCCCGCCCAACGCCGGCAATATCGGCAGCGCTGCCTATTTGTCGGTGTTTGAGTCGATGTTCAACACACTGGCCGCCATGAAAGCTCAGGGCTACTCGGTGGACCTGCCTGCCGATGTGAACGTGCTGCGCGACAGCGTTTTGATCGGCAACGCCGCACTGCACGGCGCCGACGCCAACGTACACACATTGATATCGGCCGACGACCACGTTCGCCGCGAGCGCTGGCTGCCGCAAATTGAAGCCCAGTGGGGCCCCGCGCCCGGCAAGCAACTCAGCAACGGCCAGTCCATCATGGTGCTTGGCAAGCAGTACGGCAACGTGCTGATTTGCGTGCAACCGTCGTTCGGGTACGAGGGCGACCCGATGCGCCTGTTGTTCGAACAGGGCTTGGCACCGACGCACGCGTTCTCAGCGTTTTATCGCTACCTGCGCGAAGACTTCAAAGCGCACGCGGTTCTCCACTTCGGTACCCACGGTGCTTTGGAATTCATGCCGGGCAAACAATCGGGAATGTCAGGCGCCTGCTGGCCAGACCGCCTGATCGGCGACATGCCCAACATCTATTTGTACGCGTCCAACAACCCTTCCGAAGGGGCGATTGCCAAGCGCCGTTCCTGCGCCACGCTCATCAGCTACCTGACGCCGCCCGTTGGCCAGGCGGGCCTGTACAAAGGGTTGATTGATTTGAAGTCCAGCATCGACCGCTGGCGCACCAGCGATGCAGACGCCGCTGCCAACGTAAACAGCCGCGCCGATTTGGCAGTGCTCATCCAATCGCAGGCCGCCGAGCTTGATTTGTTGGCGGCCGCGCCTTTGTGGGACCTGACTCTGGCGGGCAACGCAGATGCGCGCGTGGCTCAGCTGTCGGCCGATATGCTGCAACTCGAGTACACGCTGATTCCTCAAGGCTTGCATGTGGTGGGCCGCGCACCCGACGCTGCCGAGCGGGTGGAGATGCTCATGGCCATGGCCGAAGCCACCCACGGACGCATTCCAGCCAAGGCGGCCGTGCAGGCCATCGTTGCGGGCAGCAGCGCCGCGCAGGCACTGAAGTTCATCGGCGCACCGCAAGACGATGCTGCCTTGGCCGACTTGAATCAGCTGATTGGTTATGACCATCAATTGGCCGAAGAAACCGAAGTGGCTGCGTTGCTGCGAGCCCTCGACGGCAGGTTCATCAAACCCGCGCCGGGCGGCGACATTTTGCGAACCCCCGAAGTGCTGCCAACCGGCCGCAATCTGCACGGCTTCGATCCGTTCAAGATTCCAAGTGCTTTCGCAGTGAAGGACGGCGCAGCGCAAGCACAACTGCTGATAGACCGAGCCATGCAAGACAGCGGCAAGCTGCCCGAATCGATTGCCATCGTGCTTTGGGGCAGCGACAACCTGAAGAGCGAAGGCGGGCCGATTGCGCAGGCTTTGGCGCTCATGGGTGCGCTGCCGCGCTTTGACAGCTACGGCCGCATTGCAGGTGCCACCTTGATTCCGCTGGCCGAACTGGGTCGCCCGCGCATCGACGTCGTCATCACCTTGTCGGGCATCTTCCGCGACCTGATGCCGTTGCAAATCAAGCTGCTCGCAGAGTCGGCATTCATGGCCGCAGCCGCCGATGAGCCGCTCGAGCAAAACTTCATCCGCAAGCACGCCATCGCGTATCAGCTGGAACACGGCTGCACGCTGGAGATCGCTTCCATGCGCGTGTACGGCAACGACGAGGGCGCTTATGGCGCCAACGTCAACAACTTGGTGGAAAGCAGCCGTTGGGGCGACGAGGGCGAGCTGGCCGAAACTTATTCGCGTCGCAAAGGTTTTGCCTACGGCCGAAATGGCAAGCCAGTGCGCCAGGCTGCGCTGCTGCAAAGCGTGCTGGCCGATGTTGACCTGACCTATCAAAACCTTGACTCGGTCGAGTTGGGCGTCACCACGGTAGACAACTACTTCGACACCTTGGGCGGCATCACCGGTGCCGTGAAACGTGCCAAAGGCGGCAAGACGCCCCCGGTTTACATCGGTGACCAAACCACGGGCGGCGGCGCGGTGCGTTCGTTGTCCGAGCAGGTGTCGCTGGAAACCCGCACCCGCATGCTAAACCCCAAGTGGTTTGAAGGCATGTTGAAGTCGGGCTACGAAGGCGTGCGCCAAATCGAAGTGCACGTCACCAACACCATGGGCTGGTCGGCAACCACGGGGCAAGTACAGCCTTGGGTCTACAAGCAGCTTTCAGAAACCTTCATGCTCGACCCAGAAATGCGCAAGCGTTTGGCCGAGCTGAACCCCACCGCGTCGGCCCGTGTGGCCAACCGGCTCATCGAAGCTTCAGACCGCAATTACTGGCAACCCGACGCCGCCACTTTGGCAGCGCTTCGTTTGGCCGGAGAAGAGTTGGAAGACCGACTTGAAGGCGTGTTTGTTGACAACACAACAACAGGAGCATCCGCATGAGCGTGACCACCGTCCCTATGCCTGACATCAAGCGTGTCGGCCAACGAACCAATCTGCGCTTGGACGGCGAGGGCAGCCAACAGGTTGAGCTTGACCCGAACATGAAAATTGGCAACGCCAAAGTGTTTGCCATCTACGGCAAAGGCGGCATCGGCAAGAGCACCACCTCGAGCAATTTGTCGGCGGCGTTCTCCAAGTTAGGCAAACGCGTGCTGCAAATTGGCTGCGATCCCAAGCACGACTCCACCTTCACGCTGACGAAGAAGATGTTGCCAACCGTCATCGACGTGCTGGAGTCGGTTGATTTCCATGCCGAAGAGTTGCGCGTTGAAGACTTTGTATTCCCGGGCTACAACGGCGTGATGTGTGTGGAGGCCGGTGGCCCGCCCGCAGGCACCGGCTGCGGCGGTTATGTGGTGGGCCAGACCGTCAAATTGCTCAAAGAACACCACCTGCTTGAAGACACCGATGTGGTGATTTTTGATGTGCTGGGCGACGTTGTTTGCGGCGGTTTTGCGGCACCTTTGCAGCACGCTGACCGCGCCCTCATCGTCACCGCAAACGACTTCGATTCCATCTTCGCGATGAACCGCATCGTTCAGGCCATCGGTGCCAAGGCCAAAAACTACAACGTCTGTTTGGGCGGCGTGATTGCCAACCGCAGCAAGGACACCGACCAGATTGACAAATACAACAACCAAATTGGCCTGAAGCTGGCCGCGCATTTCCCTGATCTGGACGTGATCCGTCGCAGCCGTCTGAAGAAGTGCACGCTTTTTGAGATGGAGCATTCACCCGAGTTGGAAGCGGTTCAAAAAGAGTACATGCGCTTGGCCGCATCGCTGTGGTTGGGCGTGGAGCCTATGAACGCGGTGCCCATGAAAGACCGCGACATTTTTGATCTGTTGGGTTTTGATTGAGCGGCCTCTGATGGAAACGACTTCTCCTTCTGCGGCCGGTGTTTTGACCAGCGCGGCGACCACCTCGGTGGTGACCAGTTCGGTGAACAGCACCACATACGCCGACCGCCGCGGCCAGATTCAAAACTACTTCGACCGCACTGCCGTGGCCGCTTGGGCCACGCTCACGTCCGACGCTCCGGTGGGCCGCATTCGCACCACCGTGCGCGCTGGCCGCGATCAAATGCGCAGCACCTTGCTGTCGTGGCTGCCGCAAGACCTCAGCGGCCAGCGCATCCTGGACGCCGGTTGCGGCACCGGTGCATTGGCGGTGGAAGCCGCACGCCGTGGCGCGCATGTGGTGGCGATCGACTTGTCGCCTACTTTGGTGAATTTGGCGCGCGACCGTTTGCCGGCCGACTTGCGCGGCACGATAGAGTTTTGCAGCGGTGACATGCTGGACCCGGAGTTGGGCCACTTCGACCATGTGGTCGCAATGGATTCCATCATTCATTACGACACCACCGACGCGGTGAAGGCCTTGTCGCAATTGGCAGCGCGCACTTCAGCGTCCATCGTTTTTACTTATGCGCCGCGCACCCCGCTGCTGGCAGCGATGATTTCCATCGGCCGCATGCTGCCGCGCCGTGACCGTGCGCCTTGGCTTGAGCCTATGGCCAAAGACAAAATTCTGAGCCTGATGGCTCAGGACGACAACTTGAAATCATGGCAATCCGGTCGCACGCAACGCGTGTCCAGCGGCTTCTACAAGTCGCAAGCGCTCGAGTTGAAAAAAGCTTGAGGTGGCGCGCCATGAAAGCAATTCAGTGAGAACAGTCGAGTGAGAGCGAAAACCTTCGGCAAGTGGGCGCGTCGCATGCCGGCAGAGTGGCTGCCGTTCGCCGACGTGGCCAGCGCTGATTTGCCATTGCCGCGCTTGCTCCGCCTGTCGCTGTTCAAGTTCACCATGGGCGCGATCACCGCGCTGATGATCGGAACACTGAACCGCGTGATGATTGTCGAGCTCGATGTGGCGGCCTGGTTGGTGTCGCTGATGTTGGCGTTGCCCTTGCTCGTGGCACCGTTTCGCGCCATCACCGGCTATCACTCGGACACCCACCGCTCGGCGTTTGGCTGGAAGCGCGTGCCTTACATGTGGGGTGGCACGCTGATTCAATTCTTTGGCTTGGCGGTCATGCCGTTTGCCTTGTTGGTGTTGTCTGGGGGGAATGCCGTCGCCGTGCCGTCGTGGTTCGGTCCAGCCGTGGCGGCGCTGGCTTTCCTGGCGGTGGGGGCGGGTTTGCAAACCTCGCAAACCGCGGGATTGGCTTTGGCCACAGATCAAGCCAGCGATGAAACGCGCCCCAAGGTAGTGGCATTGATGTACGTGATGTTGCTGGTGGGTGCGGTGTGCGGCAGTGTGGTTTTCAGCCTGTTGCTGGCCGACTTCAGCCCGCAGCGCCTGGTTCAAACCGTGCAGGGTTCAGCCTTGTTCGTGCTCATCGTCAACGCCTTCGCGTTGTGGAAACAAGAGCCACGCAATCCGCAGCGTGTGGCTGATATGAAGGTCAACAAACCGCCACCTTTTCGCGAGGTGTGGCAGCGTTTTATTGCCAGCGCCCGCACACGTCGATTCCTGTGGGCCACCTTCTTGGGCACCATGGCCTTCAACATGCAAGACATCATCTTGGAGCCCTACGGAGGCGAGATTTTGAAGCTCAGCGTGGGTGCGACAAGTGCGCTCAGCGGCCTGCTGGCAGGTGGTGCGTTGCTGGGCTTTGTGTTGGCCGGGCGATTGTTGTCGCGCGCCGCCGATCCGCTTCGTTTGGCGGCCTACGGCGCGCTGGCCGGCTTGCCTGCATTTTCAGCAGTGATCTTTTCAGCGCCGCTGGACGCGCCTTGGTTGTTTCGACTCGGCGCGTTGGGAATCGGTTTTGGTGGCGGTTTGTTTGCCGTCGGTACGCTGTACACCGCCATGCGTTTGGAAAACACAGGTTTCACGGCCTTGGCGCTGGGCACATGGGGTGCGATTCAATCAACCGCAGCCGGACTGTCGATGTTTTTCGGCGGTGCTCTGCGTGACGTGGTCACCGGTCTTGCTTCCAGTGGTGCGCTCGGCGTGGGCATGAACACGCCTTCCACCGGCTACAGCGTGGTCTATCACATAGAGATTTTGTTGCTGTTCATCACACTGGTGGCCATCGGCCCGCTGGTGGGGCGCAACGCCATGAATTCGTCTCGGACATCGTTGATGCCTTCAACAACGCCCGCAACGAAAGTCGCAATGAAAAGCGCACCGCAAATGTCACCCCCGCAACCGTTCGGCTTGTCCGAGTTGTCCCGCTAAGCCTCATCAAGGAGAAGGCACCATGCAAACCGTTGGCTACATCACTGGTTATCTCGACCTGCCCCAGGTCTTGCTCTACCTGTTCTGGGCGTTTTTCTTTGGCCTCATTTTTTACCTCGTGCGAGAAGGTCACCGCGAAGGCTTTCCCATGGAGTCCGACAGCATGGGCACCGCGGTGATCACGGGCTGGCCCATTCCTGAACCCAAAACCTACAAGCTGGCGGGCGGCAAAAGCGTGACCGTCCCCGAACTGCACCGTCCGGAACCCGAGTACAGCGCCCGCTCCACGGCTGCATCGCCTGGCTCACCGATCGAGCCCATTGGCAACCCGATGTTTGCGGGCGTCGGTCCGGGGGCCTATGCCATGCGGGCTGATGTGCCTGACATGACATCGCACGGCACCCCGCTGATTCAGCCGCTGCGCGTCATGAAGGAGCACGGCGTGGCCCACCAAGACGTCGATCCGCGCGGCCTGCCTGTCATGGGCGGTGACGGCAAACAAGGCGGCGTGGTGCGCGACATCTGGCTTGACACTGCCGAGATGATGTTCCGGTTCCTTGAAGTGGAAGTCGCGGGTAACGGTGCCAACGCGCCCACACGCCTTGTGCTGTTGCCCATTCCGTTTGCGCGCATTCATCGCAACAAGATTGAGGTCAACGCCATTTACGGCATGCACTTTGCCGACGTGCCTGGCCTGCGCAACCCCGACCAAGTCACCATGCTGGAAGAGGAAAAAATCAGCGCCTATTACGGAGCCGGCACCTTTTACGCCGATCCCAAGCGCGTTGAGGCAATTGTTTAACTGCAGCGATTTAATTCAGTTTGGGGCGCAGCAGAGCCAAGCCACAGCGGCTGCGTCTTGACAACTGATGGAGAGGTTTGATGAGCATAGAGAGTCACGGGCACGAGCATGAATTCGAGCCGCAGTACGGGTTGCCCGAGAGGTTGCCAAAGGATGAACGAATTCTTTGGCAAGGATCACCCGATTTCGGTGCCATGGCACGTCGGGTTTTTCACATTCGCAAAGTAGCTTTTTACTTTTCGTTTTTGCTGCTGGCCCACGTGGTCAATTTGTTGTGGTCAGGCTCCGGCGTCGCGCAAATTTTGTTGTCGCTGCGGTGGATCTTGCCGTTGGCCTTCTTGGGCATCGGCGCAGTGACGATGCTGGCGTGGCTCACGGCCAAAACCACCGTCTACACACTGACCGATAAACGCATCGTCATGCGCGTGGGCATCGTGCTCACAGTCACCTTTAACCTGCCGCTCAAGAGGTTGGCTTCGGCGGGTTTGCTTCTGCACAAAAAAGGCTCTGGCGAAGCTGCGAACCAAGACGCCACTGCAACCAAGGCATCGACCGACCACTACGGCGACATTAATTTGGTACTGAGCGGCCAAGACCGCATTGCATGGGCACAACTCTGGCCCAGCGTGCGGCCATGGCGCTTCACCAAGCCTGAACCGACGCTGCGTGCTGTGGCTCACGCACAGCTTGTTTCTGATCAATTGACCGCTGCTTGGCTGGCCGTGAAGAACCAGGAAGCTGGCGAGAGTGGCAGT
>JBBRGA010000006.1:0-47894 GCA_038241115.1 Burkholderiales bacterium | reverse complement strand
AGTCACCTTTAACCTGCCGCTCAAGAGGTTGGCTTCGGCGGGTTTGCTTCTGCACAAAAAAGGGTCGGACAAAGCTACGAACCAAGGCGCCGCTGACAATGCAATCAAAGTATCGACCGACCATTACGGTGACATCACTTTGGTACTGAGCGGCCAAGACCGCATTGCTTGGGCTCAACTCTGGCCCAGCGTCAGGCCATGGCGCTTCACCAAGCCTGAACCGACGCTGCGTGCCGTGGCCAACGCACAGCTTGTTTCTGATCAATTGACGGCGGCGTGGTTGGCCGTCAAAAACCAGGAGGCTGGAAAAAGCGGCAGTCGCAGCGAAACGACGTTAGTGGCTGCCGAATCTGCACTGCCCGGCAACACGGCACCGCCGTCTGCATCAGGGAATTCCCAGCCCCACACTTCGAAGTGGCAAGCACAAACCACGTGACAAACCCTCTGGAATTGAGCAACAATGTCAACTTAGGTTTACATCACTCAGCTTCACGGATGTCAAGATGGCTTTACAAGCGGCTGCCGCCAACCCTCCTGCCAAGTTAGCCCCTGACAACTTCCCCAAGTGGATTTTGTATTTCGCGGGCGCCATCATTTCGTTCTCGCTGATCTCGGTTTCGCTGGTTCGCCTCACAGGTAACGGCCCCGACCAACTCGCGGCTGCGGCCATGGCCGAGCGCATGCTTCGCTTCGAAGACATGCCCAACGGCGGTGTGTTGGTGACCGACGGCGTCACGGGTGTCACGGTCGCAGAGCTGCAAGGTGAACAAGGCTTTGTACGGGGTGCGCTGCGCGCTCTCACGCGCGAACGCACCGCCCGTGAAATCGGCTCAAGGCAGCCCTTCAAGCTCACCGCCCGCGTGGACGGGCGCTTGACCTTGACCGATCCAGCTACCGGTAAACGCATCGACTTGGAGTCGTTCGGTCCGACCAACTCAGGTGATTTCGCGCGCTTCCTGGCACCCCCGGTGAAGCCTTATCCCGTTCAACTGGACACCTCGAAATCTGGCTCGGTAAATGCTGCTTCAGTAAACCCCGTGTCTACAAAGCCGGCAGCCGCGCAACCCTAGTTTGCCAGGCACTTGTGCGCCAGTTGAGATGTTTTAACCACCGAGAGCAGCAGTCATGCAAGCAACCTCCGCACCACTGAATACGTCTGAAGAAGCTGGCCGCATGGCCAAAACCGAGACGCTGCTCAGTCCGCGCTTCTACACCACCGATTTCAAGGCCATGGACCGGCTTGACATCTCCCCCCTGCGCAAAGAGTGGGATGCGATGCTGGCCGAATACGAAGGCGACAACAACCACGATCACTTCCAGCGCACGCCCGAATTTGCGGCAGAGGTGGCTGAGCGTTTTTCGCAGGTCTCACCTGAACTCCGCCAGGAGTTCATTGACTTCTTGGTCAGCTCGCTCACTTCGGAGTTCTCAGGCTGTATTTTGTATAACGAGATTCAAAAGAACGTCACCAACCCCGACATCAAAGCGTTGATGCGATTCATGGCCCGTGATGAATCGCGTCATGCCGGTTTCATCAACCAGTCGCTCAAAGACTTTGGCATGGGCATCGACATGGGTGACCTCAAACGCACCAAAGCCTATAAGTATTTCAAGCCAAAGTACATTTTTTACGCCACGTATTTGTCGGAAAAAATCGGCTACGCGCGCTACATCACGATCTACCGCGAACTCGAGCGCAACCCCGACAAACGCTTCCATCCGATCTTTCGTTGGTTCGAGCGCTGGTGCAATGACGAATTCCGTCACGGCGAATCTTTCGCGTTGATCATGCGCAGCCAGCCGCATCTGCTGCGCGGCGGCAATTTGTTGTGGATACGCTTTTTCTTGTTGGCGGTCTACGCCACCATGTACGTGCGCGACCACACGCGGCCTCAGCTCAAAGCGGCCATGGGCTTGGACCCAACCGCTTACGACTACAAAGTGTTCGAGATCACCAACAAGATCACCGAACAAGTTTTCCCGATTTCGCTGGACATAGACAACCCAAAACTACGGGCTGGGTTCGCGAGGCTGTTTGAAGCCCAAACCCAAATGGACGCGGCCAAAGCACGCGGTGGCTTGATGGGCAAGTTGGGTCAACTCAAATGGGCGTCTGTGGGAGCGGTGACCTTTCTGCGCTTGTACATGCTGCCGGTAAACCGACATGCGTTGCCAACAGAAATTCGCATGGCTGCGGCTTGGTAAAGCCAGAAGCGCGCCACCGAAGCCACAAGAGCCCTCGCTCAACGCTGTAGAAGTACTCCGAACCGCAAAGTCACCCACCGTGTCAGACCTCGCTCTCGCCGCGCTGTTTGCGGTCTTTATTTGGTGGTTCAGCACTGGCATCGTGCTGCTGTTGAATCGCATGTCGCGAACCGCTGTGCGGTGGAGTTTGGCTTTGTCAACGCTGTTGAGCGCTGCAGCTCTGGTGGCGCTGTCGCACACCGCGCAACAAACCAGCGTGGCCAACGTTTATTGCGCATTCACCTGCGCACTTTTGGTTTGGGGATGGAACGAGTTGACCTTCCTCACCGGCTGGATCACTGGGCCCCGAACCACCGCGATTCCTGCGAACCTTCCTGAAGGGCAGCGTTTCGTGCAGTCAGTGCGCGCCATTCTTTGGCACGAACTCGGCATTTTGGCCGTGGGTTGTGTCGTGGTCGCGATCACGTGGAATGCCCCTAACCAAATCGGCACCTGGACCTTTATCGTGCTGTGGGCCATGCGCATCAGTGCCAAGCTGAATCTGTTTTTCGGCGTGCGCAATTTGAGTGAGCAATTTCTGCCGCCGCACTTGGCCTATCTCGAAAGCTTTTTCCGCCGACGCCCGATCAACTTGTTCTTTCCGTTTGCAGTCGCTGCCGCCAGTGTTGTGCTGACCTTGATCGTCAAGCGTGCACTCGATCCCAGCACCGAACCGGCGCAAGCCATTGGTTTGGCCTTGGTGGGCAGTTTGTTGGCCTTGGCCATTCTGGAGCACTGGTTGCTCATCCTGCCTCTTGACGCGACCGCGCTTTGGCGCTGGGCCGTCAAAAAACCGAACACCCTGCAGGTTGGTCCTGCCCCCGATTCAGGCTCATCCCAGCCTGCTGGAGCCAAAGCTCTGAGCCATGAAAGCAAGTCGTCCCATGAAAAGCTATTTCACGCCCGCTGAAGTCAACTCACCTGTCAGCCCGTTGTTGCCAGGCGCACTGAACGCAAGCTCACCAGGCAATTCAAGCCCCCAGGCTCACAGCTCTGCGCCCGTGGCTTTGGTGGTCGGCGCGGGTTTCGGCGGCATGGCCGCGGCGATCCGGCTCAGCGTCATGGGCTACCGCGTCCAGCTGCTTGAAAAATTGGACGGTCCCGGCGGTCGCGCCTTTGTGCGCAAGCAAGACGGTTTCACCTTCGACGGTGGCCCCACCATCATCACTGTGCCCTTCATGTTTGAAGAACTCTGGGGCATGTGCGGCCGCAAGTTTTCAGACGACGTTGAGCTGCGTTTGATGGACCCGTTTTACCGGGTGCGCTATGACGACGGCACGCACTTCGACTACAGCGGCGACCCCGAAAAAATGCGCGCAGAGGTGGCCCGAATCTGCCCTGAAGACGTTGCCGGTTTCGACGCGTTTGTGAAAGAAGCCGACCTTTGCTACAAGCTCGGCTTTGAGGCTCTTGGCAGCAAGGCTTTTGACACGATTGGCGACTTGATATCCGCCGTGCCCAGCATGGTCCGCATGCGCGCTTGGCGCACCATGCACAGCTTGGTGGCCAGCCACATCAAGCACCCCAAACTGCGCATGGCCATGAGCCTGCAAACCCTGCTGATTGGCGGGAATCCGTTCTCGGTCACCAGCGTCTACAGCCTCATCAACGCGCTCGAGCGGCGCTTCGGCGTGTACTCGGCCATGGGCGGCACGGGCAGCATCGTCAACGGCATGATCAAGTTGCTGGAAGAACGCAAGGTGCCAGTGCGCTACAACGCGACCGTGCGCCAAATCACCATCGAAGGCGGCCAAGGTGGACGTGGGGGTGGCAGAGCCACTGGTGTGGAACTGGTCAGTGGCGAAAAACTGCGCGCCGACATCGTTGTCTGTAATTCCGACACCGCTTGGACCTACCGCAATTTGGTGGCTGCCGAGCACCGGCCGCACTGGACCAACAAACGAATCGACAACGGCCGCTATTCCATGAGCTTGTTTGTTTGGTACTTCGGCACCAACAAGCAGTACCCCGACGTGCCGCACCACACCATGGCGCTGGGCCCACGTTACGAAGGCCTGTTGACCGACATCTTCAAAAAGCACAAGCTCACCGAAGACTTCAGCCTGTATTTGCATCGGCCCAGCGCCACCGACCCTTCCGTGGCTCCTGACGGATGCGATGCGTTTTATGTGCTTTCGCCCGTGCCTCACCTGGACAGCGGCACCGATTGGAAAGCGCACGCCGAAACCTATCGCCTCAAAGTACAGAAGCGTTTGGAAGAAACCTTGCTGCCTGACTTGGGCCAGCACATCGTTACTTCTCACGTCATGACGCCGCAAGACTTTCAAGACCGTTTGTTGTCGCTCAAAGGCGCTGCCTTCGGCCTGGAACCTCTGCTGTTGCAAAGCGCTTGGTTTCGCCCGCACAACCGCAGCGAAGATGTCAAAAATTTATTCATGGTCGGTGCCAGCACCCATCCCGGAGCGGGCGTGCCGGGGGTGCTGATGTCGGCCAAGGCGCTGCAGAGCGTTGTTCCTGTTCCAGAACTGGTTTCCTAAGGACTCACTTATGTTTGAAGTCGCCTCAGTCGGGTTTGCCAGAAAAGCATCTGTGTCGCCCAGCGCGCATTTCGATTTCGAAGCCTGCCAAACCTTGATGCAAGGCGGCTCGAAAACTTTCTTTGCCGCTTCTCGCTTGTTGCCGCACCGCGTGCGCGGCCCGGCCATTGCGCTGTACGCGTTTTGCCGGGTTGCCGATGACGCGATTGACTTCAGCACAGACCGCGACGCAGCCATGTTCTGCCTGCATGCGCGCCTGGATGCCATTTATGCCAGTGCGCCGCAAGACTTTGAAGCCGACCGTGCTCTGGCCGCTGTCGTTCGTGAATTTACGTTGCCGCGCGAGTTGCTAATGGCGCTTCTGGAAGGCTTTCAGTGGGACGCCGAAGGCCGCCGCTACGAAACCATTGAAGACCTGCAGGCCTACGGCGCGAGGGTAGCTGGAAGTGTCGGCGCGATGATGGCCGTCATCATGCGTTCGCGCAGCGAAGAAGCCATGGCACGTGCCTGCGATTTGGGTGTGGCGATGCAACTCACCAACATTGCGCGCGATGTGGGTGAGGACGCGCGTGCTGGCAGGCTTTACATGCCGCTGGCGTGGATGCTCGACGCCGGCATCGATGCTGACGCGTGGTTGTTGAACCCGGTTTTTGATGCACGCGTGGCCAGCGTGGTGGCGCGTTTGCTGCACGCCGCCGACGTGTTGTACGAGCGCTCTGAGCACGGCATTGCGCACCTGCCGCGTGACTGTCGTCCCGCCATACGCGCTGCGCGCTTGATCTACGCCGAAATCGGACGTGTGCTCGAACGTGCGGGCTGTGACTCCATCAACCACCGCGCGGTGGTGTCGGGCAGGCGCAAGTTGGCGTTGCTGGCACGCGCCAGCGGCTCTGCTTTGATGGCTCCGGCCGACCCCTCACAGCACTTTGCGCCTCTGCCTTGCACCCAGTTCTTGGTACAAGCCGCAGCGTGCGAGGCAGCGGGCGTTGAATTGAAACTGCGTCATGCAGCGCCGCCGCGTCGTTCGTTGGACGAGCGCTTCGAATGGGGCGCAGACTTGCTCGCGCGCTTGGCTGTGCAAGACCGCGAATTCACCAATTCGCAAGCGTCGCGCGGCACGACGGTGAACGCGTGAAAGCGTGACTCCGAAACAATTGCCGCGTAAAACTGCTTCGCTTAAACCCTCGGACATCTCGACCGGCAATGGCCAGTTTTTCCGTGCTCATGCTGGTCAAAGTACTGGGCATTGCTGCGCTCGGCGCGGCATTCGTCTGGTGGCAGTTTCGTGATTTGGCGCGCGAGAAAAAGCGCTCCGAAGAGCGAAAACTGGCTCTGACCCAAAGCCAAGCCTCCGACCCACCCCCTGGCTAAGTTCTCGCTGCGCCGACGCGTATGAGTTCAAAGGACATCGATTTGTTTTTTGTGGTTTACCTGAGTGCAGCGGTCACTTGGTTCTCAGCCAAGGAACTGCGCGACATGCTGAAAACTTGCCGCGTCAACAACGAGCGTGCCGGGATCACGGGAATGTTGCTCTACAAAGACGGCAACTTCATGCAGGTTTTGGAGGGCGACGAGTCAGTCGTGCTCGCACTGCTGCAACGCATTACCCGCGACCTGCGCCACCGCGGCCTGGTGGTGATAGACAGCGGACTCAAGCCAAAGCGCGAGTTCGGCGCCTGGAGCATGGACTTTGTCGATTTGAGTTCCAACAGCGCCGCGTTCCCCAACGCCGACAACGACTCCTTTCCCGACGGTTACAGCGAGTTCCAGCACATGCCCTTGAGCGACCCGGCCTTCGTGAACAACCCCGAGCGCTGCCACCAGCTGCTGAAAATGTTCTGGCAGATGGATTGAGCCGGGTTCACGTGCGCTGGATCCCGTCGCAGCGCAACCGCTCCTGCATTCAGGCTGACCCATCTCCACCATGCGCGGCAAAGTCATCCTCATCACCGGCGCCGCGTCAGGCATAGGCGCTGCCACCGCACTGGAGCTGCATCAGCGCGGCGCCGCGGTGGTGCTGGTCGACTGCGACGCTGCACCTCTGGCTGTGGTTGCGGCCCGCATCGGCGCCGATGTGCTCACCGTGGTGTGTGATGTCACTTCGCGCGCCACCTGCGACGCCGCCGTGGCTGCAGCGATGGCCCGTCACGGTCGCATCGACATCGTCTGGGCCAACGCCGGTGTGGCCTCGTTCGGCCCGCTGGCGCTGACCGATCCGGCCGCTTGGCAGCGCTGTTTCGAAGTCAACGTTTTTGGCGTGTTCAACATCGTGCGCGCTGCCCTGCCCGAGGTCATGAGGCAACAAGGCATGGTGTTGGTCAGCGCATCGGTGTCGTCGTTTGCGCACCCACCTGCGATGTCGGCCTACGCGGCTTCCAAAGCGGCGGTAGAAGCCATGTGCAACGCATGGCGCATCGAACTTGCGGCGCACCAAGTGATGGTCAGCGTGATTCACGCTTCGTGGGTCAGCACGCCGCTGATGACAGAAGGCGCGCTGCATCCCGCCTTCGCCCGCCTGCGCGCCACCATGCCCGGCGTGCTGAACATTGAAACTTCTGCCGAAGACGCCGCCCGCATGATTGCCAATGGCATCGAGCGCCGCGCCTCGCGCATTTGGGTGCCCGGCTGGGTGCGCCTGCTGCACTGGCTGCGTGCTTTGCTGCACACCCGACTGGCTGAACGTGAGCTGCGCAAAGCCGCTCCCGACATTGAGCGCCTCTATGCCGAGGGCTTGGTCACCAGCGGCAGCACCGCGTCGTCGTTTGGGCCGCGGGAGTTGGAGAGGGCGGCGCAGCGCAAGACCGAGTGAGCGCAGCCGTGAGCGCAAAAGTGAGCGCAAAAGTGAGCGCGCATAGATGGCTCACCTGGACGGCTGACATGGACAGCGCGCATTTATCCTCAGGCAATGTCTTCCTTCTTCAAAGATTTCTCGATTTCGGCAGCCACGGCAGGCTTTGTGGCGGTGCTGGTGGGCTTCACCAGTTCGGTGGCCATCGTGTTTCAGGCGGCCACGTCGCTGGGGGCCACGCCTGCGCAAATCAGCTCCTGGGTGTGGGCGCTGGGTTGGGGCATGGGCCTGTGCAGCTTGGTGCCTTCGCTGTGGCTGAAAAAGCCGGTGATGGTGGCGTGGTCCACGCCGGGTGCGGCGGTGTTGGCCACGGCCGCGGTGGCGGGCGGGTTTGACATGGCGCAGGCCACGGGCGCCTTCCTGGTGAGCGCGGCATTGGTCGTGCTGTTCGGGGTGACGGGTTGGTTTGAAAAACTGATGGACAAAGTGCCCATGCCGATTGCCAACGCGCTGTTGGCGGGCGTGTTGGCGCGCTTTGCGTTGGACGGTTTTTTGGCTTTGAAAACCGCGTTTGCGTTGGTCGCGCTGATGTTGCTCACCTACCTGATCGGCCGCCGCTTCTGGGCGCGTTATGCGGTGCCCAGCGTCTTGGCGGTCGGCACGCTTTACGCCGTTTTGGGTGATCAACTTCACCTCCAGGGTGTGCAGTGGAGTCTGACCATTCCAGTGTTCACAGCGCCCGTGTTTTCTTGGCAAGCCGTCGTCAGTTTGGCGCTGCCGCTGTTTGTGGTGACCATGGCATCGCAGAATCTGCCGGGTGTGGCCGCCATACGCGCCTCGGGTTTTCAATTGCCGCTGTCGCGCGTGATCACGCTGACAGGTGTGGCGACGTTGTTGCTCGCGCCATTTGGGGCGTTTGCGCTGAATTTGTCGGCCATCACTGCGGCCATTTGCATGGGCCGTGAGGCGCACCCCGACATGCAGCGGCGGTATGTGGCCCCCGTCGTCTGCGGCGCCATTTACTGCGTCATTGGCGTCTTTGGGGCCACCGTCACCGGCGTCCTCACCGCGTTCCCGCGCGAACTGGTGGCGGCGATTGCAGGCTTTGCGTTGCTGGGCACCATAGGCGCAGGTTTGAACGCGGCGCTGAAAGAAGACACCCACCGCGAAGCTGCGCTGATCACGTTTTTAGTCAGCCTCAGCGGTCTGAGTCTGTGGGGCATTGGCGCTGCGTTTTGGGGCGTGGTGGCCGGCGCCCTGGCGCTGTTTGTGCAACAGTGGCGCGCGCGGCAAACGCAGCCGTCAATCACTTCTTCGACATCATGAAAATTCTCTTCATCGCCGACCCGCTCGAAGGCTTCAACACCACCAAGGACACCACCTTTGTGATGATGCGAGAAGCTGCCTCACGCGGCCACAGCTTGATGGCGTGCGAGCCCAAAGACTTGATGTGGCAGCGCGGCGGCAAGGTCACGGCGTATGTGCGCGAACTCACCCTGACGGGCGACCCGAAGCACTGGTTCCAAGCCAAGCAACAAGCCCCCGATGAGATCCCGGTGGTCTTGGCCGATGTGGGCGCCGTCCTGATGCGCAAAGACCCGCCCTTCGACGGCGAATATTTTTACGCCACGCACCTGCTGGAGCAGGCCGAACGCGAAGGCGCGCGTGTTTTCAACAAGCCTGCGGCGCTGCGCAATCACCCCGAAAAATTGGCGATCCTGGAGTTCCCGCAGCACATCGGACCCACGCTGGTCACGCGAGACGCAAGCGACATCAAACGCTTTCACGCTGAGCACAAAGACATCATCTTGAAGCCGCTGGACGGCATGGGCGGCACCGGCATTTTCAGGGTGGGACCGGACGGCTTGAACCTGGGCAGCATCACCGAAACCCTGAACCGTGAAGGCGCGCAAACCGTGATGGTGCAGCGCTATTTGCCGGAAATCATACAGGGCGACAAACGCATCCTCATCATCAACGGCGCCCCCATTGCGCATGCCTTGGCGCGCATTCCTCAGGGCACCGAGATCCGCGGCAACATGGCCGTGGGCGGCAAAGGCGTGGCCCAACCACTGAACGCACACGACCGCGCCACGGCCGAGCACATCGGCCCCATCTTGGCCGCGCGCGGTTTGCTGCTGATCGGCCTGGACATGATTGGCGACTGCGTGACCGAGATCAACGTCACCAGCCCCACCGGCTTTCAAGAGATCACCCAGCAAACCGGTTTCGACGTGGCCAAGGTCTACATCGATGCGTTGGAAGCGGCGCTGACCAGCTAGCGATCTAACCCAACATCCGGCTGCTCGCGAATTCGCGTGCTTGTCCCGTCACCGGGTCGGTGAACACAACCGAACGTGCAATCAAACGAAGTGGCTGTGCGTGGTTGTCTGCGCCTTGCGGCTGCATGTGGGGATACAACGCGTCGTTGACGATGGGCATGCCCAGCGCGGCGCAGTGAACGCGCAATTGGTGCTTGCGGCCGGTGACGGGTGACAAGCGCAGGTGCGCTTGTTGGCCGCGGTCTTCAAGCAGCTCGATGTGCGTTTCTGAATTGGGCGGGCCGCCGACTTCGCGCATGCGCATGAAATGGGTGCCGTCTTCCATGCGGCTTCGGTGAGTGAACGGGAGCTCGATCCTTGACTCGATGGGCCTGCTCCAGTTGACCATGGCCTCATAGCGTTTGACGACTTGGCGCTGCGCAAACATCGCGGCATACGCGGCCCGCGCTTTCGGGTCAACGCAGAACATCACCACGCCGGCCGTTTCGCGGTCCAGTCGATGAATGGGCGACAGCGTGTCGATCTGCAAGCTTTGCTTCAGGCGAACGAGCAGTGTTTCTTGCAGGTACTTGCCGCCGGGGGTCACCGGCAAAAAATGCGGCTTGTCGGCCACCACCAACAACTCGTCTTGGAACAGCACGATGGCCTCGAAAGGAATGGGCGTCTCGAACTCGATGTGGCGGTAATACAAGACTTTCAGCCCGGCTCGGTAGCGCTGCATGGACGTGATCGCCACGCCTTGCTCGTCGGTTACTTCACCGTCTTGCAAGCGCTGGTGCCAGGTGCTGCTCGACACGCCGGGGAAGCGTTCAATCAAGAAGGCCGAGACGGTGGACCACTGGCCTTGGGGCAAGACGATGCTGCTCGGTCCGACGCCGTTTTTGGTGGCGGGTGGTGCGGTTTTTTTGACTCGTGCGCCTGTCAGGGCGGCGGGAATTGCTGACTCCAGCTGCTGCGCTCTTTTCAGCCGCCACTGCTCATCTGGCGCGTCCCCGTAAACATCTTCTGCGCGCGTGGCGGTTTCTTCCAACTGCGTGTTCAACGCCACCCGGTTGTCGAACACAAAACACTCACCCATCCACTCGTTTTGCGCGTCGGGCATTTGCGCAAAATAGTTCAGGATTCCTCCTTCAAGCTCCATCACCGGCATGCCCAATTGGCTCATCCAGGCACTGGTCTTTTCGCAGCGGATGCCGCCGGTGCAGTACATGGCCACGCGTTTTTTCTGCGCTTTCCAAGTCGGCAGTTGCGACTGCACCCAGGCGGGGAAATCGCGAAAGTGATGCACCTGCGGATCGACGGCGCCCATGAAGTGGCCCAGGCGAAATTCAAAATGATTGCGGTTGTCGATGAGCACCACGTCGTCTTGCTGCATCAACTCGCGCCACTGCGCCGGGCTGAGCTGGACGCCCACGTGGCCCACCGCCTGCACGCCGTCCACACCCAAAGGCAAAACCTCGGGTTTGCTGTGAACCCGCATGCGCTGAAACGGCGCGGTGGTGCAGCCGCTGTGCTTGAAGGTCATGCCGCTGAACAGGCCGTGCAGGCGTGCCTCACCGGTCAAAGCCAACTCAAATTCGCGCAGCGCGGCAGGCGTTGCCGCCACCATGCCGTTGATGCCTTCTGACGCCACCAGGATGCTGCCCAAAACAGGTCTCAAAGCGTCACTGGACAGTTCGCGCAGCAGCGCGGCCACGGCGTCGACGTCGTTGATGCGAACGAATTTGTAGAAGGCGCTGTGCACCAAGGCGGGGGCTGAATTCGCGTCCGTTTGCATTCAGGAATTGTCAACGCTTGCGGGTTTTTACCAGCGCGTTCGATAATCGAGGGCTGATTTCAAGGTGACTTTCAAATGGCTGTGCTCTCCCTCTCCAACGCCCACCTCGCCTTTGGCCACGTGGCTTTGCTCGACAACGCTGCGTTCTCGCTGGAAGGCGGTGAGCGTCTGGGCCTGATTGGTCGCAATGGCGCAGGCAAATCATCGATGCTCAAAATCATTGCCGGTCTGGAAAAGCTCGACGACGGTTTGCTCCAAATGACGCAGGGCGTGCGCATTTGCTACGTCCCGCAAGAGCCGATTTTTGATGCCGCGATGACAGTGTTCGAGGTGGTCAGCCTCGGCGTGGCGGAAGCCGCTTCGGTGCGCCAGCAATACGAAGAACACGCCGACGGCGTCGACCTGGACGCACTGCAAACCCGCATCGAAGCGCTCGACGCCTGGAACTGGGAGCAGCGCGTGGACACCACCTTGGCGCAACTTCACCTGGACGGCGCGCGCATCGTCGGCGACCTTTCCGGTGGCATGAAAAAACGTGTGGCCTTGGCTCAAGCCTTGGTGGCGGTGCCCGAAGTGCTGCTGCTCGACGAGCCCACCAACCACCTCGATCTGGACTCGATCGCCTGGTTGGAAGACCTGCTGCGCAGCTTCAAAGGCAGCGTCATGCTGATCACCCACGACCGCGCGTTTTTGGACGGCGTGTCCACCCGTATCGTCGAGCTGGACCGCGGAATTATTCGCAGCTACCCCGGTAACTTCACCGCCTACGAGCTGATGAAGGAGCAGCAGTTGGCCTCGGACGCTTTGGCCAATGCGCGCGCCGACAAACTGCTGGCCCAGGAAGAGGTGTGGATACGGCGTGGCGTCGAAGCGCGGCGCACCCGCAGCGTGGCGCGCATACAGCGTTTGGAAGTGCTGCGTGCCAGCCGCCAGGCGCGTCGTGATTCGCTGGGCCAAGTTCGTTTGGAGGTGGACACGGGTGCGGCCAGCGGAAAAATCGTGGCCGAGCTGCGCGATGTGGGCATGGTGTTCCACGACCGCAGCAATGCGCAAGGGATCGTCGAGAAACTGATCGTCCGCGACTTCAACGCCACCATCTTGCGTGGCGACAAAGTCGGCCTGATCGGCCCCAACGGCGCCGGCAAAACCACGCTGCTCAAACTCATACTCGGCGAGCTGCAGCCCACCTCGGGCAGCGTTCGCCAAGGCACGAAGCTCGAGGTGGCTTACTTCGACCAGATGCGCAGCAAGCTCGACCTGGACGAAACGCTGGCCAACACCATCAGCCCAGGCAGTGAGTGGGTGGAATTTGCCGGTCAGCGCAAGCACGTCATGAGTTACTTGAACGATTTTTTGTTCTCACCCGAGCGCGCCAATTCACCGGTGCGCACGCTCAGCGGCGGTGAGCGCAACCGCGTTTTGTTGGCGCGTTTGTTTGCGCTGCCGGCCAATGTGCTGGTGCTCGACGAGCCCACCAACGACCTCGACATCGACACCCTGGAGCTGCTGGAAGAGCTGCTGCAAAGCTATGCGGGCACGGTGTTTTTGGTCAGCCACGACCGGCGCTTTCTGGACAACGTCGTCACCAGCACGATCGCGTGGGAAGGCGACGAGTCGCCCGGCTTTTGGCGCGAATACGAAGGCGGCTACGAGGACTGGAAGAGCCAGAAAGCGCGCGCCAAAGGCATTCGTGAGCAAGCGGCCAAGGCGGCTGCTCCGACTGAGAGAAAGCCTTCACCGTCTGCTGCGGCAATCAAGCCTGCGGTGGCGGTGATGGCCGCGGCGGATGCGGCCAAACCGCGCAAGCTCAGCTTTAAAGAGCAGCGTGAACTCGATGAGTTGCCTGCGCGCATTGAGGCGATGGAAGTTGAGCAAAAGGCGTTGTCGGCGTTGCTGGCGGACGGGGCGATCTACACATCCGACCCCAACAAGGCCGCGCTCAGCCAAACGCGCTATGCGAAGTTGGACGCTGATTTGCTGGTGGCGTTGGAGCGGTGGGAAGTGTTGGGGGCGCGTTGAACCTAAGCGTTGCTCACGCCGGACGCCACATGCCCCGCAGGCACGTGCTCCGACGCCGAGTTGACGTGACCGGTCTGGTCGTCAAAGAAAAAATCGGGTTCGAACTCACGCAAAAATTCGCCCTTGGGCAGGCCGCCCAGGAACATGGCTTCGTCAACCTCGATGTCCCAATCCATTAGCGTGCGAATGGCGCGCTCATGCGCTGGCGCACTGCGTGCCGTGACCAAGGCAGTTCGTATGCGCATGCGACTGCTGGACTCGCGTTGCAGGCGCTGCAGGGCCAACAACAAAGGCTTGAACGGCCCTGCGGCCAGGGGGTTGTCGGCCTGTGCGCGTTCGTGCGCCTGGAAAGCATCGAGGCCCGCTTTTTGGAACACGCGTTCGGCTTCGTCGCTGAACAACACGGCGTCACCGTCGAAGGCAATGCGCACTTCATTCGGGTGCGCGTCGGACGCACGCTTGGAGTGCGGGTAGACACGCGCCGCTGGCACGCCCGCGTTCAACGCGCTGCGCACATCGGCCTCGTTGGTGGACAAAAACAAGTTGGCGTTCAGCGGCTTCAAGTAACGCCACGGCGACTCACCGCGTGTGAACACACCGCGTTGGATGGGCAGCCCGTAGTGCTGCGCCGAGCGGAACACCCGCATGCCTGAGACCGGGTCGTTGCGCGACAAGATCACCACTTCCACGCTGGGCGCGGCGGCGTTGAAAGCCAGCAGTTTGTTGACCAGGGAAAAAGCCACGCCGGGCTTGGCGGCGTGGTCCAGACGCTCCAGTTGCAAGCGCATGTAGGCACGGTCGTTCGTGCTCTCGAAGTGCTGGTTTTCTTCTTCAAAGTCAAACAGTGCCCGCGATGAAATCGCCACCACCAGTTGACCCGCCAAAGTCACAGACATGCTCAGTTGCCGGTTTTTTGCCGATCGGCCTGCAAGCGCTGCAAGCCTTCAAAAATCAGCGTGTCGACGGTCTCGAACTGCAGGTCGGTGATGGGTGCCAACTTCACCGCCGCGCCACCCGTCATCAACAGCATGGGGGGTTGGCCGCTGACTTGAGAGAGCTTGCGGTGGATGCGCTCTACCGCGCCTGCGATGGCGTGCGCGCCGCCGCTCATCAGGGCGTCACTGGTGTTGGTGGGGAAGTCGAGCACCTCGCCGGTGGGCACTTTCAAACCGGCGGTTCCCATCTCCAGGGCGCGCAGCATCAGGCCGAAGCCGGGCAAGATCAGTCCGCCCAAAAAGCGGCCATCGGCGTCTATCGAATCGACCGTCACGGCCGTGCCTACCATCACCACCAAAACTGGCGGCACTTTTCCGACGTCGCTGACCGAGGCCAGAGCGCGGTGGCGTGCACCCACCAGCGCGGCCCAGCGGTCGGCGCCCAGACGGCTGGGGTGGTCGTAGCCATTGGTCACGCCAGCGGCTCGCGCGCTTGACACGACCCAGCGCATTTCCACGTCCCACAGTTCGCCGATTTGCTCCACGACACGGCGCTTCACCGCCTCACCCGCCACGACGCAACCCAAGGCGCTGAGCGGCGCTGGAAGATGTTTCCAGTCGGTTTCTGCGAGGTCGTCGATGGTTTCCAGAAACACAGCGCCCGACGCAAGCAACGTCGCGCCCGGTTGGGGCGACGCATAGTGCCCCCACTTCAAACGGGTGTTGCCGATGTCGATGGCGAGAAAGCTCATGGGTGTCAGAAAGTAGGCGGTGACGGCTCGTATTCGCCGGACAGTAACTGTCGCACGCGCATCAGCGTTTGCTGTGCGACCAGCGAGCGCCGGGGTTTGGAGATGCGCGCTTCTACTTCGTCCAGCAAGGCGGACAGCTCGTCCGCAGTGCGCGCCTTGCGCAGACGCCGCAGTGTCAACGTACCCGCCAAGGGAGCTTCCTGGCGCACTGCACGCATCAAAATCTCACGCGCTTTTTCTAGCGTGTTTTCGAGGACTTCTGCAGCGTCGTCAGCAACGGGCAGCGGCGATGGAAACAAAGGCGATGTCGAAATCGTGGGCGAGCTTGTCAGCGCGGTTGAAAGAAGCTCGCCGGCCGAATCGCCGTTGGCTGAATCGGTTGCCAAGTCTCGCAAGTGGGGTGATTCGGCGCTGGTTGAAGTTGAAGTTGAAGATGCTGGAAGCGCCGTGGGCGAAGCGCGCTCCACGGAGTCGACAGGGCTTGCCGCCTGGGGCGAAACCGAGGGCAGCCAAATGTCGGGCTGCTGCCAGTCGCTGGACTGCGCCTCGCTGTAGCGAGTCACCGGCACGGTGGGGTGGCTGAGGACGATCAATCCCAGCGTCAGCAAATCTTCCACGCAACTTTGCGGGGCGCCCGCCTGCAAGGCCATGGTTTGCACTTCGATGAGCGGACGCTTGCCGTCCACCAGCAACAACACGGTGCGGTGCCGTTGACTCAGGCCGCGCTTGCGCTCCTGCAGCTCAGCCAAACCGTCGGGGGTTTTCACAGGAATGGACGTCAACGTCACGGCGACCCTTATGCAGCTCGCCGCAGAGCGTTCGGCGCAACTGGCGCCTGTCCGGGCTATGGGAGGGATTTTGCCGTGAAATGAAACGACGCGTGCACCACAAGCTTCACCACAACCCAAGCCGCGCTTTCACTGCCTTTCACTGCCTTTCACTGCCGGCCCAGCCGATACACTGCGAGTTGACGTATACGTCAATCACAGTGGTTGCACCACGATCAGCGTCTTTCAGGTCGGCACACCCTTCGGAGACATCATGGCCAAAACCCGCGACCTTGCAATCACCGACTTCCAGTACTCGGCTGCACCTGTTGTTTGGAACGCCGCCGGTGGGTATGTGGCCAAGCCCGTGAAGGGGCGGAAAGCATTCAGCCTGGCCGATTTCGATCCAGCTGCCAAGCCGTTTTCGAGCGGTGACAAATCTGCGGACAAGCTGGAACTGGACGCGCTGGCTTTGGAGCTGGACACACTGCAAGACCTGTTCTACGCCGACCGTCGCTTCAAGTTGTTGGTGGTGCTGCAAGGCACCGACACCAGCGGCAAAGACGGCACGCTGCGCGGCGTGTTTGGCCGCATGAGCGCGCTGGGCGTGCACACCATCGGTTGGAAAGCGCCGAGCGAAGCCGAACGCGCGCACGATTATTTATGGCGCATTCATGCCAGCGTTCCCGCCGCCGGCGAAGTCATGGTATTCAACCGCAGCCACTACGAAGACGTTCTGGTGCCCACCGTCAGTGGCTGGATCACGGCCGAGCAAACCCAGCAGCGCTACGCCCACATAAACGACTTTGAGCGCATGCTCACCGAGACCGGCACAGTGGTGTTGAAGTTTTTGCTGCACATCTCTAAAGAAGAGCAGCGCGCGCGTTTGCAAGATCGGCTGGACGACCCGACCAAGCACTGGAAATTTGCCGTCGGTGATCTGGAGGTTCGCAAACAGTGGGACGAATACCAAGCGGCTTACAGCGCCGCCGTTTCCGCCACTGGCACTGTGTGGGCGCCGTGGATCATCGTGCCGGCAGATTCCAAAACGCACCGCAATCTGATGATCGCCAAGGCGCTGAAAAAGACCTTTGAAAACTTGAAACTGCGCTACCCGCCGCGTGAGCCGGGGTTGGAAAACATCAAAGTTGTTTGAGCTTTCCTGTCAGTCACAACGCATTGAACTGAAAAAATCTGGAGACCCGCATGACCGATTTGTCCGCTGAATTCAAGGCCCTTGCGGCTTACCGCCCCAAGCACAAAGTGCGCTTCGTCACCGCTGCCAGCTTGTTTGACGGACACGACGCCGCCATCAACATCATGCGGAGAATTCTGCAAAGCATGGGTGCCGAAGTGGTGCACCTGGGGCACAACCGCTCGGTCGATGAAGTGGTCACGGCCGCGTTGCAGGAAGACGTGCAAGGCATCGCCATCAGCAGCTACCAAGGCGGCCATGTGGAGTACTTCAAGTACATGGTCGACTTGCTGAAGGCTCGAGGCGGCGCGCACATCCAGGTGTTTGGCGGAGGCGGCGGCGTGATCGTCGCGCCCGAGATTGCCGAACTGCAAGCCTACGGCGTGACACGCATCTACAGCCCCGAAGACGGTCAGCGCATGGGCTTGGCCGGAATGATCGGCGAGATGGTGATGCGCTGCGACCACGACCTGACGGTGCATGCGCCGAAGCTGTTGAGCGCGGTGCAAGGCCAGACTGAGGCCGCGTGGCGCGCATTGGCGCAGCTCATCACGGCGCTGGAAAACGGCCAAGCCAGTGACGCGTTGAAGACGTCACTGCACACAGAAGCCGCGAAAACCAAAACACCGGTGCTCGGCATCACCGGCACCGGCGGCGCGGGCAAGTCCAGCCTCACCGATGAGCTGATCCGGCGCATGCGTTTGGACCAGGGCGACAACTTGCGCATCGCCGTGATCAGCATCGACCCGAGCCGCCGCAAGAGTGGTGGTGCGCTGCTGGGTGACCGCATCCGCATGAATGCCATCGCGCCTTGGGGCACGGAACAGCGCGTGTTCATGCGCTCATTGGCCACCCGCGACTTCGGTTCAGAAATCAGCCAAGCCTTGCCCGATGTATTGGCCGCATGCCGCTGCGCGGGCTTTGATCTCATCATTGTGGAGACATCCGGCATCGGCCAAGGCGACGCTGCCATCGTGCCTTTGGTGGATGTGTCGATGTACGTGATGACGCCCGAATTCGGCGCGGCCAGCCAGCTGGAAAAAATCGACATGCTCGACTTTGCCGAGTTTGTGGCCATCAATAAATTCGACCGCAAAGGCTCGGCCGACGCGCTGCGCGATGTGGCAAAACAGGTGCAGCGCAACAAAGAAGCCTGGGGCCACAAACTTGAGGCGATGCCGGTGTTCGGCACCATGGCCAGCCGCTTCAACGACGACGGCGTGACCGCGCTTTACCAAGCCTTGTTGCCGCGTTTGGCCGACCGCGGCATGAAGACCCAGCCGGGAGTTTTGCCCGCTGCCCACACGCGCCACAGCACCCACCAAGTGCCCATCGTGCCCGGCGCGCGTGCGCGCTACTTGGCTGAGATTGCCGACACCGTGCGCGCTTACAAAAAGCAAGCGGTGGCGCAAAGTCGCCTGGCGCGCGAGGTGCAGCAACTGCGCCAGACCGCGCGCATGCTGGTCGACGACAAACCAGAGAAGACCAAAGCTGTGGAAGCCGTCACCGACCTTGCTGCCAAACGCGAAGCCAAGCAGGACGCCGCCGCCAAGCAACTGCTGGCGTTGTGGCCGGCCATGCAGACCGCATACGCGGGTGACGAGTACGTCGTGAAAATTCGTGACAAAGAAATCCGCACCGCACTGACTTCCACCTCGCTCAGCGGCACCAAGATTCGCAAGGTCGCATTGCCGACATTCGAGGATCACGGTGAAATATTGAGGTGGCTGATGCTGGACAACGTGCCGGGCAGCTTTCCGTACACCGCTGGCACCTTTGCCTTCAAGCGCGAAGGCGAAGACCCCACGCGCATGTTTGCGGGTGAGGGCGATGCGTTTCGCACCAACACGCGCTTCAAATTGCTCAGCCAGGGCATGCCCGCCAAGCGCCTGAGCACCGCCTTCGACTCGGTCACGCTGTACGGCAACGACCCGGCAGTGCGGCCTGATATCTACGGCAAGGTCGGCAACAGCGGCGTCAGCATTGCCACGCTTGATGACATGAAAGTGCTTTACGGCGGCTTCGATCTGACCCACTCCGCCACCAGCGTGAGCATGACCATCAACGGCCCGGCGCCGACGATATTGGCGATGTTCATGAACACCGCCATTGACCAGAACCTCGACAGGTTCAAGGTCGACAACGACCGCGAACCCACCGCCGACGAAGTGCAAAAAATCACCGCGTGGACCAAGCAAAACGTGCGCGGCACGGTTCAGGCCGACATCCTCAAAGAAGACCAGGGACAAAACACCTGCATCTTCAGCACCGAGTTTTCGCTGAAGGTGATGGGTGACATTGCGCAGTACTTTGTGCAGCACCAAGTACGTAACTTTTACAGCGTCAGCATCAGCGGATATCACATTGCCGAGGCCGGGGCGAACCCGCTCAGCCAGTTGGCATTCACCCTGAGCAACGGCTTCACTTTCGTCGAAGCCTACTTGGCGCGAGGCATGCACATTGACGATTTCGCGCCCAACCTGAGCTTCTTTTTCAGCAACGGCATGGACCCGGAATACACCGTGCTGGGCCGCGTAGCGCGGCGCATTTGGGCGGTGGCCATGCGCGACCGCTACGGCGCGAACGATCGCAGCCAAAAGCTGAAGTACCACGTGCAAACCAGCGGCCGCAGTCTGCATGCACAAGAGATTCAGTTCAACGACATTCGCACCACCTTGCAGGCGCTGATTGCCGTCTACGACAACTGCAACAGCCTGCACACCAACGCCTTTGACGAGGCCATCACTACGCCCACCGAAGACAGCGTGCGTCGCGCCATGGCGATTCAACTGATCATCAACCGCGAGTGGGGTTTGGCGAAAAACGAAAACCCCAACCAGGGCGCGTTCATCATCGACGAGCTGACCGAATTGGTCGAAGAAGCCGTGCTCAAAGAATTTGAAAAGATCGCCGAACGCGGCGGCGTTTTAGGTGCCATGGAAACCGGTTACCAGCGCGGTCAAATCCAAGAAGAAAGCATGCACTACGAGATGCTCAAGCACACCGGCGAGTACCCCATCATCGGCGTCAACACCTTCCGCAATCCGCACGGAGATGCGGTGCAAGACGTGCTGGAGTTGGCCCGTTCCACCGAAGCCGAAAAGCAAAGCCAGCTTAAACGCCTGGCCGAATTCCAAGCCCTGCACGCCGCTGAATCACCGGCCATGTTGGCGCGCCTGAAGCAGGCCGTCATTGCCAATCAAAACGTGTTTGATGTGCTGATGGAGGCGGTACGCTGCTGCTCGCTGGGGCAGATCACGAATGCGCTGTTCGAGGTGGGCGGGCAATATCGTCGAAGCATGTAGCGAGCTGCACTTGGGAGCGCTGGAGTCGACTCGCGGGCAAGTCGCGATCAGGCCGCAGGTTTCCATCCAGCTCTCACGTTCAAAGGCTTAAGAACTCTTGGCGAGAGGTTTCATTACCCGGCCACGGCCTTGAAAAGCCGGGTGCGATACCCTTCACTGGAAACACGCCCAGCCGATGGCCTAGCAAATCTGAAAGACACCTCCATGAGCACTTCTCCCTTCTCGCACGGCGACGAGCCAGGTTCGGGCCAGGTTTTTCCTGTCCTTTACAACATTGTTTATTGCAGCCGTGCGACGGCGGGCGTGGACGATGCGGCCGTGGCCCGAATCATCGAAGTTTCCAAGCGCTCCAATCCGGAGCGCGGTATCACCGGACTGTTGGTGTTTGGCAGTGGTATTTTTTTCCAGTGGCTGGAAGGCCCGCGTGACAACGTCACTGAGCTGTTGAACTGGCTGAAAACAGACAACCGCCACGACCACATAGTGGTTTTCAGTGAGAACGAAGAGGCGCGCGAACGCCTGTTCCCGGAATGGGACATGGAGCTGGTGAGCACCGAAGACATCCGCGATGTGTTGGCGGATGCGCTGGACAGTGCTGCGGACACTCACAACGCCGACGCCCTGAACCGGTTATTGACCGAACTGGACTCGGGCCGGCTCAGCGATATGGGCTCGGCTGCGCACTGAATTCGCAGAACCAGTCTGCGAAGCGAATCTTCAAACTAAAGCGCCCACCACAAAACTGCGCCGCTTACATCGACTCGGCCAGCAACGCGTGGTAATCGTCGTGGCTGGCGATGCGAGGGTTCATTTTGTGGCAGTGGTCGGCGATGGCGCCCTCCGTGATGCGCTCAAACCAAGCTGACTCCACGCCCATGGCTGCCAAGCCTGAGGGCAATCCCAGGCGCGCGTTCATGCCGCTGATGGCGTCGGCAATGCCGCCCGCCACATCACCCGAGCCGGTCAAGCCCATGGCGTCGGCCATGCGCTGCATGCGCCGTTCTTTGATGACGCTTTCAGCGGCTGCGTTGAAGCGCACCACCGCAGGTAAAAACATGGCGTTGAGCGTGCCGTGGTGCAAGCGCGGGTTTTTGCCACCGAGTGAATGGCTCAGCGAATGCACCGCTCCTAAACCTTTTTGAAACGCCATCGCTCCTTGTACGGAGGCGCTCATCATGTTGAGCCTGGCGTCACGGTCTTCGCCGTGCCTCGTGGCGCGTTCAATGTTTGCCCAACCGCGCGCCAAGCCGTCTAGCGCAATGCCGTCGGCGGGTGGATTGAAAGGCGCGGCCATGAAGGTTTCCATGCAATGGGCGATGGCATCCATGCCGGTGGCCGCTGTGAGCAGGGGCGGCAATCCCAAGGTCAGCTCAGGGTCGCAAATGGCGGCGCGTGGCATCAGGTGCCAAGAATGGAAGCCGACTTTGCGGCCATCGTCGAGTATCAAGATCGCGCCACGCGCCACTTCGCTGCCGGTGCCCGCGGTGGTTGGTACTGCGATCAAGGGCACGGCGGCTTCAGTGATTTTTGCGCTGCCGCCTTCGATGGTCGCGTAGGTTTTCAGGGAGCCGGGGTGGTGCGCAGCGATGGCCACGCCTTTGGCGCAGTCGATTGACGACCCACCGCCCACCGCAATGATGCCGTCGCACTGGTAGTGGTTGAAGACCGCCGTGGCTGCGCGAACTGCGGCTTCATTTGGATTCGGCGGCGTGGCGTCGAAAACAGCCCTGCGCATGGGCGCGGGAAGGGCGTCCAGCACCTTGTCCAACACGCCCGCTGCGCGCACGCCCGCGTCGGTCACGATCAGCGGGTTTTTGATGCCAACGCGTTCGCATTCGGCAATCAAAAGGCTGCGGGCGCCGAACTCGATGTTGACGTGGGTGAGGTACTGGATGAGGGCCATGGAGCGCTCCGAGAGGTTGTTGGGTGCAAATGCTGCGAGCCTCAGTATCCGGGCCACGGCGCTGGTATTTTCTGCTGCCTGCCTCACCATACAATTCCGAGGCTTTGCTCAAGGCAATCTGCCATGGTTCTTCGAACCCCGACGAGCAGTCCGAAACCGCCCTCACAAGGAATTCACGTGTTCATTTCAGAAGCTTTTGCACAGGCCGCACCGGCCGCCACTGGTTCGTCCGATTCGCCCTTCGGCAGCATTGCCAGCATGCTGCCGATTCTGTTGATGTTTGTGGTGCTTTATTTTGTGATGATTCGCCCGCAAATGAAGCGCCAAAAAGAACACAAAGCCATGATCGATGCCATCGCCAAGGGCGACGAAGTGGTGATGGGCGGCGGCATCATTGGCAAGATCGCCAAGCTGGGCGAGAGCTACATCCACGTTGAAATTTCAAGCGGCGTCGAGATCCAGGTTCAACGCGCGTCTGTGGTGCAGGTGCTGCCCAAAGGCACGCTGAAGTAAAGCATCACATGCAACAAGCCAGCTGACGCGCATTGATTGATTTGGCGTAGACAGGCTGCCGAGCAGAGGTTGCTGCCACTTCGTGAGCAGCCGAGTCGGCACCCCAGCCAGCACTCACTTCAGCAACGCGCGTCGCAGGTCAGCATCACCCCATCGCGAGAGAGTCCGCATGAATCGCTATCCCTTTTGGAAATACGCCGTCCTCGCGGTGGCCTTGGTCATCGGCTTGCTCTACACGCTGCCGAATTTGTTTGGCGAGGCACCTGCGGTGCAGGTCAGCAGCGCCAAGGCGACGCTCAAGGTTGATTCGTCGCTGAGCGAACGCGTGACCCAAGTGCTCGCCAGCGCCAACATCAAGCCCGACTTTGTGCAATTCGAAGGCACCTCTGTCAAGGCACGCTTTGCCGACACCGACACTCAGCTCAAAGCCAAAGACGCCATCAGCAAAGCGCTGAACACAGACGCCGCGAACCCGTCTTACATCGTTGCGCTGAACTTGGTCTCGCGTTCGCCGCAGTGGCTCACTTCGCTGCACGCGCTGCCCATGTACCTGGGCCTGGACTTGCGCGGCGGCGTCCACTTTTTGATGCAAGTCGACATGAAAGCCGCGCTGACCAAGAAGGCGGAGGCGCTGACCGGCGACATCCGCAGTTTGCTGCGCGACAAAAACCTCCGCCACGCTGGCATCACCCGCGACGGCAACAATGTTGAAGTGCGCTTTCGCGACCGCGAAACGCTGACCGCCGCGCGCAATTTGCTGTCCGACCAACTGCCCGATTTGCTCTGGACGGAAACACCGGACGGCACCGACATCAAACTCGGCGGCTCCCTCAAGCCTGAAGCGGCCGCGCGCGTTCAATCCAGCGCGGTCAACCAAAACATCACCACGCTGCACAACCGGGTGAACGAGTTGGGCGTGGCTGAACCGGTGATTCAAAAACAGGGACTCGACCGAGTAGTGGTGCAGTTGCCCGGCGTGCAGGACACCGCCAAAGCGAAAGACATCATCGGCCGCACCGCCACATTGGAAGTGCGTTTGTTGGACGAGAGCACCGAAGCCGCGGCGGCGGCCACCAGCGGCATCGTGCCGTTTGGCACCGAGCGTTTTGAGGAGCGGGGTGGTTTGCCGATCATCGTCAAACGCCAGGTGATCTTGACCGGCGAGAACTTGATCGACGCGCAGCCCGGCTTCGACAGCCAGACCCAGGAAGCCACGGTCAACCTCACACTCGACGCCAAAGGCTCACGCATTTTCAAAGATGTCACGCGCGAGAACATTGGCAAGCGCATGGCGATCATCCTGTTTGAAAAAGGCAAGGGTGAAGTCGTGACTGCGCCGGTAATACGCAGCGAAATTGGCGGCGGTCGGGTACAGATTTCGGGGCGCATGACCACCGCGGAGGCCAACGACACCTCGCTCCTGCTGCGCTCGGGCTCGCTCGCGGCGCCAATGGAAATCATCGAAGAACGCACGATTGGCCCCAGCCTGGGCGCAGACAATATTGCCAAGGGCATGAACAGCGTGATCTACGGCTTTGTCGCGATCGCGGTATTCATGTGTTTGTATTACATGCTGTTCGGCGTGTTCTCGACCTTGGCGCTGGCGTTCAACCTGCTGTTGTTGGTGGCGGTGTTGTCAATGTTGCAAGCCACGTTGACGTTGCCGGGCATTGCGGCCATTGCGCTGGCGCTGGGCATGGCTATTGATGCAAACGTGCTCATCAACGAGCGCGTGCGAGAAGAGTTGCGCAGCGGCGCGTCACCCCAAACCGCCATCCACACGGGCTATGAAAAAGCCTTCGCCACCATCCTGGACTCCAACATCACCACCCTGATTGCAGGCGTGTCGTTGTTGGCTTTTGGCTCCGGCGCGGTGCGCGGCTTTGCCATCGTTCACGTGCTGGGAATCCTGACATCGATGTTTTCGGCCGTGGTGTTCTCGCGCGGCTTGGTCAACCTTTGGTACGGAAGCCAGAAAAAGCTCAAAGGCGTGTCCATCGGACAGGTGTGGAGGCCTGATTCGGCCAAGGTCGCAGCCGCTTCGTCGTCTGCCGCAGACGCGGCCGGCAAGACCTGATCTGCCGCTCACTCGACCTCATCCAGCTCGCACTGCGACACCAGCATTCAAGGATTTCAAATGGAATTTTTCCGCATCCAACGCGACATCCCCTTCATGCGCTACGCCGTGATCTTGAATGTGATCTCGGCGTTGACCTTTGTGGCGGCGGTGTTTTTCATTGCCACACGGGGCCTGCACTTTTCGGTTGAGTTCACCGGCGGCACGCTGGTGGAAGTCGCCTACCCGCAAGCCGCCGATCTGGGCAAGGTTCGCGAGGCTGTTGACACCATGAAGCTGGGCGAGATTCAAGTGCAAAACTTTGGCAGCTCGCGAGATGTGCTCATCCGCCTGCCGGCGCGCGGCGACGCCAAGCAAGCCGATGCGCTGAGCCAGCGTGTGTTCGACGTGCTCTGCCAGGCTCAGGGCGGCAAGGTGACGCGCAAAGAGCTCGTCACCGACAAAGGCGAAGCCATCAGCAAGCCTTCGTGCGTTGACGCTGCCGGCACAGACCTGATAGAGCTCAAGCGCAGCGAGTTTGTGGGTCCGTCGGTGGGCTCTGAATTGGCACGTGACGGCGCGTTGGCATTGGCGGTCACGGTGGTGGGCATCATGATTTACCTGGCCTTTCGCTTCGAGTGGAAATTCTCGGTGGCGGGCATCGTTGCGAACTTGCATGACGTCATCATCATCGTCGGCTTCTTCGCATTTTTTCAGTGGGAGTTTTCGCTGGCGGTGCTGGCGGCGGTGCTGGCGGTGCTGGGTTACTCAGTGAACGAATCGGTGGTGATTTTTGACCGCATTCGCGAATCGTTTCGCCGCTACCGAAAGATGAACACCCGGGAAGTGATTGACCATGCCATCACAAGCACCATGAGTCGCACCGTCATCACCCACGGCAGCACCTTGATGATGGTCGTGTCGATGTTGATTTTTGGCGGTCCGACGCTTCACTACTTTGCGGTGGCGCTGACCATCGGGATCTTGTTTGGCATCTATTCGTCGGTGTTCGTGGCAGCTGCCATCGCCATGTGGTTGGGTGTCAAGCGCGAAGATCTCGTCAAAGGCATCAGCAAGGAACTTGACCCCGATGATCCGAACGCAGGAGCGGTGGTTTAACGTGTTGTAGAGTCTCCTTTGACAGGCTGTTCGACAGGCCATTTGACAGTCTGTTTGACAGCCTCGAAGCGCTTGAACCACAGCGGCGTGACGTCCTAGCAACACCCAAGCAACACCCAAGCAACAAGCAAGCAACACGCAAGCAGCATCAACCGATGGCCAACCACGCCGACTCGACAGCACTGGCCGCACTCGCCCGGCGCTTCTACGTCGAAGGTTTGCTCAAAGGCTTGCCGGGCGTGGTCCAGGCCATTGAGGCGGCGGCAAGAAAATCGCTCAGCGAGACCGCAGAAAATTCATTGGTGGCGCGCCGGCGTGATGCCGCCGAGTCCTTGGGCAAGTCTTCGCCGTTTTGGTTGCAAGCCGCCACCGGCATGCTGCGCGGGGCGTTGCTCACGGGTGTGGTTTCAGCCTCCCGTCCGTCCGATTTGCCGCCGCCGTCGAGTCGCAGCGCGGCCACCGACAGCGGTCTGAGCCTGGTCGACAACGACACCATAGAAACCGAGATCCTCAGCTCGCGTTTGGCGCTTGCGATGATGGACATGGCGTCGTGGGAATTCACTGATCTGAGATCACGCATGACCACGTTGGAAGGACGCGATGAGCTGGCCTCCAACGACGTGTTGCGTCCCCATGTGTTGGCGCGCATCGTGACCTCAGGCTGGCGCACGGCGGGTTTGGGGCAAGAGACTTGGCGCACCGCCCAAGCGGCGATCCACGATGAGTTTTCGCACTTTGCTGCCGCGGCCTATCACGAGACCAACCGCTGGTTGATGGCTGAAGGTGTGCTGCCCGAGATCGACCTTCGCCCGTTGATCCGGCGCACCGCAGACACGGGCTGGCGTCCCAGCGAAACGAATACAAAAGCTCCAACAGAATCTGGCCGCGTCCAGGGCGGCCGCGTCGAGTACGAGGCCGCAGAGCAACAGGTGGCTGAGGAGACACGGTTGATGACCCGGCCTGGTTCCCTGGCGCGGGGTGCCGATCACTCTGAAGCCGTGTTGGGCCGATTGAACCGGTTGATCGGTCGGCAGCTTCCCAACTTTGCCAGCACCTCGCAGGCAGTTCCCGCGTCTGCGCAGCTGTCGGCAGCGATTGCCAATGCGCAAGAAAATATCAGCCGACGTTTGAGCGTGACCAGCCGTTCTGCGCAACGCGGTGCGAGCAGTGGCGGCGAGGTGGTCAGTACGCCTGCCTTGCTCGAGGAGCTGGCTCAACGAAAACAACAGCTGAAGCAAGCGGCGACGACGCCGAACGAACGCGCCACCATCGAAATCGTGGCCTTGCTGTTCCAGAGCATCCTGACCGAAGAGCGCATTCCGGCCACCATCCGCGTTTGGTTTGCGCGACTGCAAATGCCGGTGCTGCGGGTTGCTGTGGGCGAGCCGGACTTCTTCGCGACCATTGATCACCCTGCGCGCCGCTTGATCGACCGCATGGGCGGCTGCGTGATGGGGTTCGACTCGAAAACGCGCCGTGGTGGCGATGTGATTGAGCTCGAAATCAAGCGCGTCGTGCAAGTGGTGGAGGCCTATCCCGACACGGGTCGGCGCGTTTTTCAAACCGTGATGAATGAGTTTGACAAATTCTTGGAGCACTACTTCAAGAATGAGAACGAAGCCTCGCGCAAAGGTGTGTCGCTGGCGCAGCAAGTCGAGCAACGTGAAACTCTCACCATCCAGTACACCATTGAGCTGCGCAAAATGCTCAACGAAATGCCGGTTCAAGAAGGCATACGCGAGTTCTTGTTTCACGTTTGGGCCGACGTGCTCGCGACCACCGCAATGGGCAGTGTGGGGACCGGAATACAAAGTGAAGAATCAAAAGCGATGAAGCGCGCTGCTGCTGATTTGATCTGGTCGGCTGGCGCCAAGGTCTCGCGCGAGGAGCGCTCAGAAGTGATTCGCCGTTTGCCGCCTTTGCTTAAAACCTTGCGCGAAGGCATGAAGAGCGCCGGCATTTCCACCGTCAAACAAGATCAACACATTCAAAGCTTGAACAGTTCGCTCGCAGCGGCGTTCACTGCCAAATCGGCCGCGATTCCGGCGGAACGCATGGAAGAGTTGATGGGCCGACTGGAGACTTTGGAAGAGCTTCTCCCCGAGGCGGATGAAGTCGAGATCGATGAATCGATGGTGCTCGATTTGTCGGGCCACGAAAGCTCAGAGCTTGAAGTCGTGAGCGCGGGTGGCTCCATGCCCACGCCGGCGATGTTGGCCTGGGCGGCCGAATTGCAAGTGGGCAGTTGGTTCATGCTGGACTTCCGCAGCCGCAACGAGCCGGTGCAGTTGGCGTGGCAGGGGCTGCGCAGGCAGCTGGCGCTGTTTGTGACACCGCAAGGGCGCGGTGTGCTGTTTCAAAAGCACCGTTTGGCGGCGTTCTTGCAGGCGGGATTGTTGGTGCCCGCCCAGGACGAAACCCTGACGGTGCGCGCCACGCGAAGCGCGATGGAAAAGCTCGATGTGGACCCGGGTCGCTTGCTGAATTGAATGTTGATTGAGGCTTAGGGCCAGGCCGCTCAAGCGAACCGCAAGGCGCAGGTATTTGCTTCACCGTTCAATGAATCAGACGATCTTCCTCGTCCACGAACAACTCGTCCAAAATCAAGGCGTCAGGCTCTTCGCCCAGGCTCCAAAACACCATCAAGACAATGATCTTGAGGTCTTCCAAATCGAGCGGGTTACCAGGAATGGCATTGGCACGATCGATCACCATTTCGCGCATCGGCCCTGGCAAAACACCCGCCGATTCCAAGAAGCTGATGAAGCCGATAGACGCCTCGCCCAAATGCTCCTGCTCTGCGACAGAGTAGACCCGCATGCTGAGTTCGTTTTGCTCACCGACGTAAGACGTGGCGGCCTCGGCCAAGCCGTCCAGCCACACCAAGGCATCTTGGATTTCGTCGCTTTCGAACCCGACTGACGACAGCTTGCGCGCCAGTTGTGCATGGTCCGGACAAGCGTCTGCTCGCCAGTAGTTTTCGTACAGATAGACAAGCACATCAAACATCAATTCACTATAACGCAGGCGATGTTTGCGGAGTCGCTTGGACCGCGCGGTTTCAGGCTCGGGCGCAGCGTTGAAACAGCTGTCCTGGAAGACGGTTCACGTGGCCTTCCAATTCCAATTCGAGCAGTGCGCCGTTGAGTTCGGCAGCGCTGCGGCCCGTGCGCGCCGACAGGGCATCCAAACCGACTGGGTCATAGCCCAAAGCATCGAGCAGCAGCTGCGCCGCCGTGCGCTGCGTTGCGAGATCGGAAGCGTCTTCAGCGTTGTCGGTCGCTCCAGTCTCACTTTTGATCTGCGGCGCGGTGGCTTGTCCAAATTCTTCCAACACATCTTGCGCGCTGTCGACCAATTTGGCCCCTTGCTTGATCAGCATGTGGCAGCCTCGCGAGAGTGGTGAGTGGATGGAGCCCGGTATGGCCAGCACATCGCGCCCGGCTTCCAATGCCTGCTTGGCGGTGATGAGCGAACCTGATGGCAAGGCAGCTTCAACCACCAGGGTGGCACGCGCCAATCCGGCAATGATGCGATTGCGCTGCGGGAAATTTGGCGGTAGCGGCGACGTGCCGAGCGGGTATTCGCTGAGCATCAAGCCTTGGGCCGCAATGCGGTGCGCCAGCTTCAAGTGACGGCTTGGGTAGACACGGTCCAGGCCAGTGCCCACCACGGCGATGGTCGCCGCTTGACCCGGCGTCGCTCCGCTGAGTGCGCCTTCGTGCGCGGCCGCGTCGATGCCCAGTGCCAGGCCCGACACCACTGTCAAACCTGCGCGGCTGGCCTGCTCAGAAAACAGCCTCGCAGTCTCCAAACCTTGCGGGGTTGGGTTGCGGCTGCCGACCACTGCCAATGTGGTCGACAAGCGCTGTAGCAAGCGGACGTCGCCCTGCGCATAAAGCAACAAGGGCGGGTCGGCCGTCTCGAGCAGCGAACTGGGGTAGCGGGGATCGCCCAAGGTGATGATGTAGCGCGGTGCGCTTTCGACCCCGGCGTTCAGCCAGGCCGTGGTGGTGTCAACCAGTGCGTCCAGCGTTGGCGACGGGGCCTCTCTCAGAGCTGCGGCCGACCTGGCATTCAGCAGCGCGCCAAGCGCATCGGGCGGAGCATCAAATACGCCTTGCGGTGAACCCAATGCCGCGAGCAAGCGCCTTGCTGTTTGCCGCCCAATCAGCAGGGTTTGAAGGAGTCGCAGCCACGCTCGCAGTTCGTCTGGGTTCATCAGCCGCCGCCAATTTCATAAGCAAGACACTCGGCGCGGTTAAAGGAGCGGCCGAGGACGAAGACGCCGGTGAAGTCGATGGTGCGATGTCAGGGCTGCGTGAAACGGTCGCCCGCTTTCACGGGGTCTTTGACGTTCAAGATCAGTGCGTATGACATCCGGTCGAACACGCGAAAAACAAACAGCAGGCCATGCTGTTCATCGGGCAATGTCAGGGTGGGACGGGTTGGGTCGGTGCTGTCGGTCACGCGCGAACCGGCACTCCACAACGCCAGCACGTGACCGCGTTCCACACCGTCGGTCGCACCGCGGTTCAACGAGACGATTTGGTTTTGTCCGGCCGAAAGGCCATCGCCGTAAATCGAGACGATTTGTCCTTTCAGTTCGCCCGACGGCGCATGCGGCGCGTAGTTGCTGAACTCTCGCACTGGCACTGGTGACAGCCGGTCGCCCACATTCGCTTCTTGACGCATGCTCGTGATCGTGATGGTCGCAGGCACGATTTCGGGTTTGCCGTCGGTTCCCGCGCGCGATTCGCCGGGGCGCACGAAGTCAGCGGCGCCAACGTAAGCCGCCTCGTAGCCAAGCACCTGCCCGCTGGACGGGTCTTTCAGCGCCTTGGCCTCGCGGAATATGCGAAAGGATCGGTTTTGACCCATCTCGCCCCGAACGTAGGCGAGTTCGCCTTTCGACAATAAAACCCGGCCCTCTTGGGTGGCGACGATGCGCGGCGCAGCGGCCAACTCGTTGCCTTGAAAAATAATCGCTTCGTTAAGGAACGGCTCGATCAGGTTGAACGGTATCGACGAGATTGCGCCAAAACCCAGCGGCTCCACGCGCACGCGTGGCGACAGCTTCACCGTGCTGTCGTTTCCCACCGGTTGGCCCATGCGCAAGCGCGCGCGTCCGCCCGCCTTGTCGAGGTACAGCAACTGGCCTGGATAAATCAGGTGCGGGTTGCGTATGTCCTGCATGTTCATGCCCCACAGCTCGGGCCAGCGCCAAGGGCTCTTCAAAAACAGCTTGGAGATGTCCCACAGCGTGTCGCCGCGCTTGATGGTGTAAGTGTCGGGCGCATTGGCCACCAGTTCCGACAGCGGCACGCCTTGTTGCGCTGCCTTCTGCGCGGTGCTGCGTTGTTGTTCGGTGATGGGTAAGTTGGTCGCGGCGACTGCGCTGACTGATGTCAGTGACATTGACACAGCCGACATCATCGCCATGGCGGTCAGCCAAGGTGCGGCGCGCAAAGACGGTGCTGCAAAGGAATCTGGCTGACCGAGCGCCGACCCAGAAAAAGTTGGCGATGTGAGGAGCGAAAATGCAGTGCGAGGCGTCATGAACTGAGGTCTCCTAGGGCCCGCTGTAGCAGGCCGCTTTGGTGTTGGCTTGGCGGCGGTGAGGCTGAGCTTGGGCAGGCGCCCGCAGTTCGGCGAAAATGTTCAATTAACTTCGCAGATTCTGCCTCTAAAGCCTTGATATCGCAACGAAACTTGGCCGCGCTGGTTCAGCGTTCAAGTCAAATTTGAGGCCTGTGCGTGAGCTGTCTCACGCTTTGATCGGGCTTCAGGATCAGGTTGAATTTGTGCAGTCGCTTACACATCGAAAACTTGCTGCTTATTGCTTCATTCAGTTACTTCTTCCATGTCAATACTCAACATCCTTCGCTTCCCAGATCCTCGTTTGCACACAGTGGCAAAGCCGGTGTCAAAGGTGGATGCGCGCATTCGGCAATTGGTCGACGACATGCTGGAAACCATGTACGCAGCCGACGGTGTCGGCTTGGCAGCGAGTCAAGTCGACGTACACGAGCGGATTGTCGTCATCGACACCTCAGACGCACGCGATGCGCCGCACGTGCTCATCAACCCAGAGCTGATTGCGCGCAGTACCGAGATGCGCATGACCGAAGAGGGCTGTTTGTCGGTGCCTTCTATTTACGACAAGGTATCGCGGCATGCCCAGGTCACCGTGCGTGCGCTGAACCGCGACGGCAGCAGCTACGAATTTGAAGCCGACGGCCTTCTGGCCGTGGCCGTTCAACACGAGCTGGATCACTTGTTGGGCAAGGTGTTTGTCGAGTACCTGAGCAGCTTGAAGCGAGACCGCATCAAGACCAAGATGCTCAAAAAAACACGTGATGAGTTGAACGACTGACCCGCGCGTGAAGAAAGCCTCGGGCGATTGCCATCTTGTATGAATGACACGTTGCGCGTGGGCTTCGCCGGCACACCCGAGTTTGCACAGATTGCGCTTGCTGACCTGCACGCGGCGGGCTTTGCAATACCGCTGGTACTGACCCAGCCCGACCGTCCTGCCGGTCGCGGCATGAAGCTCAACCCGTCGCCAGTCAAAGCGTTTGCACAAGCGCACGACATTGCCGTGGCGCAGCCTCGCAGTCTGCGTTTGGACGGCAAGTACCCAGAAGACGCTGCGCGCGCGCAAGCTGCGCTGCTGGCGGCACGGCTCGACGTCATGGTGGTGGCCGCCTACGGTTTGATCCTGCCGCAATGGGTGCTCGATCTGCCGCGTCTGGGGTGCCTGAACATCCACGCGTCCCTGCTGCCGCGTTGGCGTGGTGCGGCGCCCATCCACCGTGCCGTGGAGGCGGGCGATTCGCAAACGGGCATCACTCTGATGCAGATGGACGCCGGTCTGGACACCGGCGACATGCTGCAAATGCAGACCCTGGCCATTGCGCCCGCTGACACCACCGCCAGCTTGCACAACCGCCTGGCGGCGCTGGGTGGTCGCATGGTGGTGAATGTCGTGATGGCTGCGGCAGCGGGCACTCTGGCGCGCACACCGCAGCCCAACGAGGGCATCACCTACGCCCACAAGATTGACAAGTCTGAAGCGCCAATTGACTGGCACTTGTCGGCCGAGGTCATTGCCAGACGAGTGCGCGCGTTCGATCCTTTTCCCGGCGCGAGCACCACAGTCTGCGCGGCATTGGGCCCTGCGGCCGGTGACAGCGTCGTGCTCAAGGTCTGGGCTGCGCAGCCCATTCAAAGCGCGCACGCGGCGCTGCCGGGCACGGTCATTGCGGTCGATGCCAGCGGCATCACCGTGGCCTGCGGCGAGGGCGCGCTTTGCCTGACGCAACTTCAACGCCCAGGCGGCAAGCGTTTGAGTGCGCACGATTTCTTGTTGTCAGCGCCCCCCTTGCTTCATCAGCGCCTGGGTGCGCCGGTCTGAGGAAAGGCGTCAGAGGCTGGGACTTGAGTTGGGGCGAGAGGTTTGGAAAATAGCCTCAAGTTTTCGGGCGGTCTGCCGAGAAAGTGCATTGAAGCAACGCAAACCACCATGTACCGCCAAGTCCTCCATCTCGTTTTGACTGCAGCCGTCTTCCTCAGCGGCTGCGATGCATTGGGCATTGATTCGCCCGAGAAGCTTGCCGCCATGCGCGACGCCGACGGCAAGGCCATCGGCGGCGCGTGCCGCCATGCAGGACGCGCCATCGAAGACTGCTACACATTGAACAAGAAGGCAGAAAAGGCTGCGGTGTTTGCCGGGTGGCGCGACATGAACGACTACATGCGTGAAAACAAAATAGAGCCGGTGCCTTCGCAACTGGCCACGCAAGTCGCGAGCGCAAAGGACGCACAAGCCGACGAGGCCGTCGCCGACGAAAAGCTTTCAGGCAAATCAAGCAAAGCCGAAAAACTCGAAAAAGCCGACAAGACAGCCAAAGCCGACAAAGCCAGCAAACCCAAAGAAGGCAAGACGCCGTAATTTGCGCAGCGCGCGTTCGACCGCGAACCGGCAACGCTGCATCGACCGCTGCACCTGGTGTTCACGATGTCGCTGCGGCATCGCCAAAGGCCTGGCGGATAAAACGTTCTGGGCGCCCTGGCCATCAAACTGTGGGCGCGACAATGCGCACATGCAATCTCTGTTCAGCGCTTGGCGCCACCCTCAATTTCGTGTCGGCGTGGCTGAAATGTCGTCGGTCAGCCTGGGCATTGCGGCCTGGGGCTTGGTGACAGGCGTGGCGATGGTCAAAGCGGGTTTGAGCGTGCCGCTTGCCTTGCTCATGACCTTCACTGTGTTTGCTGGCAGCGCGCAGTTGGCGGCTTTGCCTTTGATGGCCGTGGGCGCGCCCATTTGGGTCATTTGGGCCACGGCGTTTTGCGTCAATTTGCGCTTTGTGATTTTCAGCGCGCAGTGGCGGCCCTTCTTCATGCGGTACCCGCTGAAGCAGCGTTTGCTGTTGGGCTACGTCAGCGCCGATCTCAGCTATGTGCTTTTCATGAAGCGCTTTCAAACACCCAGCGCTGACGAAGGCCAAATCGAGTACTTTTTGGGTGGCACCAGTTTGAATTGGTGTGCCTGGCAAATCCCCTCGGTCATTGGAATTTTGTTGGCCGACCGCATTCCCACCGATTGGGGCTTGGGATTTGCGGGCGTGCTGGCGTTGCTGGGGTTGATTTATTCGTTGATGTCGGACAAAGCCACCGCGCTGGCGGCTGCGGTGGCGGGTGCAGCGGCGGTGGCCGCTTTTGCGTTGCCGTTTCGACTGCACATCGTGGTGGCCATTGCGGCGGCCGTTTGCGTCGGTTTGATAATTGACGGCTCAGGCAGCACCGGTCGCCGGGTGCGCGACGCCTTGCTGCGAGCGGCCGACGCAGCGCCCGGTGATTCCGCGCTGGACAACAAGTCGCGCAAAGGCGCGGTATCGGCATGAGCAACCAGGAGGCCGTCATCACCATCCTGGGCTTGGCCGTCATCACCGTGGTCACGCGCTCGTTTTTCTTGTTTTCGTCGCGCGAATTGGTGTTGCCCGAATGGGTGCAGCGCGGTTTGCGCTACGCGCCATTGGCCGCGTTGGCGGCCGTGGTGGTGCCCGAAGTGGTCATGACGCAAGGTCATTTGATCGGCACTTGGCAAGACGCACGCCTGTTCGCCGTGGTGGCCGCAAGCGCCTACTTTTTTTGGAAACGCGGCATTTTGGGCACCATCGTCTGCGGCATGGCGGTGCTCGTTCCGCTCAAGCTGGGCCTGGGCTGGTGAGTTGCGGTCCGTCACCGAGCGTGACCCCGGCTTGAATGCGCGCTGTAAGTTCTAAAACTTCGCTGTCTTTAAAATTTCAACCGACCCGATCGCCTATGAACGTCATCCGTTTTCAAGACCTCGCCGCCGCAGGGCAATTGAAAGAAAAGCGCGTGTTCATCCGCGCCGACTTGAATGTCCCGCTGGACGGGTCTGGTTCCATCACCGAAGACACCCGAATTCGCGCCTCGATTCCTTGCATTCGCACGGCGCTGCAAGCCGGAGCTGCCGTGATGGTGACCTCGCATTTGGGCCGGCCCACCGAGGGGGAGTTCAAAGCCGAAGACTCCTTGGCACCAGTGGCCAAACGCTTGTCCGAGCTGATGGGTTTTGAAGTACCGCTGATTGCCAATTGGGTTGACGGCGTAGCGGTGCAGCCGGGGCATGTGGTGATGCTCGAGAACTGCCGTTTCAACAAGGGTGAGAAAAAAAACGACGAGGGCTTGGCGAGAAAATTGGCCGCGCTGTGCGACGTTTTCGTGAACGACGCTTTCGGTACTGCGCACCGCGCCGAGGCCACCACCTACGGCATTGCGCAGTTCGCCAAAGTCGCCTGCGCCGGGCCGTTGTTGGCGGCCGAAATTGACGCCATCAGCAAAGCCTTGGCCAACCCCAAGCGGCCGCTGGTGGCCATCGTGGCGGGCAGCAAGGTCAGCACCAAACTCACCATCTTGAAGGCGCTTGCGGGCAAGGTGGACCAATTGATCGTCGGCGGCGGCATCGCCAACACCTTCATGCTGGCAGCGGGTTTGCCCATAGGCAAATCATTGGCAGAGGCAGATTTGCTGGACCAGGCCAAAGCCGTGATCGAGTTGATGAAGGCGCGCGGCGCGGCCGTGCCTATTCCGGTCGACGTCGTCACCGCCAAAGCGTTTTCTGCCGACGCGGTGGCCACGGTCAAAGCGTCGACCGAGGTGGCTGCAGATGATTTGATTTTGGACATCGGCCCCAAGACCGCCGCGATGCTGGCAGAGCAGCTGAAAGTCGCGGGCACCATTGTCTGGAATGGGCCGGTGGGCGTTTTTGAGTTTGCTGCGTTCTCGCACGGCACCGAAGCCATCGCTCGTGCCATCGCGGCGTCCAGCGCCTTCAGCATTGCCGGAGGTGGCGACACCTTGGCTGCCATTGCCAAGTACGGCATTGAAAAAGATGTGGGCTATATCTCGACCGGCGGCGGTGCCTTCCTGGAAATTCTGGAGGGCAAAACCTTGCCCGCTTTTGAGATTCTTCAGCGCCGCGCTCAAGAGTCTGCTGCCTAAAACCCTTTATGGAGTCTTCATTCATGCCACGTGCCACCAAGATCGTCGCCACCCTCGGCCCTGCTTCCAGTTCGCCTGAAGTGCTGGGCCGCATGATTCGCGCGGGCGTGGACGTGGTGCGGCTTAACTTTTCGCACGGCTCGGCGCAAGACCACATCGACCGTGCCGCGCTGGTGCGCGAGGTGGCGCGCGCCGCGGGCAAAGAGGTCGCCATCATGGCCGACCTGCAGGGCCCAAAAATTCGCGTCGGCAAGTTCGAAGGCGGCAAAACCATGCTGGAGCCGGGTCAAGCATTCGTGCTCGACGGAGGCTCCACTGAACTCGGCACCAACCAGCGTGTGGGCCTGGACTACAAGGAGCTGCCGCGCGACGTCAAGCCCGGTGACACCTTGCTGCTGAATGACGGCCTGCTGGAGTTGACGGTGATCGCCGTTCGCGGTGAGCAGGTTCACACCACCGTGGTGGTGGGCGGCGAGCTCAGCAACAACAAAGGCATCAACAAAGCCGGTGGCGGCTTGACCGCACCGGCGCTCACGTCGAAAGACATGGAAGACATCAAAACCGCGATGAGCTTTCAGTGCGAATACCTGGCGGTGAGTTTTCCTAAAAACGCAACCGACATGGAGATGGCGCGTCAGCTCGCCAACGTCGCCGGTGAGCCGTGGAAACACAAGCCGGCACTGATCGCCAAAATCGAGCGCAGCGAAGCCATTCCTGCGCTGGAAAGCATCCTCAAGGCCAGCGACGGCATCATGGTGGCGCGTGGTGATTTGGCGGTGGAAGTCGGCGCGGCCACCGTGCCCGCGCTGCAAAAACGCATGATCAAGATGGCGCGCGAGATGGACCGCATCGACATCACCGCCACGCAAATGATGGAGTCGATGATCGTCAATCCGGTGCCTACGCGCGCCGAGGTCAGCGACGTGGCGAATGCGGTGCTCGATGGCACCGACGCCGTCATGCTCAGCGCCGAAACGGCGGCGGGCAGGTACCCGGTGGAAACCGTGCAAATGATGTCCACCATTTGCCTGGAAGCCGAGCGCGCCGAAGAGATTTCGCTCGACGCCAGCTTCACCAACAAAACCTTCGGCCGCATCGACCAGTCCATTGCCATGGCGGCGCTGTTCACCGCCTACCACCTGGGCTGCAAGGCGATTCTTGCGTTGACCGAGTCGGGCTCTTCGGCGCTGTGGATGAGCCGCCACAAAATTCATGTGCCCATCTACGGCTTGACTTCCAGGGTGTTCAGCCAGCGCAAGATGGCGCTGTACCGCAACGTGCGCCCGCTGCTGATGCCGTCGTTCACCGACCGCGACGAAGCGCTGAACCATGCCGAGGCGCTTCTGATTGAGCGCGGCGTGCTCAAGCCGGGCGACACCTACGCCATCACATGCGGCGAGCCGATGGGCTACCCCGGCGGCACCAACATGCTCAAAGTTTGCAGGGTCGGATGAAGGCTGAAGGGCGGGCTTCACCAAGCGCTGCAACGCCGAGTTTGCAGAGTTTGAGTCTGGCTGATATCGAAGCGGCCGCCTTGCGTTTGCGGGGTCACCTGCAAGACACGCCGTGTCTGCAATCAAAAACCCTGTCGTCGATTGCCGGCTGCGACGTCTTCCTGAAGTTTGAAAACTTGCAGTTCACGGCTTCCTTCAAAGAGCGCGGTGCACTGAACAAAATCGCCCAACTCACGACCGAGCAGTGCGCGCGCGGCGTGCTCGCGGTGTCGGCCGGCAACCACGCGCAGGGCGTGGCATATCACGCGCAACGCCTGGGCATACCGGCCACCATCGTGATGCCGCGGTTCGCGTCGACGGTGAAGGTCGAAAGCACGCGCCGCTTTGGCGCCAAGGTGGTGTTGATGGGTGACACCTTCGACGATGCGCGCGCCCACGGTTTGCAAATGGCACAGCAACTGGGCCTGACGGTTGTGCATCCGTTTGACGACCTGGCGGTGGCCGCAGGGCAGGGCACGGTGGCGCTGGAAATGCTGCGTCAACAACCCAGCATCGACACCTTGCTGGTGGCAGTGGGCGGGGGCGGCTTGATCAGCGGTGTGGCCACCGCCGCGAAGGCGTTGAAGCCTGACATCGAAGTGGTCGGTGTGCAGACCGAGCGCTTCCCAGCGGCGTGGAACGCCGTGCACGGGCAGCAGCGCGAGATTGGCAGCGTCACCATCGCCGACGGCATCGGCGTGAAAAGTCCGGGTGAGCACACCTTGCCGATCATTCGGCAGCTGGTGGACGACATGCTGCTGGTGAGCGAAGACGAAATCGAGCAAGCGATATTGATGCTGCTGGAGATCGAGAAAACCGTGGTCGAAGGCGCAGGCGCCGTCGGTCTGGCGGCTTTGATTCAACAGAGCGTTCAAGGCAGCGTAAAAAACAGCGCGCGCTTCAAGGGACGCAAAGTGGGCCTGATTTTGTGCGGCGGCAACATCGAGCCTTTGATGCTGGCCGAGATCATTGAGCGCGGCATGGTCAAGTCGGGCCGCCTGGCGAGGCTGCGCTTTGATGTGCGTGACGTGCCTGGTGCGCTGGCCAACGTCGCCACACTGCTGGGCCAACTGGGCGCCAACATTGACGAGGTGCAGCATCAACGCGCGTTCAGCACGCTGTCGGTGGAGCGGGTGCAGATGGACGTGGTGGTTCACACACGCGGTGCGGCGCACATCGAAGAAATACTCGCCGCAATGCGTGTGCAGGATTACCGGGTGGAGCGGGTGGGCTGAGAAATTTCACCGTTGTGCACACAGCGCAGGCCCGCATGGGCTCGGTAGACTCAAGGAAGTTACCCAGCAGTCTCGGGTTTTTCAAGCTCAGGAGCTCCCCATGCCACTCGTTTCCATGCGCCAACTGTTGGACCACGCCGCCGAACACCAATACGGCATCCCGGCTTTCAACGTCAACAACCTGGAGCAGGTTCAAGCCGTCATGTCGGCCGCTGACGAGGTCGGTGCGCCCGTCATCTTGCAGGCCAGCGCGGGCGCCCGCAAATACGCCGGCGAAGCCTTCATCAAGCACCTGATTCAAGCGGCCGTTGAAACCTGGCCGCACATCCCGCTGGTCATGCACCAAGACCACGGCCAAAGCCCGGACGTTTGCCAGGGCGCCATCAACCTCGGCTTCAGCTCGGTGATGATGGACGGTTCATTGCAAGCCGACGGCAAAACCATTGCCAGCTTCGATTACAACGTCGATGTGACTCGCAAGGTGGTGGACATGGCACACCGGTTGGGCGTGACGGTGGAAGGCGAATTGGGTTGCCTGGGTTCACTGGAGACCATGAAAGGCGACAAAGAAGACGGCCATGGCACCGAAGCCACCATGACCATGGACCAGTTGCTGACCGACCCTGAAGAAGCCGCCGAGTTCGTCAAGCGCACCCACTGCGACGCTCTGGCCATCGCTATTGGCACCAGCCACGGGGCCTACAAATTCACCCGCAAGCCCACCGGCGACATTTTGGCCATCAGCCGCATCAAAGAAATCCACAAACGCATTCCCAACACCCACTTGGTGATGCACGGCAGCTCCAGCGTGCCGCAAGACCTTTTGGCGGTGATTCGCGAATTTGGCGGCGCGATGAAAGAAACCTACGGCGTGCCCGTGAGTGAGATCCAAGAAGCCATTAAATTCGGTGTTCGCAAAATCAACATCGACACCGATGTGCGCTTGGCCATGACCGCCGCCATCCGCCAGTACATGGCGCAAAACCCCGACAAGTTCGACCCCCGCGACTATTTGAAACCGGCCCGCGAAGCCGCCAAAAAAATCTGCAAGCAGCGCTATCAAGAGTTCAACTGCGAAGGCCAAGCCGCCAAGATCAAGCCCTTGACGTTGGTGCAAGTGGCGCAGCGCTACGCGGCTGGCGAGTTGGCGCCGACGGTGATCTGAACTCGCGCACATCTGACAGCAGCCTTCTGAAAACGACCACATGACCGCGACTTCGCCCTTGTTGGAAAGCCGGCTCAGTTCACCGCCACTGCTCGAGAGTCAATTGACCTCGCTACGGCTCGTAGCGAGGGGCAAGGTGCGCGACAACTACGCCGTGGGCACCGACCGCTTGTTGATGGTGGCCAGCGACCGTCTCAGCGCTTTCGATGTGGTGCTTGGCGAGCCCATTCCAGGCAAGGGTGAATTGCTCACGCAGATGGCCCTGTTTTGGTTTGCCAAGCTCGGCCACATCGTGCCCAACCACTTGACCGGTGACGACCCCGAAGGCGTGGTGTCGGCCGAGGAGCGCGAGCAGGTTCGCGGTCGCTCGATGTTGGTCAAACGCCTGAGGCCGCTGCCGGTGGAAGCCGTGGTGCGTGGTTATCTGGCGGGCAGCGGCTGGAAGGAATATCAACACCACCAAGCCGTCTGCGGTGTGCCTTTGCCCGCGGGTTTGAAAAACGCCAGCCGCCTGGCCGGGCCCATTTTTACGCCCGCCACCAAGGCCGAGGCGGGCGACCACGACGAGAACATCAGCTTCCCGCAGATGAGCCGAATCATTGGGGCGCCGCTGGCCCAGCAAGTGCGTGAGGTGTCGATGCGGCTGTACCAAGAAGCGGCTTCGTTTGCGTTGACCAAAGGCATCGTCATCGCCGACACCAAGTTTGAATTCGGCCTGGACACTGACGGCACCCTGACCTTGATGGACGAAGTGCTGACGCCCGATTCATCGCGCTTTTGGCCACTCGAAGGCCTGGTCGAAGGCGCCAACCCGGCCAGCTACGACAAGCAGTTTGTTCGCGACTGGCTGGAGCAGGTTCGCGTTGACGGCCGCGCATGGAACAAGCAGGCACCGGCGCCGGAGTTGCCGGCAGAAGTGGCGCGGAAAACTGCTGCCAAGTACCGCGAAGCCCTGCAGCGTTTGACTTCATGACGCCATGACGCCAAACAACGCCACCGTTCAGCCGCGGCGTCTGCTGGAGCGCTTGGACGCGGCCATTGCGCGTGACCCCGAATCGTTGGTCGGCGACTGTGCCCGCGCTGAGCGCGCCTGCTACTTGGCGCGCCAGGGGCACACCCTGCAAGCCGCGACCGAGCTCGATGCGGTGCGTCGGCGATATGAGGCGCGTCCTCATCCAGCCATCAGCACCTGGCTCAGTTTGGCCGACGGCTTGATGAGCCACTTCACCGATTTGGGCGCGGCGGCGCGCGACAAAATGCGCCGCGCGCATGCGCTCAGCGCGGCGGGACGCTTGATGCCTTTGCATGCCCTGAGCGCTGCCTGGCTGGCGCACATGGACTACACGCGTCTCGACGTGGACTCGATGGCGCGGCACCTCAGCCAAGCCTTGCTTCTGGCCGAGCCCGATCACCACGCCGCCCGCTCGCGCGCCAATTTGGTGGCCGCCCAAGCCCTGCACCTGGCGGGTCGTTTGGACTTGGCCTTGCCTTGGTACCAACGCGCCCGCACCCACGCCAACGCCGAGGGTGACGACGCCACCATCAGTGCCGTCATGTTCAACATGGCCTCCATCAGGGCCACCAATTTGCGACAAGTCGCACTCACCGGCGAAGGCAACGCGATGGAGGGCGTTTATGCGCTGATGAGCGCCGAGGCAACCTCCAGCTTTGATGCGCGCACGGGTGCTGTCAGCGCCATGCCTCTAATGCCTTTGCTGCGCGCTCAGATTTTGGCCTTGCAAGGCGAGCCTGCGCAGGCCTTGCTGGCCTTTGAGGCGCATCTGGAGGCAGCGCAGGGAATGTCGCGCATGCACTGCGCCAACTTGGCCGACCAAGCCTGGTGCCGTAGCCAGGTGGGCCAAATGGACGGCGCCAGGACTGATGCGTTGGCCGCAGAAACCAGCCTGGCCAGCGACACTCAACTGGACGACAGGGCCGCCACCCACAGCCGCTGCGCACAAGTGTTTGAAGTTGTGGGTGACGCCGAGCAAGCTCAGCGTCATCGTGATCTGGCCGCGCCGCTTTGGCAGGACTACCGCGCCATGCAAGCACGCGTCATCGATGCCGTGAGTCGCCTGGGGCACAACGGGCCGCTCTGACGTTGGCGCAGACGTTGCCGCTCACGTTGGCGCAGACGTCTGTGCAGAAGGACCTCAGAACAAAGCCATGCTCAGCTTGCGCCGGTAGGCATCGACCACCGGGTCTGCCGGAGCGGTGCTGACTTTGCCGGCCAACTCCAGCGTGCCTTTGGGTGCGGCGACTTCGGCTTTGCCGGTTTTGAGCGCGGGCTTGGTCATCAATTCCAGGATGGCCACATAAGTTTTTCGCGCCAGTTGCGCGTTCCACTCTTTGTCACGCATCACGATTTCCAGCAGTTCGTCCATGGCCTGCGTCAAACGCTGCGCCGCAAAGTGGCTTTGGGCCAGTTTGAAGCGCGCTTCGAAATCTCGTTTGTTGGCGGCCAGGGCCGCGGTCAGTGCGTCGGCGGATACAGGCATGGCTTCCAGGGCCGCCAGCCAATGGCCGCAGGCCGTCAGGCGCGCATCGGGCACCACTTGGTGCGCCACAGGATCGAAGACACGTCGCGCCTCTGCGACCAGGCCCTGAGACAACAAGGCGCGCAGGTAATCGTTGCGCGCCGCGTCGTTGGCAGGGTTGGCTGCCACGGCTTCTTGCAGTTTTTCAAGCGCGTCGGCAGGGTTGCTGTCGGCTTCCAACGCCGCAGCTTCTTCCGCTTCGTCCCCGGCTTCAGCCTCGTGCGGGGGCGCCACATGCTTGTCGAGGAATTCGCGAATTTGAGACTCGGGCAGCGCGCCCACAAAGCCGTCTACTGGCTGGCCGTCTTTGAACATCACGCAAAACGGAATGCTGCGAACGCCAAACATTTCCGACAGCTGACCTGAAATTTCGCCTTGCTCGTCGGCATTCAGCTTGGCCAGCTTGAAGCGGCCCGCGTACGCGGTTTCCAGGGTCTCCAGCACCGGCCCCAGCGCTTTGCACGGGCCGCACCAGGGCGCCCAAATGTCCAGCAGCACGGGCTGGGTCATCGACGCCTGAATCAGGTCGGTTTCAAAATTTTGCAGAGAGATGTCGATGGTCATGGCTTGTCTTTTTTGATGCGCTTCGCAGCCCCAAGAGGTGACGTCACGCCACCTACAATTCAAGGCTTACCCTTGTTCCCGGAGCGATGCGCATGAGCACCACGCCCGTGGTGGGTGTGGTGATGGGCTCCAGCAGCGACTGGGACACATTGCGCGCTGCCACTGAGATTCTCGCCGAGTTCGGCATTGCGTTTGAAGCCCGCGTGGTGTCTGCCCACCGCATGCCTGACGACATGTTTCGCTACGCCGAAGCTGCCGCAGATCGAGGCCTGAAGGCCATCATTGCGGGAGCCGGCGGAGCCGCTCACTTGCCCGGCATGCTGGCCGCCAAAACCACCGTGCCAGTGCTCGGTGTGCCCGTGGCCAGCAAACATTTGCACGGTGTTGATTCACTGCATTCCATTGTCCAAATGCCCAAAGGCATCCCCGTGGCGACGTTTGCCATCGGTGCGGCCGGTGCGGCCAATGCAGCGCTTTTTGCGGTGGCCATGTTGGCGCTTGAGCAGCCTGCGCTGCGCGTCCAGCTTGATGCGTACCGGGCGCGCCAAACCGAAGCGGCGCGTGCGATGACGGCCGACTTGAAATGACGGTTTTAAATGCGTGCGGGGCCACTATTGAGCCGGATCGACAGACGCCGCTTGGCGGGGATCGACGAATGACGCTGGGCGGGAATCGGCAGATGACGCTGGGCGGGAATCGACGAATGACGCTTGGCGGGAATCGACGAATGACGCTTGGCGTCATGGGCGGCGGCCAGTTGGCGCGCATGTTCGTGCACGCGGCGCAGCAAATGGGTTACGCCACCGCAGTGCTCGATGCCGATGAAAACAGCCCGGCGGGTTGTGTGTCGCATCACCACATCCGAAGTGCCTACCTTGACCCGGAAGGTCTGAGTGCGCTGGCGGCGGTGAGTGTGGCGGTGACCACGGAGTTTGAGAACGTGCCCGCTGCGGCGTTGAGAGAATTGGCCGTTTCTTGCCGAGTCGCACCGAGTGCCGAGTCGGTGGCGGTGTGCCAGGACCGTGCCGCAGAGAAGGCCCATTTCGCGCGCTGCGGCGTGGCCTGCGCGCCGCACGCCTTGATTGAAAACGCGTCCCAGCTGGGCTCGCTGCCAGTCGATCTGCTGCCGGGTATCTTGAAGACGACGCGCCTGGGCTACGACGGCAAAGGGCAGGCCCGCGTCGACACGCCCGCAGAACTGAGCGCGGCTTGGCACGGCATGCAAAGCGCCGACTTGCTCGGTGCTTCGCCGGCTTCGTCGTCGACGTCTTGCGTGCTGGAAAAACTGTTGCCGCTCAAGTACGAAATCAGCGTGATCGTGGCACGCGGTGCCGACGGCTCCGTGGTGCATTTGCCAGTGCAACAAAACTTGCACCGGGACGGCATCCTGGCGGTGACGCAAGTGCCCGCCCCCGATCTCACCGCCGAGGTGCAAGTGCTCGCAATTGCGGCGGCTGAAAAAATTGCCAGCTCGCTGAATTACGTGGGCGTGCTGTGCGTTGAGTTTTTTGTGCTGCAAGACGGCAGCCTGGTTGCCAATGAGATGGCGCCTCGACCGCACAACTCGGGCCACTACAGCATCGATGCCTGTGATGTGTCGCAGTTCGATTTGCAAGTGCGCACCCTGACCGCTGTGCCTCTGGTCGCGCCACGCGCGCACTCCGCGGCGGTGATGTTGAACTTGCTGGGCGACCTGTGGTTTGCGCAAGGCGTCTTGCAAACCGAGCCTGCCTGGGCTGCGGCGCTGGCGCTTCCCGGTGCGCATCTGCATCTGTACGGCAAGGCGCAGGCGCGCGCGGGCCGCAAGATGGGCCACTTGACCTTCACGGCGGCCACCGCGGCCCAGGCGAAAGCTGTCGCGCTGCAGGCCTGTGCTGCACTCGGCCTGCCGTCGTTCTGACGCGACAAGCCGAGTCATCCAAGTCCGCCGTTTTACCGAGACCACCAAGGCGCACATGCTGCTCGACGGCTCTGACCCGCAGGTGATCGCACGCGCCGCGCAAGCCTTGGCTGAAGGCGAGTTGCTGGCCTTTCCCACCGAGACTGTTTACGGCTTGGGAGCCCGCGCAGACAGCGACGCAGCGGTGGCCAAAATCTTCTATGCCAAAGGCCGCCCGGCGGATCACCCGTTGATCGTTCACGTCGCGGACGCCGCAGCCGCACGGCATTTCGCTGCGTCAATTTCGCCTATGGCGCAGCGTTTGATGGCGGGCTTTTGGCCCGGGCCGCTGACCGTCATCGTGCCGCGGGCCGACGGCGTCGGCGCAGCGGCGGCGGGCGGGCAAACCACCATCGCGCTGCGGTGTCCGTCGCATCCGGTCGCGCTGGCGTTGTTGCGTGCTGCGGCGGGGCACGGCGTAAGGGGCGTGGCCGCGCCAAGTGCCAACCGCTTTGGCCGTGTCAGCCCAACCACCGCCGCGCATGTGCACGAAGAGTTTGAGCCTGATTTGCTGATCCTCGACGGTGGGCCGTGCAGCGTGGGCATTGAGTCTGCCATCGTCGATTGCTCGCGCGAGCACCCGGTGTTGCTTCGTCCCGGTGCGTTGACACAAGCGCACATCGAAGCGGTTTCAGGTGAGCCGCTGCGCGCACGCGATGCTGCGGCGCCGCGCGCGTCGGGCACGCTCGAGGCGCATTACGCGCCGCGTGCTTGCGTGCGCTTGATGACGCCGGTGCAACTTGACGCAGCGTTGCAGATGCGGGCAGCAGCTCTGTTGACTGCGACTGCGGGTTCTGCGGGTGCTGCCGGTGCTGCGGGTGCTGCGCCTGCTGCGCTTGCTGCGGGCGCGGCGCTTGCGCTGTCCCCTGACGCGCCGACGCTGGCGGTATATTCCCGTCGGGCCATGCCAGAGCTGTTGCGCGACACGGTGCATCGCCACATGCCCACCGACGCCGTGCACGCAGCACAAGAATTGTTTTTCGCCTTGCGCGCTTTCGATGACGAGGGTGTGCAAGCCATCTGGGTCGAAGCGCCGCCGCCTGCCGCTGAATGGGACGGCGTGAGAGACCGCTTGCAGCGGGCCAGTGCTGCTTTCCAAACAACTTGTTAAACACGCTGTACATCGTTCCGTCCAACGCCGAGTCCAGCAAGCCGATCGGCAAGCGCCGCAGTCCAAACCCTGGCGCAAGCACCCAGCCCAAATCAACCAGCCTGAATATTTGTGGAGTTTTCATGAGTCTCAAAACAAACCCGTGGGCATCGTCCCTACGCCGCTGTGCTGTGAGTTTGCTGGCCGCCGCCGCGTTGGCCTCTTGCGGCGGTGGGTCGCAATTGGTGGCGTTCGCACCCACGCGTTTCATTGCTTTTGGCGACGAAACCAGCGTGATGGACAGCGCCGGGCGCAAGTTCACCGTCAACGCGGTCAAGGTTGATTTGACAAGCCTGGACTGCGCGCTGAACCCCATCTGGATTCAGGCGTTGACCAACTACTACGGTCTGGTTTTTTCGCAGTGCAATCCAAATGCCGTGGCCGTACCCAATGCCTTCATCAGGGCCGCCGCCGGAGCCACAGTCGCCGACGTGGTGGCGCAAATTGACGCGCAAGCGGCGGCAGGCGGCTTTGTGGAAACCGATCTGGTCACGGTCTTGGCGGGCGCCAACGACATCCTCGCCCAATACAAGCAATACCCCGCTGTGCCTTACGGTCAGCTCAAGGCCAATGTTGAGGCGGCCGGAGCGCTGCTTTCAACCCAGGTGAATCGCATTGCGGCGCTGGGTGGGAAGGTCGTTATTTCGACCGTGCCGGATTTGGGTTTGACGCCGTTCGCCCTGGCGGAAAAAGCCGCCAACACCATCACCGCCACCGACGCCGACCGAGCGTCAATTCTTGTGGCGTTGACCAAAAGCTTCAACGACAAATTGATCGTGGGCTTGATCAACAACGGCCGCACCACGGGCTTGATATTCACCGACGAGCTGGTGCAGACCATGGTGAAGTTTCCGTCCACTTATGCACTTTCGAACGTGAGCGATGTGGTGTGTGACATCGCCAAAGCACCGCTGGTGAGCGCCTGCACCGCGCAAACCCTGGTGCCCTTGGTGGCACCCGCCACGGTCGTGCCGACTGCAAACACGCATTTGTGGGCCGACAGTTTGCAGCTCAGCCCGGCCGGTCACCGAAACCTCGGCTCGCTGGCAGTGACCCGAGCGCGAGGTAACCCGTTTTAAATCACTTCTAACTAGAAAACTGGAGACATTTGATGAAGAAAAGCATTCG